>JBEARB010000095.1:0-10165 GCA_041163625.1 Pseudomonadota bacterium | reverse complement strand
CGTCCGCCTGCTTCCGTCATCGGCCCTGCTCCGTACCCGCGCCCACGTGCTTCACGCGATGCGCTCGTGCGCCTTCTCGACGACTTCGACCTTCAGGCAATGCACCAACTCGCCGGGTCGGATCTTGAGCTGGTCGACCTCGAGCTTGGTGCGCTCGTCGATGATCCGGACGCGATCGACGAAGTCGACACCGGCCACCTCTTCGACCACGTGGTAGAGGTCGACGCGGTAGACCGGGCGCCCGAACGGCCAGCCTTCGCGCGTCTTTCCGCCGCGCAGCGGGTGCAGGAACATCCGCACGCGCCGCTCGATCTCGGCTTTGACGCGGTCGGCCGCCGTCGCCTGCAAGAGGATGATCTCGACCACGACCGAGAGTTCCCGGAACGTCGGACGCGTCACGTTCAGCACGGTCGTGAGCAGCTTGCGGTCCGCAAGGTAGTTGCGAACCTTGCGCAACAGCTCGGTGCTCGCGATGGGCTTCTCCATGAAGTCCGGATGCGTCTCGGCGACGCGCGGCACCACGACCACCGTCACCTCACCCTCGCGGTCGGTTGCAGGCAGCGCACAGACGCGCGCGACCGAGCCCGAGGCCTCCTTGGCGAGCCACTCGAAGTCCTCGGCCGTGACGGCGCGCCCCTTCGCCTTGAGCGAGTGCGGGCCGCGCAGCTTGGCCTCTTCGACGCTCTCGAGATCAGCTCCACCAGCGGCAGCGTAGATGTTGCAAACGTTCTCGACGTACGAGACCGATTGCAGCAGCACCGAGATGGCGTCGGGCGGCACGTTGCCTGCCGATCCGCCGCCGACCTGGTAGCGGGAGCAGACCACGTTGCGATCGCCCTTGGGCGGAACCATGCCGCGGATACCGTCACCGAAGCGGATCTTGCCGGTAATGATGTCCTTGACGTAGTGCCGGGACGAAGGCTTGGACTCGAACAGGCTCTCGACCTCGTGCCAACGGACGAGGTAGCCCTCGCCATCGGGATGCTCGCGCACGCACTCCTCGCCTTCCTCGGCGACGAGATCGGCGAAGTCGGCACCGCCCGGGCGCTCGCGCTCGCGGACCCAGATCTCCTGACCGGGCAGCACGGGGCCTCGCACGAATTGGAAACTCTGGTTCGGCGTGCCCTTGGACGATCCGAGGATGGTGTCGCGGAACGTGGTCAGATTGTCGGCGAAGACGCAGTTCGGCAGCACCGTCCGCAGCATCGGCGGTTCGTCGTAGCCGCCGTGCTCCAGGCGCGCCCGAAGCCAGTAGAGATTCTCGCCGTATCGCTTGTTCTTGCTGTGGTTCTTCGGACCCACCAGCTCGATGAAGCCGGACTGCTGGAAGCCGTGCGTATGGTCACGGACCACGAGCGAGCTCCACTCGCGGCCGCTCCAGAACTCCCACGCGATGATCTGCTCCGAGGGGCTGGACTCGAGCGAGCGCGCCGTCGCGCCGCGGTCGGCCCGCAGCGTGCGGCCGGGACCGGCGTCTTCGACCAGGTCGAAGTAGAGCTGGCACGTCTCGTTCGGGAAGGGCTCGGAGAAGCCGAGGTAGAGCGTCGGGCTCTCCTCGGTCACTGGCGTGAACGGCTGGAACGGCTTCATCTCCTCGCGCGCGAGCGAGGTGTAGTCGGTGTAGACGAAGTCGTTGTAGGCGAGCACGTGGCCGAAGGGCTGCGCCGACTCGACGAAGCGCATCGACACGCCGCGCAGCGTCGGTGGACGCAGCGGGCGCGTATCCTTCCAGACCCAGCGGTCGTTCTCGAGCTCGTACGAGCCGGGCACGCCGTAGTCGCCGCGCTCGATGCGCGCGCGCACCCAGAGGCCTTCGTTGCCGTTGACCTTGACGGCGCGCATGTCCTTCGGCCGACGGAAGGTCACGAAGCCCGGCGAGGTCAAGCAGCCCGTCTCGTCGCGGAACTCGTGGCCCGGATCTTCGACGTCGAAGTCACCGAAGCCGTGCTTGCCGAGCAGCTTCCAGCGCTTGCCGTTGTGATACTCCCACGCGATGACGAGGTCCTCGCTCGGCACGGCGCGCGGCACGGCCTTCGGATCGGCGAGCTCGAAGTCGACGCGGATCGTCGCCTCGGCGTGACCGAAGACCGCATCGCTGCGCAGGTACATCGCGCAGTCGAGCTTCGGCTCGCGCGAGAGCGGCTGGAAGCTGCGGTCCATGTCGAGCTTCAGGAAGAGGTCGCCGTCCATGCTGGCGAACGCCTGCTCGGGCAGCTCGCCCTCGCCGATCAGCTCGAGACGCATCGAGAGCGTGTCGGCGAGCGTCTCGCCGTCGTCCTGCGGGACCTCCGCCAGGCGACCGCGCAAGAAGAAGCCCTTGCGGTCATGGACTTCGGTCTCGACCATCGCAACCGGACCGATCAAGGCGATCTCGTTGGCCGCGGTCTCGACGCTCGGGCTCGCCAGTTCGCGCCAGCGCTCGCCGTCCCAATACTCCCACTCGAGCATCTTCACGAGCGCCTGCGCCGGCTCGCCCGTGCTGGTCGAGCTGATGGTCAACATGCTCGACTCGTTGAAGGCGGCGAGGCGGTCGTCGCAGACGTACAGGAAGCGCTCGACCGAACGAACGCCCGCCCACAGCGGCACGCCGCGCGACGCGACGCCGAGCAGCTCGGTGTTGTCCGAGAACGTCTCGTGGTGCTGGCTCATGCACTTCACGAGGGCGTTGTTCGTGACGACGAGGTCCTGCGCGGTCTCGAAGGTCTGGTAGCTGCCGTCCGGACCGGGCTTGGTGCCACAGCGGGTGCCTGCGGGCACGCGCACGCGGTCGGCCTTGGCGTTGATGCCGAACTGCAGCACCGCGCGCGCCGGCTGCGGCGGCGTCAGGCTGATGCCCATCAACTCGAGGAAGGCGAGGAAGTTCTTCTCCGGCACGCGATTGAGCCGGTAGAGCGTCATCTCCGTCATCCAGGCGAACAGCTCGATGAGCGTGATGCCGGGGTCCGCCGCGTTGTGGTTGGTCCACTCCGGGCAGTACTGCGGGATGAGGCGCACCGCCTCCTGTACGATGTCGTCGAAGCTACGGTCGTCCAGGTTCGGACTCGGGATCATAGGTCTTGCTCCCGTCGCAGGTAGAACGGATAGACGAGGTTGTAGTCCACGTTCGTCGAGCGAATCGTGTACTTGACCGAGACGCTCATCACGTTCTCACGCTTTTCGTCGGGCCGCGCGGTCACTCGGATATCGGTGATGCGCGGCTCGTGCTTGATCAAGGCCTCGCGGACGTAGAACGCCACGAGACCCGCAGTCGCCTCGGAATTCGGATGGAAGACGAAGTCGTGTACGCGGCTGCCGAACATCGGGCGCATCACGCGCTCGCCGACGGCCGTTCCGATGATGATGCGAATCGACTGCTCGATATTCTCGGGGCCGTCGCTCGACGCGACGCCGCCGACGGCGTTGACGCCGAGCGGGAACTGCAGGCCACGGCCCAGGAAGCTCTTGGTCGCCATCGTCCCCCCGCGCTCCGGCTAGCCGAGCAGTCCTTCGAACTTCAGACCGCACTGCGGGCATCGCACCCGCACCCAGCCTTCGTCCCATTCGCAGGACAGCTTGCCCTTGTCGCATCGCGGGCAGACGTGACCGTCCGTGCGGCCCGAAGCGACTTCGGTCAGCACATCCGAGAGCGCCATCATCGTCTCTTCCGGATCCCAGGCCGGTAGGGAACGAGGGTCGTTCGGCATCGGTCCTCCCTCGGAGCGGCGGCGAGGCCGCGCTTGCCAAGCTTCGGGAGTGTCCGCGACCGCAGCCGGTGGTGTCAACCGAGCCAGGCGGGATGACCGGCGACGACGCGAGTTTTGTCGATTTCCATGCGATCCAATCTGACCCTTCGGTCAGTTTTGCGGGAAGTCACCAGCGGCGCCGACGTGGCTCAAACGACAAGCGCCCGAGATCGCTTCGATCCCGGGCGCCGTCTCGAAACGAGCCGACAGTCGGACTAGCCGTGCGCGTTGCGCGCGAATCCGATCGTGGTGCGGTAGCCGTCTTCCGGCGTGTAGGTATGGGTCGCCGAGGTGATGAGGTAGACCCCACTGAACGTCGTCCCGAAGCCGGAGAACTCGACCGTCGAGCCGGGCACCGCCTTGGGATCGCCCTGGATGGTGACCTCGCCGGTGACGAAGTCCATCGAGTATTGGTCGAAGACGGCCTGCGCCATGGCGTCGGCCTCTTCCTGTGTGTTCACCGGCTGGTCGGTGATGACGTAGGTACGCCCAGTGCTTCCCGAGCCATAGAGCGCCTTGTTGGTGGCGGTCCAGCCCTTGGTGCCGTCGAACTCGTACTTGGAGGACTCGGCCACACCGACGATGTTCTTCTTGGTCCACGGATCCCACGAGCGCACTTCGACACGCGTGTACTGCTGGACCGTGGATAAGCGGAAACTCGCGTTGAGCAGCAGGCCGCCCTCGCCGCCCTCGTTCGCGCGCTCCCGGGCGATCTTTACGACCGGGCTCTGGCCAGGATCAGGCTGCTTGAACTTCACCTTGGCGAACTCGTCCGAGTCAGCCTTGTACTCGAGTTCGGCTCCAAGTGCCTGCAATACTTCGAAGTCCGAAGCGTTGAGCTGCGGGATGTAGTGGTGCTTGACCTCGGCGGAGCCGATCTCGTCGGCGCTCATCGCGTCCGAGCTGCCGCCCTTCTGCGCCTTGGAGTCGCTGATGACCTGGCGAACCGCGTCGGTCGGCGCGGTCTGCGGCTCGAGGCCGTCACCCCAGGTGCGCGAGCGCGTGCCGCGGGTCAGACGGTGGAGCTTGTGATAGCCCGAGACGGTGGTACGGTAGCCGATATCGACGTCGAAGCTCGGCTCGATGTAGGCGATCTCGCCGATGCAGAGCACACCAGACTCGGCAAGACCCAGACCGATCTCGACCTTGGCCCCAGGCTTGAAGCTGTCGATGAGGTTCAGCTTTTCGAGCGCCATCATGTCGTACTGCACGGCGAACATGTCCGGGCTGTCCAGACGGAGGTCGACGGACACCGAAAGGATACCATTGCCGGAGCGCGTCTCGAGCGAGCCCTTGGCATCGGTCTTGATCGACGTCGAGTCGTCGATCTTGATCGTCAACTCGGGTACGTATTTCTTGTCTTCAGCCATCGGTCTTCTCCCCAGCAGCGTTCGATCGCGAGAGCTCGCTCAGCGCTACTTCAGGATCGGCGGGATCAGCAGGCGCGAACCGGGATTCAGCGCCAGCGGGTCGTCGATGCCGTTGGCCGCAGCGATACGTCGCCACTCACCCGCATCGTCATACTCACGAAAGGCGATGGCCTGCAGGGTGTCGCCCCGCTTGACGAGGTGGACGTGCGCGGTGTCAGGGCTGCCCATTGTCGATTTGGCCGGCGCTGCGTCGTCAGGCACTTCCGTCAGCGTCAGCTTGCACTTGGCGCGGACAGGAACACCGTTCGGGAGGAACATGATGTAGTTCACGTCGAGCGCGGTCACATGCCAGATGCCCGTGTTGACCTTACCGTCCTCCGAGCCGAAGCCCTGGCCCCAGACGAAGTGCACGCGCGGCGGACGGTGCAGGTGCTCGTTGACGTGAATCAGCTTCTCGAGCTGCGAGACGTGCAACGCGTAGACGCTGGCCCGAGCGTCGAAGGTGTCGAACAAGATCTCGCCGAACTCGATCTTGAGCGAATCACCGCCGTTGAACTGCAGCGCCGGCGCGTCCTGGCCAGCCTGCCGCTGCTCCTTCGGCTTGAGCGTCTTGGTCACCCGAACCGCTTCCGGATTGAAGTGGAAGCTGACCTCGGGCGGGACATCCTGCTTGTCGGCCGAGTGGACGACCAGCTTGGCCTTCTCGAAGTTGCTAGACATGGATCCCCCTTCTCTCGCGCTCACGCTTGATGCGGACCAGCACCGACCGCGCAATCTTCATCGCCAGGGCGTCGAGTTCCTGCTGCGGACCTCCGCCTGCCTGGCTTCGCTCTTCCGGCGTCCCGCCCTTGCCCGAGCCGGCGCCGCCACCGCCATCCATTCCCTGACCGGCCATCGGCACGCCGTACGTGGCGTTCGCGCCGCTGGTCGCGATCGACTCAGATTGCGGCTTCGCAGCCGCCTTCGCGACCACCGCCTTCGCGGCCGGCGCCACCAGCGGCAGCACATTCGCCGTGGGCGACGCCGTCACCGAGAGCACCCGGGCCAGCGAGGCCGCCTTGCCACTTCGCTCCGCCGCGGTCGCTCCGGCCTGGGCGCCCTGCCCGGCCGCAACGCTCGCCGCGATCGCCGCTGGCGAGACCAAGTCGCGCGTGGCGGTATCCGACGGCAGCGCACGCACTGCCGGACCAGCGCCGAGCCCGTCGTGGGCCGTCGAGTGCACCATCGTGCGCTCGGTCCCGCCGGCTGGCATCGCACGCCCCGGCCCCGCTCGACCCTCGGTCGCGCGGCGCGCGTGGATCTGGGCTCCGAGGCGCTCGGCACGCATCGAAGCGCTCGGGCTGGCGTAGGTCGAACCGAAGAACGCGGCCTCGGACTCACCCGGCCCGAGGCCGAGCAACGCACCGCCACCGAGCGCCGATGCGCCGTAGCCGACGCGCGTCTGGCGCGAGACGCTGCGGATCGCGGCGTCCCCGTCACGCCGGCCACCGAGCAGGTGCCGCGAGCGCGCCAATCCGACCGGCGCGAACCGATGCGTGCGCACAGCCGTCGCGGGCCGTGCCGCACGAGCCGTCTCCGCCCGCTTCGGAGCCGCAGCCGCCTGGGTCGGCGCCGCCGGCGTCTCCGCGGTCGGCGCCGCCGGCGTCTCCGCGGTCTCGACCCGTCCGAGCGAGAGCAAGGTCGACTCGACCTCGCCTGCACCTTTCATCTCGCGAAGCGCAGCGAGACCGGCCAAGCCCTCGAACACGACCTTCGCAGCCGGCTCGGCGGCCTCGGCGGTCTTGCCCTCGGTGAGCGCGGTCGGCCGCAGCGTACGCGTCGGCTCCACAGCGCCCGGCTGCAGCGAGACCGTCTCGGCGGCCTCGCCGGCGACGCGGCTGGCACGCGGCTCGGCCGCGCCCATCCAACGGGCCACGAAGCGCGAGGCGACATCGTCCGCAGGCGAAGAAGGCTCGCCGAAGAGCGCCAGCGCAGCCCGCAGCGCCACCGGCTCACGGCTCGACAGCATCGCCGCAGCGAGCGTCGGCGCCGCGCCGCCCGCGCCGGCTCGCGAAAGCGCACGCTCCAGGCGTTGTTGCGCCATGCGGGTCGCGCGCTGCTCGACGCTCGCGGTGGCGGTCGGAGTTGGCGTCGCGGTCGCGGCACGTGACGTCGTTGCAGCCCGACGCGCCGTGGTCGGCGACGCAGCAGCCGCCGACTCGGCAATCGGAGCGTCGTCACCGATGGCGAGCATCTCACCCGCACCAGTGTCCATCCCCGCCATCGCCCGGCGACCGACCTCGGCGCGCCCGAAGCGCTCGGCGGCACGGGCGGCCAGCATCGGCGTCAGCGCGTCGGCGACGCCATCGTTGAGCAATCCCAGCGCGCCGCTGCTCTCGAGCGCGAAAGCCACGGCCCCGGCACCGGGCGCCTGGCCGGCACCGATGGCACGATCGAGGCCACGCTCGAAGCGCTGCAGCACGGTCGCGACCGCAGCCGCCGTAGCCGGCACCATCGGACGCGACGCCGCGGCAGCACGCGCGGTCACCGTCGAGGGCGCGGCGGTGGTCGCAGTCGCGGCCGCAGTCGCGACCGCAGTCGCGGTCGCGCCGCGGTCGGCGCCCGAACGGGTCGCTGCCATTGCCTCCGCGCGGCGGGCAGCCGCGACGGCGCGCGGGCCGGTCGGGCGACCCTCGGCGTCGACGGCGACGGGCGCGTCCTCACCGGGCACCAACCACTCGCCGGCGCCGGCGTCGAAGACCAAGCCGCCCTGCATGGTCGCGACCTGGCCTGCGGCCGTCAGGTGCGAAAGCAGCTCGTTGCCGCTCGACACGCGGAACGCGTCGATGCCGCCAGCCACCGCGGTCATCGGATCGGCGGCACGCCAAGCGTCGGGCGCACGCACGTCCTCCACGCCAGCGAGCAGTCGTTGGCTGAGGGCCACGCCACGCCCCATGGCCGTGACCGCGGTCGCGCCCATCGGCCGAGCAGCCGGCGACGCCACGGACTCGAGCGAGCGGGCAATCGGCATCGCTGCCGCCGCGGCCCATGCGGGCGAAGCAGCGATCGGCGAAGTCGCGAGCTGCGGCGACTCGGTGAGGGCGGTGCGCACGGCCTGTAACAACGCGCTGCTGCCCGAGGGCGCATCGCCCGCACGCATGGCGCGCGACGGGGTGAGCCATCGCGGCGCCGTCGCGGCTGGCGCGGCTGACGCGGCCGGCCTCGACATCGGCGGGCGAACCGACGGCGTCGACGTCGCACGCGTCGCCTCGGTCCGGGTCGGCGTCGTCGCCGAACGCTGCGTCGGAACGGCGGCGGGGGCGGCGACTTCGATCTCTTCGGCGAGTTGCAGCCATTCACCGGCACCGAGATCGCCGCCGAGGGCAGCGACCCGCTCACGCGCGACGAAGCCGAGCTCGGCGGTGCTGCTCGTCGGGGCGTCCACACCCCGCAGGTTCGGACTGGTGGCGTCCAGCCACTCCGCCCAACGCGCGCCGGGCGCGGCGGGCGCAGCGGGCGCGCTCGTTAGGGCCGGAGCGGCGGCCAGCGAGGTCGCGACGGCAGCCGGTGCGGCGGCGTTCGATTGCACGGCACGGAATGCCGGATGCGTAGCGACGCCACGCGCGACGTGCTGGAGCACGTCTGCCGCGGTGCGCACCGCACCCTGCAAGGCCGGCATCGAAGCCACGGAGGGCCGCGGCATCGTCTCGGCGGCGACCGGCGGCCGCAGCGCTTCGGCAGCGGTGAGCGCGCGCGGCGCCAAGGGATCGCGGCTCGCGACGGGCGCCGCCGGAGCGGCACCGCGCAGGGGCCGCGCGACGAGTTGCGCGGCCGCGGCGCGGGTCGTGGGCGCACCGGCGGCGATGCTACGCGTCTGCACACGCGCCGCCTGCGCTGCCTGAACGCGGCGGGCGGGTGCCTGCTCCGGCGTCGACAGGGTCTGCTGGGGCACCCAACGGTCGCGCAGGGCGTCGAAGGCGACCTCTGGCAGATCGGCCAGCGGCGCGAGCATGGCCATCTCGGCCTCGCCCTCGGCCATCCGGAGGGCGCGGGTCGTCGTGGCCTCGGCCCCGATATCGGCCACCGAGCCGACCATCCGGGTGGGCTCGAAGGTCGCGACGGTCTGGCCAGAGGTCTCACGGAGCAACCGAGCAGCGGCGCGGAGTGCCGGCCGCTCGGCCACGAAGGCATCCGTCCGAGCCTGGGCGGGGCCTACAGTCCCCAGCTCCCCAGCCCGATCGGACCTGACGGCCCCGGCCAAGGGCTCGGCGGCGCGCTGCGCGGCGACGTCGGCGGCGCGGCGGCGGACCTCGGCGAGAGCCTTGCGCACCGCGGCGAGGCGACGGGCCTGGGCAGGCGCGGCACGGCGCGGCTCGGCCTTGCGTGCGGCCTCCTTGCGGGCGGCCGGTGCGGCCTTGCGCGACGCCGAAGCGCTGCGCAGCGATTGCGTGGCCTCCTCGAGGGCGGCCTCTTCCTCTTCGAGGACGACCTGAACGAGATCGGCGAGATCGCCGACGGCGAGTGCGCGGACCTCGGCACCGAGGCTGCTCGCGAGCTTGGGCTCGAGGGCGATGAGCGAGGCGATCTCGAAGGCGTCGGCGCTGAAACCGGCCCCGAGACCACCGAGCGAGGTGAGGCTGTCGAGCAGCCCCGTGGCGCCGCTACCGATCGCCATGGTGCGGCTGGCGCCGCTGGCGATCGGGCTCGCAGTCCAGCGATCGAGCACGCCGCGATGCAGCGTGAAGACCGCGTCCTGCGTGCCTGGCATATTGTCTGTCGTCTCTGCCACGGGGCCCTCCCGTTGTGTCGTTCGCGAGCGTTGCGTCTGTCGCGTCCACTACATCGGGTTGTAGACGAAGAAGTCGTACGACATCCGGATCTGCTCGAAGCCGACTTGGCTCGACATCGCGTTGAGCGACACCCCCGAATATTCGGTGATGAACGCCTCGCTGAGGTGGTACTCGCCAATCGGCTGGTACTTCCGGTTCAGCACGGTGATCGTGATGTTCTGGCGCGAGCCCTTGTCGGAGGTGCTATTGCCCGAGAGCGACGCTTTCATCATGTCGAAGAAGTCGCCGCTGCTGGCGAACCAGC
>JBEARB010000094.1:0-13984 GCA_041163625.1 Pseudomonadota bacterium | reverse complement strand
GATGCGGTGGTTGAAGGTGTCCGCGATGTAGGCGTTGCCGGCCACGTCGATGGTGACGCCCTCGGGGGAGTAGAAGCGCGCGGTCGTGCCCTTGCCGTCGAGGAAGCTGGCCGACCCGCTGCCGGCCAGGGTGTCGATCGCGCCCGGGCCCGAGACGCAGGCACCGCCGACGCAGACGTCGCCCTTGGTGCAAGCGTCGCCGTCGTCGCAGGCCTTGTTGAGGTTCTTGTAGACGCACTCACCAGTGGCGGGATCGCAGGCGTCGTCGGTGCACGGCGAGTTGTCGTTGCAGGACTTGCCCTGACCCTTGCACTGCCCGAGCGCGTCGCAGACGTCGCCGACCGTGCAGGCCGAGCCGTCGTTGCAGGCATCGCCGGCTTGCAGGGTGTCGAAGACGCAGGCGCCGGTCTGCTTGTCGCAGCTGTCCTTTGTGCAGGGGTTGCCGTCGTCGCAGACCTTCTGGCCGGCCTTGGCGGCGCGAATGCGGTGATTGCCGGCGTCGGCGACATAGAGCTGGCCGTTCTTGTCGAGCAGCAGGCCCGCGGGCTTGCTCAGCTGCGCGAGCGAGCCCGCGCCGTCCTTGAAGCCCGATTGCCCGTTGCCGAGCACCGTCGAGACCTGGCCGCCCTCGATGAGCCGCACGCTGTGGTTGCCGGCGTCGGCGACGTAGATGCGGCCAGCCGCATCCGCCGCCACCGAGGCGGGCGAATTGAACTGCGCGTCGGCCGCGGCGCCGTCCTTGAGCGCGCCGGTGCCCGAGCCGGCGACGGTGCTGACCTTGTCCCCCTGGATCAGACGGATGCGGTGGTTCGAGGTATCGGCCACCAACACGTCGCCGTTGGCGAGCAGGAAGACGTCGCTCGGGTTGCTGAAGCGCGCCGACGCCACGCCGCCGTCGGCGAAGCCGGCCGTGCCGTCGCCCGCGAGGGTGATGACGGCGGCGGTGTTGCCGTCGATGCGGCGGATACGGTGGTTGCCACGGTCCGCCACTACGATGTTGCCGGCCGCGTCGACCGCCACGCCCTCGGGGTTGTTGAAGCGCGCGCTGCTCGCCGCACCGTCGACGAAGCCAGCGGTGCTCTGGCCGGCGACGGTGCCGACGGTGCCGTCGTTCGCGATACTGCGAATGCGGTGATTGAAGCGGTCGGCGACGAAGAAGGTGCTGTCCTTGCCGAGCGCGATGTCGGCCGGCTGCTGGAAGCGCGCGACCGAAGCGTTGCCGTCGAGGAAGCCGGCGGTGCCGACGCCGGTGAAGGTGTCGGTGGTGCCGTCGGCCTTCACCCGGCGGATGCGGTGGTTGAACGTATCGGCGAGGAAGACCACGCCGCTCGGGGCGAGGGCCATGCCGCGCGGATCGTAGAACTGCACGCTCGCGCCCTTGCCGTCCTTGAACGCGCCGGTGCCGTCACCGGCGATGGTGACGAGCTCGGGGGCGGCGCCCGGCTTGCAGACATTGCCCACGCACGCCTCGCCCTGGGTGCAGCCGTCGCCGTCGTCGCACGGGCCCACCACCGGCTTGTACGTGCACGACTTGGTGCCCACGTCGCAGAGATCCTGGGTGCACGGGTTGCCGTCGTCGCAGCCCTTCTGGCCGGGCGGCGGCGCGCACTCGCCGGCGGCGTTGCAGGACTCGCCGACGGTGCACAGCTCCCCGTCGTCGCAGGGCGTGCCGACCGCGAGGGCCGTGTTCGTGCAGCCGCCGGTCGCCTTGTCACAGGAGTCGATCGTGCACTTCTTGCCGTCGTCGCAGAGCTGCTTCAGGCCGACGCAGGTGCCGAGTTGGTCGCAGCTGCCACCGGTCGCGCAGAGGCCGTCGTTGCACGGCGTGCCGGCGAGCTTGGGCTTGTAGACGCAGCCGCCCTGCAGCGCGTCGCAATAGTCGTCGGTGCACGGCTTGCCGTCGTCGCAGATCGTCAACTCACCGGGGGTGCAGATGCCCTGGAAGCACTGATCCTTGGTGGTGCACGGGTTGTTGTCCTCACAGGGACCCGTGAGCATCGGCACGTGGGTGCAGGTGCCGGCGGCGTCGCAGCCGTCCTTGGTGCACGGGATGCCGTCGTCGCAGGTCGAGGTGACGATGCCCTGGCAGGTGCCCGCCTGGCAGGTGTCGTTGTTGGTGCAGCCGAGCCCGTCGTTGCAGAACTTGCCGTCGCCGATGTAGGCGTTGTCGCACTCACCCGTCGCGACCTTGCACTTGTCGATCGTGCACGAGTTGTCGTCGTTGCAGTTCTTGGCCGTGCCGGCCTGACAGATGCCGCCTTGGCAGCTGTCGCCGACGGTGCAAGCCGAGCCGTCGTCGCAGGCCTTGCCGTCCGGCAGCGAGTAGCTGCAGCCGTCGAGGCCTTCCTTGGCCTTGCTGCCGTCGCAGGCCTGGTCGGTGCAGGGGTTGCCGTCGTCACAGGCGCCGTCGTCGGTCACGCCGTTGCAGTCGTTGTCGATGTCGTCGCACGCCTCGGTCGGCGGCTCGGTCGGCACGCAGCCCGGATCGACATCGACCTCCGGCGCGGCGTCGAGCGTGTCGTCACCGGCTGCGGCGTCGTCGGCGACTTCGGCCGTCGTGTCGGGTTGCACGGCGGTGTCGGTCGTGGTCGAGGTGTCGGTCTGGGTCGCCGTGTCCCCGCCCGCGGTGGTGTCCGGCGGCACGTAAAGGCCGTCGTAGGCGAAGTAGTTCGGGCCGTTGTTCGTGGTCCCGCAGCCGGCGAGAACGATCAGCGCGAACGTCGCGAGCGGCGCGGCAGCGCGGGAAAGGCGGAAAAGGTACGTCATTTCGGCGTCCTCGGCTTAGGGTGCGGCGGCGTCCGGCGCGATGGGCGTCGCCGGCGGCACGGGAACCTGGGGAGGGTATCGAAGACGCGTCCCTTCGGGCAACTCCGCGCTACATCACGAGGCCGCCGTCGACGTCGAGGCAGCGACCGTTGAAGTAGTCGCACTCGATGCAGAAGCGCAGCGCTTGCCAGAGGTCTTCCGGCACGCCGATGCGACCGACCGGGATCCGGGCCACGAGCGCGTCGCGCGCCCGCTGGTTCATGCCCTGCGTCATCGGCGTCTCCACCATGCCGGGCGCGATCGCGACGCAGCGCACGCCGAAGGCGGCGAACTCGCGGGCCCAGGTCACGGCGTTGGCGGCCACGGCGGCCTTGCTCGAGACGTAGCTGGTCTGGCCGCGGTTGCCGTGCCGTGCGACCGACGACATGTTCACGACCACGCCGGGGCGCAGCCCGTCGCGCGCCATCTGCGCCACCACGGCCCGGGTCATCCAGACCGGGCCCTCGAGGTTGACGGCGTGCACCGCGCGCACCGCCGCCTCGCCGAGCGTCGTGATCTCGCCGGTGTCCCGCGCCTGCTTGACCAGCAGCCCGTCGCGGATGATGCCGGCGTTGTTCACCAACGCCTCGATGCCGCCGTATTCGCCGGCCGCCCAGGCGACGAACGCCTCGCAATCGGCGGGATCCGAGACGTCGAGGCGGCGGGCGATGATGCTGCCGGTCGCGCCGGCGTGGCGCGCGACGACGGCCGCGAGCCCGGCCTCGTCGACGTCGCCGATCGCGACGCGGGCGCCGGCCTCGGCGAGCCGGCCGGCGAAGTGGGCACCCATGCCGGCGGCGCCGCCGGTGACGATGATGCGAAGGCCTTCGAGTTGCATGTCCTGCTCCGTGCGTGGTTCGGGGCCGCCGATGGGCCGCGTCGGGGCTGTATGCTGCGCTGCAGCAGAGGCGTCAAGCCGGGCCGCTCGCGCCGGGGCCGCTCAGCGGCCTCCACCCAGCCGCGCCTCGAGCGCGGCGAGCTGCGCCCGCAAGGCGTCGAGCTCGGCGCGGGTGTCTTCCGCCGGCGCCTCGGCGGAGGGCTCCGCGGCGTCGGCGGTGTGGGGCCGCGGCGGCGGCGGCATCCCCGCGGCCGGCGCGGCGGCACCGGACGAACCGGGGCCTGCGAACCAGCTGTTCCACGCGCCGAGCCCCGGCATGCCGGGCAAGAAGCCGCCCATCGGTAGGGCACCGCGCGCGCCACGGCGCATCGTGCCGTAGATCTGCAGCGCCCAGAGCATCCAAGAGCCCAGGAATTCGGCCAACGCGCCGTCCCCCATGCGGATCATCTCGACCAACAGCGGGCTCGGCAGCAGCCGCGCCGCGCCGCGGCTCTCGATCACGATCTGCGCCAGCGTGACCTGGGTGAGATCCTCGCCCGTCTTCGCGTCGACCACCAACACGTCGTCGCCGCCCCGGATCCGCTCGGCGAGCTCGTCGAGCGTGATGTAGCGGCTCGACACCGTGTCGTAGAGTCGACGGTTGCTGTACTTCTTGATCGTGACCAGGGATTCGGTACGCCTGTGCGCCATGGCTGCCTCCGCGGACGGCTGCCGCACGTCGCGTGCGCTGCAGCGTAGCGTAGCGCCCCTCGCTTGTCTCCCCTGTGATGCAAGGACGGTTGCGGATTTGTGCGCCGCAGCAAACGGCTTGACAGGGCCGAGCCGCTGCCGTCAGCATCCCGCCGCCACGCCGCCCCCGGCGTCGAGGATCGGATGCGCCCGTCCCCTGTCCAGCACGATCGTCGCTCCCGCCGCGCCGCCGCGTCGATGGCGCTGCTGTTCACGTGTGTCGCGAGCGCGACGGGGTGCGCGCGCTTCCACGCCGCCCCGCCGCCGGGTGCGCCGAAGGACGCGAACTTCGCCACGATCGACGGGGTCCGGCTGCGCTACGTCGACGAGGGGCCGCGCGAGGGCGCGCCGACGCTGCTGCTGATCCACGGCTTCGCCGCCAGCCTCGACACCTGGGGCGGCATCCGCCACGCGGTCGCCGGGCGCGCGCGCGTGATCGCTGCAGATCTGAAGGGATTCGGCTATTCGGGCCGACCCGCGGGCGACTACAGCCCCGCCGCTCAGGCTCGGCTCTTGCTCGGCCTACTCGACCACCTCGGCGCCGGCAAGGTCGCGATCGTCGCGCATTCCTGGGGCTCGTCGGTGGCGCTGCAGTTGACGTTGGCGGCGCCCGAGCGCGTCGAGCGGGTCGCCCTGTACGACGCCTGGGTCTTCGAGGCGCAGTTGCCGCCGTTCTTCTTGTGGGCTCGCGCTGCCGGGCTCGGCGAGGCGCTGTTCGGCCTGGTCTACCGCGAGCGCGCCGAAGATCGCCTCGAGCTCGCCTTCTATGCGCCCGAGCGCGTGCCGCAGGCGCTGGTCGACCACGCCCTCGCCGGCATCGAGCGCCCCGGCACCGTCGCTGCCCACCTCGCCGCCGTGCGCGGCCAACGCTACGCCGAGGTCGAGCGGCGCTACCGCGAGGTGCGACAGCCCGTGCTCTTGCTCTGGGGCCGCGAGGATCGCGTCACGCTGTTGCGCTACGGCGAACGCCTGCAGCGCGAGTTGCCCGACGCCCGGATGCGCGTCTACCCCCGCTGCGGCCATTTCCCGATGCTCGAGGCGTTCGCCGAGAGCACCCGCGACTTGGTCGAATTCCTCGGCCTGCAGGGGGGCGTGCGATGAACGGCCCGATCCTGTGGACCACGCAGGCGGGCCGGTTCGCCGCTGCCACGGGTTCCTTCGTGCTCGCAGCGCTCTGGGCCCAGCTCGCCGCGGCGGCGCTACCGGCGACGCCCGTCACCCGCCGCGTCGAGACCTTCAGCAACCTCGGCATCGATCTGCACGACCGCGCCGAGGCCGGCTTCGACCTGCACGGCCTGCTGCGCTCGCGCTTCGAGCTGCTCGGCAACCTCGATCTCGACCACGGCCTGACGCCCTCGGGCCAACCGCTGTATCCGGTGCCGCTCTCGGATCCGAGCGCGCAGGTGCTCACCCACGCCGACATGCGTCTGCGTCTGGACCTCTCGGCGTTCGCGCCGCGTGGCGTGGTCGCGGTCCGCGGCCGCGTCGACGTGCTCGACAACGTGCGCCTCGGCAGCGCGCCCGACGGCCCGCCCACCGCCGCCCGTGGGCAGCTACCGGATCCGGCCCCGCTGCGCGTCCGCCGCCTGTGGGGCGAGGCGTTGCTGCCCTTCGGCGTGCTCGCCGCGGGTCGGATGGGCTCGCATTGGGGCCTCGGCCTGCTGACGCACGGCGGCGATTGCCACGATTGCGACAGCGGCGACGCCGCCGACCGCGTCGCCCTCGCCGTCCCCGCGCTCGGTGGCATCTTCGGCGCCGCTTGGGATTTCGCCGCCGTCGGCCCCGGTCGCAGCCGGCCGAGCGGCATCGGCAGCATCGACGTCGACCCGCGCGACGACGTGCGTACGCTCACGTTCGCGTACATGCGCCCGCTCTCGCCGAGCGTGCGCGCGCGTCGGCACGCGGCAGGGCGCACGACCTTCGAGACCGGTCTGTGGCTCTCGCGCCGCTGGCAAGAGGTCGACGTGCCGGCGTCTTGGGTCGTCGGCGCCTCGGGCGAGACGCTCGACCCCGGCCAGGTCGTCGCGCGCGGCTTCGTCGCCAATGCCGCCGACCTCTGGTTTCGCCTCGAGCGCCGCGGTGTGCGCGTCGAGTTCGAGGGCGCCGTCCTCTCGGGCGGCTACGACGAGACGACGCTGATGCCGGGCACCACGCTCGCCACGCCGGTCCGCTCGCTGCAGTGGGTCGCCGCGCTCGAGAGCCGCTTCGGTGCGGAGCTCGAGGGCTTCTCGTTCGGTCTGGACGCCGGCGCGGCGAGCGGCGACCCCGCGCCCGGCTTCGGCGTGCGCCAACCCATCGCCGGCACCTTGCCGCGCGCCGGCGACCTCGACGGTCCGCAGGCCGATCCGCCCCGCGACGCGCGCTTGGACAACTTCCGCCTGCATCCGGACGCCCGCATCGACCGCATCCTCTTCCGCGAGATCGTCGGCACCGTCACCGACGCCGCGTGGGCGCGACCGCACCTGCGCTGGGCCGGCCACGTCCTCGGCGATACGCGCATGGTGGCCGACCTCGCGATGGTCGCCTCGTTCGCGATGGAGCCGAACTCCACCCCCTCGGGCGCGCGCGCGCTCGGCGTCGAGATCGATCCGACGATCTCGCTGGACTTGCGCGGGTTGCTCCTCGAATGGCAATGGGCGGTGCTGCTCCCCGGCGCCGCGTTCGACAACGCCTTCACCGGTGCCCGCGCCCAGCCGGCGTGGATGAGCCGCTTGTTCTTGGGGTTTGCGTTTTGAAGCCGCAACGCCACGCCAGATCGACTTCGTTCGGCGCGATGCTGACAGCGCTCGTCGCGGCGTCGTCGCTCGTGGCCGGCTGCGGCGAGAACGCGACGCCGTGGACCGCCGGCGGCGAAGACCCGAGCGCGCTCTGCATGCCCAACCTCGACGGCCGCATCGACTTCGCGGAGCTGCAGAGCCGCATCGGTCAGCGCGGCCGCTACCGCCGCGTCCTCGGGCCCGTCGACGTCGACGTCGACGGCACGGTCGACGCGCAGGGCCGCAGGGTCTGGGATTGGCGCGCCACGCCGGCGGGCGGCACGCTCGAGGTCGAGGTCGCCGAGCCCGGTTGGTGGCGCGACGAGGTGCCCGAGGCGACGATGGCGCTCCCGCTCGGCGACGCCGACGCTGGCTGGGCGCTGGCCTCGACCGATGAACGCGGGCTGTGGCTGCACGGCGTCGCCTCGGCCGCAGGCAACCCACCTGGCGAGCGCACGCTGCTGCGCTACGCCGCGCCGATTCCGGCGCTGCGCTTCCCCTTCGAGGTCGGCGACCAATGGGGCGCGGACGTGCAAACCACCGGCACCCTCGACGGGCTGCCTTGGCAGGGCTCGGACCATTGGCGCGTGCAGGTCGACGGCAACGGCAAGGTGCTGCTGCCGGGCCTCTCTGCCGGGCCCGCGCTGCGCGTGCGCACGAGCGTCGAGGTGCGCTCGGCGCTCGGTCCGAGCAAGGTGCAGCATCAGACATCGCTCTACTTCGAATGCCTCGGCGAGCTGGGCCGCGCGGTGACGGCGCCGACCGACGTCGGCACGCCCGCGGACTACGGCGCCGCCGCCGAGCAGAGGATCCTCGAGCCATGAAGCGAGAACACCCCTTCGACGCCCTGTGGTCGCGTGGGATGCGCGGCTTCGGCACCTGGGACGAAGCGACCACCCGGCTCTTCGACCAGGTCCTGCGCAGCCGCGCCCTGCTCGAGCCGCTCGCCACGTCGCTCTCGGCGCAGTGGCGGGCCAAGGCGGTCTTGCGGCGGCTGCGCGACGCGTCGTTGCGCGAGGCCGGTGTCGCCACCACCGACGACCTCGCCCGCGCCCACGCGGCGACGTTGCGCGTCGAGGCCCGATTGCTCGACCTGCTCGAAGCACAGCAGCGCACCCGCCGCGAGCTCGCCGCCCTGCGCGAGCAGCTCGAGCGCGACCCGAACGCCTGAGGAGCAAGCCATGGATCCGACCCCGCACCTGCGCGTCGAGCCGGCGCCCACCACCGTCTTCCGTCATCTCGAGGCCCGGGGCGACCGCGTGCGCTTCCGCGTGCCACGGCCCGACGGCAGCGAGCGGCTGGTCCGCTGGCACGAGATGGCGGCGCAGGTCCGCGCCATCGCTGCCACGCTGCGCGCCCACGGCGTCGGCCCGGGCGACAAGGGCGCCGTCTTTGCCGGCAACAGCGTCGAGTGGTTCTTCGCCGCCCTCGCCATCGAAGCCGTCGGCGCGGCGATGGTGCCGGTCTATCCGACGACGACCGCGGACGGCCTCGCCTACATGCTCGAGCACGGCGACGTCGCCGTCGTCTTCGTCGATGGTCCCGACCAGCGCGTCCGCCTCGCCGAGGTCGCCGCGGGGCTGCCGAAGCTGCGCCTGTGCGTCACGCTCGCCGGTGACGCCGAGCCGCTCGGCGCGCTGCCGAGCCTGACGTGGCCCGCCGCCATCGCCCACGGCGAGGCCGTCGACGCCGCCGAGCCGGGCCGCTTCGAGGCCGACCTCGCGGCGATCGACCTCGACACTCCCGCCGTGATGCTCTACACCTCCGGCACCACCGGACGGCCCAAGGGCGTGCCGCTGACGCACCGCAACGTCGGCGTCAACGGCTGCGATTGGCTGCGCTGCTACGGCAGCCTCGTCGAGGAGGGCGACGTCGATCTGCTCTGGCTGCCGCTCTCGCACATCTTCGGCTTCGGCGAAGCGTGCCTCGGCAATACGCTCGGCTTCGAGAGCACACTGACCACCCCGGCGCTGGTTCTCGATCGCCTCACCGACGTTCGCCCGCACGTGTTCATGAGCGTGCCGGCGTATTGGGAGAAGCTCGCCACGCTCGCGGCAGCGGAAGCAGACCCCGGCGCGGCGCTGCGCCGTCTCACCGGCGGGCGGCTGCGCTTCTGCCTCAGCGGCGGCGCCGGGCTGAACCTCGCCGTCAAGGAGTTCTTCGCCGCGCACGGCATCGTGATCATGGAGGGCTACGGCCTGACCGAGGCGAGCCCGACCCTGACGCTGAACCGGCCCGAGCGCTACCGCTTCGATTCGGTCGGGTTGCCGCTGCCCTCGGTCGAGCTGCGGCTGGCTGACGACGGCGAGATTCTCGCGCGCGGACCGAGCATCTTCGCCGGCTACCACAAGGACCCCGACGCGACGGCGAGCACCCTCGACGCCGAGGGTTGGCTGCACACCGGCGACCTCGGGCGCTTCACCGAAGACGGCTTCTTGCAGATCATCGGCCGCAAGAAGGAGATCCTCGTCACCGCGGGCGGCAAGAACGTGCCGCCGGCCAATATCGAGTCCCGCTTCGCCGACGATTCGCTCATCGCCCACGTCGTCGTCTACGGCGACGGCAAGCGCTACCTCGTCGCCGGCATCTGGCTCGACCCCGCCGCCGCCGCCGCTGCGACTGCCGGCATGGACGCCGCCGCCGCTCGCGCCCGTCTCGAGGCCGAAGTCGCCGCCCGCATCGAGCGCGTCAACCAGGATCTCGACCGCTACATGACGCTCAAGCGCTTCCGCATCTTCCCCGGCGCGCTCACGGTCGAGGACGGCACGCTCACCGCCACGCTGAAGCTGCGCCGCAAGGCGATCGACGCCGTCTACGGCGCGCAGCTCGAGGAGCTCTACGCGTGATCAGCCCGCTGCACCTGCGCCGTCTCGTCGCGCTCGCCGGCCTGCCGACCCGCCCGCGCCCCGCCGTCGGCGCGTCGCCCGCCGACGTCGTCCATCGCGAGAACAAGCTGCGTCTGTTGCGCTATCGCGCAGACCCGGAGGTCGCGCCGAGCGGCTTGCCGGTGCTGCTCGTGCCGAGCCTGATCAATCGCCACTACGTCCTGGATCTGATGCCGGGCAAGAGCCTGGTGCGATGGCTGGTCGCGCAGGGCCACGAAGTCTACTGCATCGATTGGGGGACCCCCGGGCCCGAGGACGCTGGCCTCGGCATGGACGACGTGGTGCTCGGCCTGCTCGGTCGCTCGGTGCGCGTCGCCGGGGCAGGGCGGCCGGTGCACCTGCTCGGCTATTGCATGGGCGGGATGTTCACCGCGATGTTGGCGGCCGTCCGGCCCGCCGAGGTGGCCTCGTTGACGGCGCTTGCGGCGCCGATTCGGATGGCGGGGGACCCGGGATTGCTGCGGGCGTGGGCGACCACTCGCGGCCTGGATGTGGACGCGCTGGTCGCGGCCGAGGGCGTCGTGCCTTGGCAGCTGCTGCAGGGGGCGTTCCAGTTGCTGCGCCCGACGTTGAACCTCGGCAAGGCCGTGCACTTGGTCGACCGCGCCTCGCGTGAAGGCTTTCTCGACGGGTACCTCGCGATGGAGACTTGGGCCAACGACAACGTCGGCCTACCTGGCGCGTTCTTCGCCACCTACATCAACGCCATCTACCGCGACGACCGGCTCGCCGACGGGACCCTCTCGCTCGGCGGCGAGCGCGTCGACCTCGGCGCCATCCGTTGCCCGACGCATGCCATCGTCTTCGTCGACGACCACATCGCGCCGGCGGCGAGCTGCCGCGCGCTACTCGAGCTGGTCTCGGCCGACGAGCGGCGCCTGCTCGAGCTGCGCGGCAGCCACGTCGGCGGCGTCGTCTCGACGGCGGCCGCACGCAACCTCTGGCCTCATCTCGCGGCATTTTGGCGCGAGTTCGACGGCGTTCACTGAGGGACGACGCCGCACCGCTCGCGACATTGCTTGCGACTCCCCGGTTTTCCGCGCTATTCTGGTCAGAACGTGCGCGGAGGAGTCGATGGCGACAGACAGCTCGGAACGAGCCTACGCTGCCAACCCCATGATCGATCACACGATCCGCGAGGGATTCCTGCTCGCTCCGGTGAGCGTCGGCGCCGCCGTCGAGGTCATGCGGCTCCCTTCGGCGCCACGGCCCGCGGCCGACGGTCCGCGCTCCGCTCCAGCTCCTGCCGCTGCCGCGCCGGCGCGCCCCGCCGCCAATGCCGCAGCGCCGACGGCGGCTCCTGCGGCCCAAGGCGGCCGTGAGGTCCTGCGCAGCGCGCGACCGCCCGTCGTCTTCGGAACCGGGCGGACCGGCGCGACCCTGGGGGGCTCCACGCTGCAGCACGATTCCGACCTGGTGGAGACCGGTGGCGCCAAGCAACGCAGCAAGCGCTTGGTGCGCGTCGTCGTTCCTGCCGGATCCGACGGCCCCAACGCGCAGCAGTTCGAGCTCCGCGCCCTCGTGCTGACCAACGAGCGCGACGTTCTACGCTACACTGCCTATCGCGACCCGGATCTGAGCGTCGGCTTCGAGCCCGGCACCGCGACCGCAGTGGCAGTCACCTTGCGTGAAGTCCAGGTGTTGCCGGCGCGACCGGGGCGCCCCGCCGAGATCCACCTCCGCTACGAGGGCGTGCTGACGCTGCACGGCCACCGCGCGCAATTCGGCGGCATGATCTTCCTCGACGGCGCAGGCAAGGTCCGAGCGACCGAGCCCGACGTGCAAGGCGCGGGCGCGGTGGGTCGATTGGTCGACGGCAAGGTCGAGATCGGCTGGTTCTGAGGCATCGCTGACCGGCACCGCGGACAGGGCGGCGCCGGTCGAGCGAGTTGACCGAGCCGCGCTTACTGGCACTTCCAGCCGAGACCCGGCAACTGCTTGGCCTCGGACTTCTTCGAGAGCGGCGGCGTGAACTGCGCCTCGCCGCTGCTGGCGGTGTTCGCGTCGAACGCGAGCGTTGCCTTCACTCCCGCGGACGTGAACACGATGCTGCCCGCACCGGGGTAGCAGTCCCCGGCTGCGAAGGTCACGGCCGAAGCGTCGACCGCGAGCGCGGCGTCCCCCGACTTGACGACGGTATTGGGCAGCGTCGAGGTGACGGTCTTGGTGACCTTGTCGGTACTGCTGTCGATGAGGACGTCGACGTGCACGCCACCGGCGAGGGCGGCGTCACCGGTGGTCATCGCGGTGGTCAGATCGATGTCGGTGCCGTCGGCAGCCTCGCTCATCGAGAGCGTCGCCGCTCCGGTGGCGGTTTTGCCGCCCGAGCCGAAGTCGTCGAGCGTCAGATCGAGCACCAGGCTGCTCTGGCCGCCCGCGGAAGCGACCGACGCGGTCGCCGTCGCTTTGCCCTGAATCGGGATCGGGCTGCCAGGCAGGGCGCAACCGCTCTGGAAGTCGATGGTGATGGTCGCGCCGGTGCCGCCGACTTTGAGGCAGCTCTGGGTGCTCAACCGGTCGCGAATGCGGCCCGCGATGGTCTCCGCGCCGTCCTGGCTCACCCCCTGCTCGCCGGCCACCAGATCAGTGAGCTGCGCGGTCGCGATGAGGGCCATCGTGGCGGCGTAGACGTCTTCGATGCTGAGCTGGCTGCCGGTGCTGGTCTGCGTGGTGGTGTCGTCGGTCGCGGTCGTGAAGGGTACGCAGCCTGCGACCGGCATGCCGGCGGCGAGGGCGAACGCGAGGACGCGACGAACGGGGAATCGAATGCGCTTCATGGGTGCTCCAATGGGCCGAAGGGCCCATGCCCCTCGAGTCTAGCTTTGCCTCCATGGCGACGCGAATTGTCGGATCGGGTCGGAACCGGCCTGCCCCTTGGCACCGCGACGGGGAGCGGGGAGGATGCTGCGCGCATGAAGACCCGACGCCACCGTTGCCTTCCGTCGCCCCGCCGCCGCCCGCGGTGGGCATGGCTCGTGGCGGTGTGGCTGCTGGTTGCCGGCACCGCCGCCGCTGCTCCCGTTGTCCGCGAGCGACCCGAGCGCTTCGGCGTTCCCCAGCCGGCTGCGGTCGAGCTCGAGGTTCGGCTCCGTGGCACCGCCGACCGCGTCGCGATACGACCGCTGCAACTGGCGATGCGCTTGCTCGACCGCAAGGTCGAGGCCCCGGCCGCCACGGTCCTGCAACTCGATGGCCTCTCGTTTCGCAAGCGCCGATCCGACCGCGCACGCGTGGCGATCCGGGCCCGGCTCCGCGCTGTGCAGAAGGGCGACGCGCCGGCGTTACGTCTAGACCTTGGCGCAGTCGGCGACCTGCACGTCGAAGTCCGCGCCGGCGGTCTTCTGCTGGCCTCCGCGAACATCGGCCAAGACGAGCCGCGCACCCTCGAGTTGGCGCTGCCCGTGGCCTCGCTCTGGCGCTTGCCGCCCGTCCCGCGGCGGCGCTACGAGCGGCTGGCCCTCGGCTTCTACTACCCCTGGTACGGAACGCCCGAGGGGCCGACCGGCCGCTGGCGGCATTGGAATCCCAAGCGCCCGCGGCACGACGCGACCGACCGACCGGCGCTCGGTTGGTACGACTCGCAGGCGCAGGCCGTGATCGAGCAGCATGCCATCTGGGCGCGGGAGGCAGGCCTGGACGGCTTGGTCTTCTCGTGGTGGAGCCACGTCGATCCGCCCGATGAATTGCTCGCTCGCTGGCTCGATGCTGCCGCCCGCCACGGGCTGCGTCTGACCGTCTACATCGAGGACTGTCGGGACGTGGCAGGCCTTCGCGGCGATGTCCGCGCGCTGATCGGTCGCTTCGGTTGGCACCGCGCCTGGCTGCGTCACGGCGGCAAGCCCGTCGTGTTCATCTACGGGCGCGTGGTCGACAAGCTCAAGGGTGCCGGTGTGGCTGCCGCCCTCGGTGACCTCGGCCTGCACGTCAACGCGATGGGGCTCGACACCGACCTGCTCGCGGCGGTCGACGGC
>JBEARB010000093.1:0-13599 GCA_041163625.1 Pseudomonadota bacterium | reverse complement strand
AGACGATGACCATATTGTAGCGGCGCGCCAGCTTGGCGAGCATCTGCGAGGTCGGGCCGTCCACCGCCTCGGCGAACTCGAGCCACGGCTCCTTCTCGCGGGTGCAGAAGGCGAACGGCATCGTCCAGGCCTCCTGCAGGCAGAGCACGTTGACGCCCGCGGCGCCCGCAGCGTGGATCAGCTGCACGTGGCGGTCGACGATGGCCTTGTACTGCACCGCGACCGGCTCGGTCGTCGGCACCGTGACCTGCACCTGAATCGCGCCGATGCGGACGATGCGCGGCGCGCGCAGCTGCTCGTCCTTGGCGTGGAACTTGTACGCGGCGAGGTCGAAATCGCCGGCCTTGGCCAGCTTTTGCGCCTCGGCGGGCACCGGCAGCGTCTCGGGCATCTCGCCGTAGAGGATACGCCACGCCTCGGCCTGGTCCTTCTCGGGGATCATGCGCAGGAGCGCCTCGACGCTCTCGACTTCGCCGGGGGAGGTGCCTTTCTTCTCGGTGGCCTTGCTCATCGTTCGCTCCTTGCCTGCGCGCCGCTGGGTCGGCCTGGGGCCGCCACGTCCTCGCGCGGTGATCGACGCCGGAAAGGGTGGCGCGACGCGCCGGTGTCGTCAATCTCGTGGCGCCGCCGATGGTGCCGTCCCTCGCGTCGCTACGGTGTACAGGCCGCCGGCGGCATCGCCAGCGTCTGGCAGCCCGAGACGGCGTCGCAATAGCCGGTGGTACACGCCGCCGGCTCCGGGCAGCCGTGGGTGTCGCCGAGGCAGGCGTCGGTCTCGGTGCAGCCGGGCGCCGGGCCGAGGTCGACGCGGCGGGCGAAGGCGCGCCAGCTCGTCGAGGACGCCGAGGTCGTCGCCCGCATCAGGTCGCCGACCACGCCGACCGCGTCGCCGCCGAGCGAGCCCAGGGCGAAGACGCGGCCGCGGGTGCCGAAGGGCGTCTGCAGCGCGCGTGCGGCGACGATGGTGCCGGCGCCGTCGACCTGCAGCAGCTGCGCCGGTGCCTTGATATCGTCGCGGAGCACGAAGATCTGCTCCGCCGGACCCAGCGCGAGGTCGCTCGCGGTCGAGATCGAACCGGACGGCAGCTTGCCGAGCGGCGTGACCTTGCCCTTGGCGTCGACCACGTCCAGCGCCAGCTGCGCGCCGACCTGGTCGGTGAGCACGACGAAGCTGCCGTCGATGCGCGCCGCCAGCCCCGCCGCCGCCAGCGACGATCCCGTCGCGAGGTCCGCCTTCCAGACGAGCTTGCCCGCCGCGTCCAGCGCGATCACCCACAGCTCGTAGAGCTCCGAGCCCGCGCCGCCGGGCGGGAACGTGCGGTCGTAACCGAGCACCACCGGCTGCCCGGCCGCGGCGCTCTTGGCTCCGTACGCCGCCACCTTCGTGGCCGCCACCCGCTTGCCGGCGACCTTGCGCTCGAAGGTCCAGGCCAACGTGCCGGTCGGCTCGAAGGCGTCGACCAACGCCCCGCCCGATTGCGTGCTGAGCGACGCCATCGCCACCGCGACCAAGCGCGCGGCACCGATCGCGGCGAGCACGTCGTAGCGCGCGTCGGTCTGCGAGGCGTCCTGGCTCCAGACCAACGCGCCGTCGCCCTCGAGCTTGACGATGCGCCCGGTCTTGCCGCCATAGCCTGCCGCGGCCATGCCGCCGTCGACCGTGCGGACCAACGCGACGAGATCGTCCGAGCCGTCTTCGCCGAGCTCGACGCTGGCGACCTGCCGACCGTCGGCGTCGAGCTGCACCAACCACGCGTCTTAGCCGACGCCGCCCTGGGTCGCGAGCGAGCTGCCCGCCGCCCAGACGCTGCCGGCCTTGCCGGCGACCACGGCCGAGAGCCGACCGCCGCCGCCGTTGCCGAGCACCTAGAGCCAAGTCCGCGGTCCGCCGGCGGCGCAGACGCCGTCCTCGCAGCGCCCCGCAGCGGTGCAGACTTCGCCGTCGTCGCAGGAGCCGCCGGTGGCGGGATGCTCGATGCACGCGCCCTTCTCGCAGGCAGCGAGGTGGCACGGCTGCGGCAACGGACACGCGCCGAGGTTGCAGTCCGGGCCGTCCGCGTCGGTCGCGACGTCGACGGCGCCGCCGTCCGCGCCGGCACCGACGGCATCCTGCACGACGATATCGCCGCCACGGGAGGGGGTCGCGTCCGCGCCCGCCGGGACGCCGGTGGGTTCGGGGAAGAGCGCGCTGTGGGAGCGCCTTGCGTCCTTCGTGCGTCGTCGGCTCCTGCTGCCTACCCACCCGCTGCGCGCATCCTCGCGACGCCACGAACTCGAGAGACGCGACCAGAACATGCAGCTTCGCATTTTCTGGCCGAATCTCTCGTCTGTTGTTTGGGGGGCTAGGCGCCCGCTGGTCGCGAGAAGCGCGGTTCTCGCGGACCATCCCCCTCCACGAGCCGCGCCCCAAAATCGCCAAGGGCGATTTTTTGATCGCGTCTCTAGGCAAGTCCGATAGTTCGCGCGATCGATGCGCATCGCCCGCCCGCGAGGATGTGGCCCAGCGCTGGACATCCGCCCGCGTCTGACCG
This sequence comes from Pseudomonadota bacterium, assembly GCA_041163625.1. Classification (GTDB taxonomy): domain Bacteria; phylum Myxococcota_A; class UBA9042; order UBA9042; family UBA9042; genus JACKFC01. The sequence goes on along the minus strand of JBEARB010000093.1, from coordinate 11,068 downwards.
AAAGACGAGGCGTGTTGCCACGCGCCGCCATCGCAGCTGCCTGGGCCTTCGCGGCCGCCCCCGCGCTCTGGGTCGCCGCGCTTCCCGCCTCGCGCTTCCTCGCCGAGGTGATGACGCTCGACGCCGCCGCCTACCCCGTCATCGCCGCCCACCTCGCCGCCGGCGACGGCCCCACCTTCGACGGCGAGACCCCGACCAACGGCGTACAGCCGCTCTGGTTGCTGCTGCACCTGCCGTGGTTCCTCGGGGCCGAACGCGCGCTCGACCGGCTGTGGGTGACGCAGCTGCTGGCCGCGGCGACGACCCTGCTCGCCATCTGGCGCTGGTCGCACGCGCTGCGCACGCTCGGGGCGGACGCCTCCCGGGCGCGCTTGGCCGCGGCGCTGCTCGGCGGCAGCGGCTACGCGCTCTACGTCCTCGCTTCGGGCATGGAAGCGCCGCTGGCGCTCTGGCTCTTGGCCGAAGTCGTCGCGGCCGCCGCGCGCCGCACCACCGATGACGCCCCGCCCCGCCCCGCCGCGGCCCTGGCGCTCGGCGGCTTGGCCGGACTCGCCGTGCTCGCGCGACTGGACCACGCGTTGGTGCTCGCGCCGCTCGGGCTCTGGCTCGCGGGGCGCTGGCGTCGCGCTCCATCGACGGTCGCGGCGGCCACCGCCGGCGCATTCGCTCCGCTGCTGCCGTACGGACTCTGGAACCTCTCGCGGTTCGGCGCGCTGCTGCCGGTGAGCGGGATCGCCAAGCGGGCCGATGTCGGTCCGTGGGTGGCGGCGCGCGTCAACGTCTGGCTGCTGCACGAGCGCGTCGACGCCATTCTGCCGCTGCCGCTCTGGGCGACGGCGCTCGGCCTGGCGCTCGCGGCGCTGGCGGCGGTGTGGCTGGTCCGCGCGGCGGCGGCGCGGCTGCCGACGCCCGCTGGCCGCCACGTCTTCGGCGCGCTCGGCCTCGGCGTCGCGTTGCATGCGGCGGTCTGGCTGCTGGCGATGCGCGAGTTCGGCGTCGTCTGGCACGTCGTCGCCGCGGTGGCGCTCGTCTCCGCGAGCGTCGCGCTGGTCTGGCCCGCCCGCGCGCAGGCGGCGGTGTGGGCGCTCGCGGTCGTGCTCTTGGTCGGTTGGGTCGCGGCCAAGCGTGTGCGGCGCCCCGAGCGCCGCTTCGACGACGTCGCGCTCGCCTGGATGGCCGATTTGCCGGCGGAGGCGCGGGTCGGGCTCTACGACGGCTGGTTCGTGCGATTGCGCGCGCCGCAGGCGCGGTACATCGCCGAGCTCAGCGGCTTGGTCGGCGACGCGGCCGACGCCCGCGACGGCAAGCGCCGCGACGCCCCGGCGATCGCGCGTCGGCATCGGCTCGATTACGTGATCGAGCCGGATTCCTGGGCTGCACGCTGGGTCGGATGGCGCGAGGTCGGGCGCAGTGGGCCGGAGCTGGGCGGACCGCCCTTCCCCGTCGTGCTGCTGCGGCGCCCGGATGGCCCCGCGGTCGACCCGCCGTAGGCCAGCCCGCCTACCGACGGATCGCGCGATGCAGCGCCGCGAGCGATTGGTAGCAGCGCTGACGGGCCACCGTGCGGATGTGATCTTTGGGCTCGTAGCTGTGCTTGAAGTCGACGGCGCAAGCGATGATGTGGTCGTCGTGGGTGCGGACGGCGTAGAAATCGCGCCACGGCTCGTCGCCGCTGATCAAGATCACGTTCAGCAGCTGGACCTTCTCGCCGTTGCGGTCGTGCTCTTCGGCGTGGGTCTCGACCTTGTGGTCACCCGGGAAGGCGATGGGCTCGTTCATCGTGACGGCCAGCTTCTCCACGCCGGCGCCTCAGCCGAGCGCGCGCTGCAGGCTCGCGCGGGCGACGGCGTCCAAGCGCTCGGCCAAGGCAGGCGTGCGGTACAGGGTCGGGCGGTCTGCGAAAGCGCGCAGCACCTGCCGGCGCTTGCGACCGAGGCAGACCTGCATCACCTCGCGCACGTCGCTGCCGTAGGCGACGCCGATATCGACGGATCCGCGGATGCGGCCCTCCTTGGAGGGGTTGACGATGGTGCCGCCGGTGACCGCCGAGTTCGGAATGACGTGGATCTTGTGGTCCGGCGTCGCGAGCGTGGTCGCGAAGAGCCCGATATCCTTTACGCGACCGGTCGTGCCGGCGGCGGTGATCACGTCGAGGAGGTCGAAGGGCCGGAAGAACAAGATCATCACGCCGGCGGCGAAATTCGCCAGCGAGCCTTGCAGCGCGAGGCCGACCGCCAAGCTGGCGGACGCGAAGATCGCCATGAGGCTGGTGGTCTGGATACCGACCTGGCCGAGCGCGGTGAGGTGCGCGGCGACCATAGAGGCTTCGTCCGCGTTGCACCAACCCGCCGGGCGCTCTAGGCTCACGACCCGAACGAAGCAGGCGCAGCGCGCGCCGCAGGAGGAGCGAGGATGGCGACGACGCTGATCAAGGGCGGCACCGTGGTGACCGCAGACCGCGAGTGGAAGGCCGACGTGCTGATCGTGGGCGAGACCATCGCCGCGGTCGGCGCTGACCTCGCCGCGCCCGCCGGCGCGACCATCGTCGACGCCTCGGGCGCCTACGTCCTGCCGGGCGGCATCGACCCGCACACCCACATGCAGCTGCCCTTCATGGGCACCACCGCGTCGGAGGATTTCTACACCGGCACTGCGGCGGCGATGGCGGGCGGCACCACGACCATCATCGACTTCGCGATCCCGAACCCGGGCCAATCGCTGCTCGAGGCCTACGATACCTGGCGCGGCTGGGCCGAGAAGTCGGCCGGCGATTACAGCTTCCACGTCGCCGTCACGTGGTGGGACGAGTCGGTCCACCGCGAGATGGGCGTGCTCGCGAAGGAGCGCGGCGTCAACTCGTTCAAGCATTTCATGGCTTACAAGAACGCCATCATGTGCGACGACGAGGTCCTGGTGAACTCGTTCCTGCGCGCCCGCGAGCTCGGCGCGCTCTGCACCGTCCACGCCGAGAACGGCGAGCTGGTCTATCGGCTGCAGCAGGCCATCTTCGACAAGGGCATCCACGGCCCCGAGGGCCACCCGCTCAGCCGGCCGCCGGAGGTCGAGGGCGAGGCGGCGAACCGAGCGCTGCGCATCGCCGAGGTGCTCGGCACGCCGCTCTACCTGGTGCACACCAGCTGCATCGACGCGCTCGAGGCGCTGACCCGTGCCCGGCTGGAGGGTCAGATCGCCTTCGGTGAGGTCCTGGCGCAGCACCTGGTCTTCGACGACTCGGTCTACCGCAACGAGGATTGGGATCAGGCCGCCGGCTACGTGATGAGCCCGCCGTTCCGGCCGCGCAACCACCAGCACGCGCTCTGGCGCGGCCTGCAGTCGGGCATGTTGCAGACCACGGCGACCGACCACTGCTGCTTCTGCATCGACCAGAAGCGCATGGGCCAGGACGATTTCCGCAAGATTCCGAACGGCACCTCCGGCGTCGAGGACCGCATGGCGGTGCTCTGGCACCACGGCGTCCGCACGGGCCGGCTGACCCGCAGCCAGTTCGTCGCGGCGACGTCGACCAACGCGGCGCAGATCTTCAACATGTACCCGAAGAAGGGGACCATCGCGGAGGGCGCCGACGCCGACGTCGTGGTCTGGGATCCGGACGGCAGCCGCACGATCTCGGCCAAGACCCACCACCAGCGCATCGACTTCAACATCTACGAGGGCATGACCGTCACCGGCGTGCCGGCGATGACCTTCATGCGCGGCAAGTTGGTCTGGAACCGCGGCGACCTGCGCGCCGAGCAGGGCTACGGCCGCTACGTCGACCGCCCGTGCTTCCCGGCGTATTGGGACGCGCAACTGCGCCGCAACGAGGTCGCCGAGCCGACCGCCGTGCAGCGCTAGGAGCCCCGATGGAGGCGGTGGCCGTCGACCACGTCGAGGTCCGGCGCACCGCCGTCCTCGCCCATACCGGACCTGTCGGCGCATGCCACGGCTGGTTGGTGCTGCACGGCATCCACCAACGCGCGGCCGATTTCATCGCGCCGTGGGCCCGCATCGAGGGCCGCGACCGCCGGCGGGTGCTGGCGCCCGAGGGCCTCTCGCGGACCATCCTCGACTTCGAGAAGGACACCGCCGGCGCCTGCTGGACCACCATCCCGGACCGCCCCATCGACCTGCCCGACGCCTACGCTTGGCTCGACGCTTGTGCCGCCCGCCTCGATGCCGAAGCCGGCGACGGCGCCCGCGTGCTGCTGGGCTTTTCGCAGGGCAGCATCATCGCGGCGCGCTGGGCGGTGGCGCGCGAGCGGGTCTGGGACGCGGTGGTGATCTGGGGCGGCGGCATCCCGCGCGATGTCGACCCCCGCGCGCTCGCGAGCCGCAGCCGGGACGGCGCCATCCACCTCGCCATCGGCGAGCGCGACGCCTTCGCCACCGCCGAGCGGCGCGAGTCGATGCGTGCGGCGCTCGAGCAGGCGGGCGTGCGGGTGAAGCTGCGCACCTTCGCGGGCGGCCACCGGCTCGACGACGCCGCGCTCGTCGCGCTCGGCGAGAGCTTGGAGACCTGATGCGAACGCGCGGCGTCGTCTCGGGCTGGATGCTGGTGCTGCTCGCGCTGGCTTCGGGGTGCGAGAAGGAGGTCGTGCGCGTTCCGGCCGGTGCCAACGGCTTCATCGGCGCGGACAGCGTGGCGGCCGGCGACGGCACGGGCGCCGGCACCGACAGCGGCGGCAGCGACGCGACCGGCGATGCCGGCCCGATCGACGGCCCCTGCACCGAGGGCGCCTACCGCTGCAAGGAGGGCGGGCGCGAGCGCTGCGACGCCGCCGGCAGCTGGCAGCCGGAGCCCTGCCCGGCGGCGACGCCGAATTGTCTGCTCGGCGCCTGCGTGCCGTGCAGTGAAGGCGACGCGCGCTGCGGCGAGAGCGGGCGCGAGGTCTGTGATGCAGCGGGCGCCTTCCAGCCCGCGCCGTGCCCGAGCAGCAAGCCGACCTGCGTGCAGGGGAGCTGCCAGCTCTGCCTGCCGGGCGGACGCTTCTGCGTGGCCGAGGGGCCATCCGCGGCGGCGATCTGCGACGCGACCGGCCAAGACGCCGAGAGCGTCACGCCTTGTGGCGAGGGCGTCGCCTGCAAGGCCGGCTGGTGTCAGATCTGCACGGCCGGCGCGACCCGCTGCACCGACGGCGTCCGCGAGCGCTGCGCCGACCACGGCGGCGCCTGGCAGGCCGACGTATGCCCCGAGCAGGCCCCGGAATGCGCCGGTGAGGGCGTCTGCCGCGTCTGCACCCCGGGCACGCTGCGCTGCGGCCTGGCGGACGCCAGCCACGTCGAGCGGTGCAGCGACGCGGGCGACGCGTGGTTGCCCTTCGCCCTGTGCAGTGCCGGTCAACTCTGCGACGCCGGCAGCTGCAAGACCTGCAAGCCCGGCACCACGCGCTGCGTCGGCAGCCGGGTCTTGGTCTGCGGAGCCGACGGCGCGGGCTACGACGTGGTGCAGGATTGCGCGGCGCAACAGCTCGCCTGCGTGGACGGCGCGTGCAGCTGCACGATCGGCTCGACCTCGTGCACGCCACCGCTACCGGGGCTGAGCTACGGCGCCGCGGTGGCGAGCTGCGACGGCACCGGCAAGGCGGCGACGGTGCTGCAGAGCTGCAGCGCGGGGCAGATCTGCGAGTCCGCGGGCTGCAAGACCTGCGTTCCGGGAAAGACGCAGTGCAGCGACGACACGCTCTGGGTCTGCAAACCCGACGCGTCCGGCCTCGCACCGACCCAGCTCTGCAAGGACGCCGGTCAGCTCTGCGTCGGCGGCGCCTGCGTCACCCCGTGTGGCGGCGGCGCGGGCGCGCTCGGCTGCACCTACGACGCCATCGACCCGCCCCGCGCCGCCGTGAGCAGCGCCGATCCCGCGCCGGCCGCGACCGCGACGCCGCTGCAGATCTGGCTGACGCCGCGGGTCGGCAGCGTCAGCATGAGCGCCGCCAAGGTCGGCGGCCTCGACGTCACCCCACCGAGCGGCAGCGTCAACGCCGGCGCGGCGCTGAGCGTCTCGCTCGCGAGCTGGAACAAACCGGCTTCGCAGAGCCCGACGCAGAGCGGCCAACCCGCCGCCGTCAGCCTCGCGCTCGACAACGCCGCCGCCGCCCTGCTCGTCCACGGCAGCAGCGACCAGAGCGCTGCGGCCGCCACCGCCCTACCCGGCCCTGGCGCCGCGGGCACCTACCACGTCCTCGGCTGGCCCTCGGGCGAGGCCGGCGCACAGGCCTGGATCGCGATCCTCGGCCGCGGCAGCAAGGGCAAGGTCGCGGTGACGGTGCAAGGCGCCGTGCAAGCGAGCTCGAAGGACGCGCCCGGCATCGCGGTACCGGAGCTCGCCGCCGGCGGCAGCTTCGACGTCGAGCTCGGCGCCGGCGCGGCCGTGCTGCTGATGGCCGCGCCCGGCGCCGACCTGACCGGCAGCACCGTCGAGGCCGACACCCCCGTCGTCGTGCTGGTCGGCCACCGTGGCGCGCGCGTGCCGCTGCAGGGCGCTTGCCTCAAGGCCGCCGACGCCGGCCCCGCCACGGCCGGCGCCTGCCTGGGCGAGGGCGGCCTCTGCTTCGCCGACGCCGATTGCGGCGCGCCCTGCTGTGGCGATCCGCTGCTGGCGACCCTCGATCCGGTCGCGCGTTGGGGCACGGTGCACGTCGTCGCACGCAGCCAAGCCCGCGGCGACGCACCCGACGTGGTGCGCGTCCTCGCGGCGCAGAGCGGGACGCTCCTGCTCGCAGGCCCGAATCTCGGCAAGCCGCGGGTGCTGAAAGCCGGCGAGCCCGTCGATCTGCTGTTGCCGGCCGATGCGGTGCTGGTCGCCGACGGCCCGGTCGCGGTCGCGCAACTGCTCGCTGGCGGCGGCGCGAGCGGCCTGTTCGCCGGCGCCACCGGCGATCCGGCGATGACGCTGCTGCCGCCGACCTCGCGCTGGTCCGAGACCCACGCCTTCGCCGTGCCCTCGGGCGTCGGCAGCGCCTACCTCGCGATCGCCGCCGCCGCCGGCACCACGGCCACCCTCGACGGGCAGCCCGTCGCCGCCCTCGCCGCGATCGGCAGCACCGGCTTCGGCGCCGTGCGTGTGCCGGTCGCCGCGGGCGCGCACCGCCTGGTCTGCAATGGCCCCTGCCAAGCGGTGATGCACGGCTACGGCAAGGCGTCGGGCTGGATGACCAGCGTCGGCGCCGCCCCCTAGCGTGACCGCGCGGCTCCCCAACGCGCAACTGCACGACCGGGAAGGACTCCCACACGAAGCGACATCGAAATCCACTTGCATTGCACACGGATTCGTCCGACCCTCCATGGCTCGACAGCGAGGTGCAGCATGCGACGAATCGCTCCCCGTTCTGTGTTCACGGCGAGGCTCCTGCCTCGGCCTTCCGCCCTCTTTTCCGCCGGTTTCGTGGCGTTGCTCGCGCTCTCCGGCTGCGGGAACGACAGTGGCAGTGGCGGCGGCGCGACGCAGTTCTCGGGCGGCCAGATCGTCTGCACCGACGGCGCGACGCGCTGCGCGGGCCTGGGCACGGTCGAGATCTGCGAGAGCAACAGCTGGCGCGGCGAGCCCTGCGGCGACCGCGTCTGCGAGGACGGCGCCTGCCGCGCCCGCATCTGCGATCCGGGCGCGTCGGCGTGCCAGCCGGGCGGCGTGGCGAAGTGCAGCGCGCGCGGCACCTCGTTCCTGCCGGCCACGGCGTGTGGCGCCAACGAGACCTGCCAGTCCGGCGCCTGCCTGCCGAATACCTGCGTCGCCGGCAGCGCCAACTGCACCGCCGCGGGTCTGGCCGTCTGCCGGGCCGACGGCTCGGGCTTCGACGTGACGCCGTGCGCGACCGGCACGATCTGCGCCGCCGGCGCGAGCGGCGTGCCCGCCTGCCTCGAGCAGCATTGCACCCCGGGCGCCTCGGTCTGCGACGGCGGCCTGGTCGTCAGCTGCGACGCGCAGGGCCTGGCCTCGAGCGCCGTCCGCGACTGCGCCGCCGAGGGCAAGACCTGCCAGGCCGGCACCTGCGTCGCGCCGACCTGCGTTCCGGGCGTGCAGACCTGCATGGGCGGCTCGCTCGGCACCTGCGCCGGTGACGGCTCGACGTGGCAGACCAGCCCCTGCGGCGCCGGTCAGGTCTGCGCCGGTAGCGGCTGCGTCGCCGCGGCCTGCGTGCCCAGCGAGAGCTTCTGCGCCGGCGACGTGCCGGCCGTCTGCCATGGAGACGGCCTTGGCTTCGACAAGCAGGCGGCCTGCAGCGGCGGCCAGAGCTGCAAGCAGGGCGCGTGCGTCGGCCAGACCTTCGTCTGCGGCGACGGCCTCTGCGACGGCGACGAGAGCAGCTCCTGCCCGACCGATTGCGGCACCGTGGCGGTGACCTCGTCGGTCTTCGACGCGGTCAAGGCCGGCACGCCGACGCAGCTGCCGCGCGCGCCGCGGGCGCTGCTCGCCAAGGCGCCGATGCCGTGGACGCAGAGCCGCTCGATGGCGATCCACGCCGGCAAGCTCTTCGTCGTCGACGCCGACAACGGCGACCTCGCCGTGCTCGACGCCGCCACGCTCGCGCTCGAGGCGACGGTGCCGGTCGGCAAGCGGCCGGACAGCGTGGTGGTCGGCCCCGACGGCACGGTCTGGGTCTCGGTCCGCCACGAGGCCAAGCTCGCGCGCTTGGCGTGGGGTGCGTGGAGTTCCGGCGCGCCGAGCTACGTCGCGGCGGGCTTCGAGCCGGCGGGGCTGGCGCTGCGCCCGGACGGCAAGGTCCTGTACGTCGCGCTGATCGGCGAGGACGTGGTACTCGCGCTCGACGTGGTGAGCGGCCTGCCGCTCGCCCGCCTCTCGGGCGTGTCGCGGCCGCGCGCGCTGCTGATCCGCAAGGACGGCGGCTTGGTCGTCACCGCTGGCGGCGGCGCGGTGTTCACGATGCCGGCGCCCAACCTCGACGCGAAGCTCGAGGAGGCCAAGCTCGGCGTGAAGTTCCCGCCCTTCGAGGCGAGCTTCACCTCGACCGCGCTGCGCACGTTCAACCCCGTCCCGGTCTGTCGGGACCAGCTGACCATCGAGGCGCGCCTGCCCAACCGCGCGCTCTCGATCGCCGAGCATCCCGAGACCGGCGAGGCGATGATCACGCACACGCTGGTCGCCAACGGCTCGGCCGACGACGTACTCGACGCCGCCGGCATCAAGCCGGTCGACATCCCGCAGCCGCCGAAGAAGGTCTGCACCGGTGGCTACGGCAGCACCTGCAAGATCATCCCGCCGCCGCCGGGCAAGCCGCCGTGCGTCGGCGCGCCGGCGCGCCCGTACGAGGTGTCGATCACCAATATCGGCATCCCGGCCAAGCTCGGTGCCGCGGCGCCGCTCGCGACGCTGACCATGGGCGACGCGCCGACCATCGACGCCGAGAGCGGCCGCAGCTTCCTCGCCCGCTTCGACCAGCCGACCGATATCGCGCATCACCCGACGCACAGCTTCGCGCTGATCGCCGGCCGCGGCAGCAACAACGTGCTGGTGGTCAACACCGCCTCGCCCGATCCGATGCGCTGGCCGCTCGCCGATATCGCCGTCGGCGCCGCCCCGAGCGCCATCGTCGTCGCGCCCAAGGGCGACGTCGCCTTCGTGCGCTGCGCGGCCGATTTCACGGTGCACCGCATCGAGCTGCAGCCGCTGCTGGCGCTCGCGCCGCAGAACGCCAACCCGCAAGACCCGAACGCCCTGCCGACGGTCGAGCCGCTGATGCTCGGCAGCGCCGCCAAGGCCGCGTACGGCCAAGATCCACTCTCGCCCGAGGCGCAGATCGGCCGCCGCGTCTTCCACTTCGCGCGCAACCCGCGCCTCTCGGGCGCCGGTCGCTTCGCCTGCGCCACCTGTCACAACGAGGGCATGGAAGACAAGACCGTGTGGTTCATCGCCGAGGGCCCGCGCCAGACGCCCGCGCTCGCCGGCCGCCTGCACGACACCGCGCCCTACAACTGGCTCGGCACCAAGTTCAAGCTCACCGACAACGTCGACAACACCACCGCGCGCATGGGCGGCTCGGGGCTGCTGCCGGCCGAGCTGCAGGGGCTCGCCGCCTTCCTGATCGAAGGTCTGGTGCCGCCGCCGAACCCGAACCTCGATCCGGGCGGCCTGACCGCCGAGCAGCTCGAGGGCAAGGCGATCTTCGAGGACAGCAAGACCGAGTGCAGCAAATGCCACGTCACCGGCACGTTCACCGACGGTGCGATGCACGACGTCGGCACCGCGACCGACGTCGAGAAGAAGGTCGCGGCCGCCAACGGCATCGCCGTGCCGAAGTACAACACGCCCTCGCTGCGCGGCCTGTTCTACACCGCGCCCTACCTGCACGACGGCAGCGCGCCGACGCTGAAGGACGCGCTCAAGAAGACCGCGACCACGATGGGCCGCACCGACCACCTCACCGACAAGCAGCTCGACGCCCTGGTCGCCTACCTCCGCACGCTCTGATGATGCACGCGCGCCCGCGCACCGCCTCGATCGCCCTGCTGCTCCTGCTCGTCGCAGGCTGTGGCAGCCGCGCGCAGACCGGCTTCGGCGGCGGCTTTCTCGGCGGCGACGTCTCGTTCGGCAGCGGTGGCGACAGCGGCGGTGAGGACGCACCAGCCGGCGCCGACAGCGACACGGCCAGCGTGGACGACGCGGTCGCCGACGGCGACGGCCCCGACGCCGCGGACACCGCATCGGACGACGCCACCCTCGACGACGGGACGGGCCCAGACACCGACGACGCCGACGACGCCGCCGGAGCGCTCGATGTCGAGGACGGCAGCGGCGACGGCGACGCCGAGACCGACGGGGCCATCGGCGACAGCGGCGACACGGGCGCGGCCGACTGCGACAGCGGCTGCGGCGGCGACGTCGCGGACGGCAACACGAGCGGCGACACGGGCGGCGACGTGGCCGATTGCGTCAGCGGATGCGACGCCGGCGCGACCGACGCCGGCGCCGGCGCCGATGTGGACGCCAGCGGACCGCCGCCGGGTCCCAAGCCGCTCTCGAGTTGCACCGGCAAGGATGGCGACAAGGCCTGCTCGGAGGACGGCAAGGTCCGCCTCGAGTGCATCAACGGCGCGTGGACGCCGATCGCCCACT
>JBEARB010000092.1:0-6526 GCA_041163625.1 Pseudomonadota bacterium | reverse complement strand
CAGCCAATGGCGACCCACGGCGTCGACCACCTCGATTGGTTCGGCACGCGCCTTCTCGAGGAAGACGTCGGCGAGCGCCTCGAGGCCGGCCGGGACTTCGGGCGTTTGCGTGCTCATCGGCCGCCCTCGGCCGCGCGTGCGCGCCGTTGCAGGCCACGCAGGGCCTCGCGGAAGGGCAACGACGGTCGGGTGCGCACTCGCCCCGGATCTGCGACGTCCGTGCAGGTGCCGCGCTCGATGCACGCGATGGCCCCACCGAGCGCCCGCATGCGCGCTTGCAGCGCCTCGCCCTCGAGCGTGTCGAGGCCATCGAGCAGCGGCTCGGCCGGCAACGTCCGCTTGGGCGGCGACACCGGGCCGAAGGAGCCCCCGGACTCGAGCATCTGCCAACCCTTGATCAAGAAGAGCGCGAGCAGGATCACGACGAGCGCGACCACGAGCGTGCGACCGCTCGTGCTCCCTTCTCCGCCGTAGGTCTTCTGCGTCGATTGCCGCTGCATCGGTCTCCGGAGCGGCAGCCGAAAACGCTGCGCGCGCGGGGCCGGGAAGCTAGCGCGACGCGCGCCGCACGACAACCGAACTCGGCTCAGCGGACCTCGAGCGGGTCCCGGTCGCGGTCGCTGATGCGAAATTGCACGGTCGGCAGCAAGCGCTGCAGCTGCGCGACGTAGTGCGGCAAATAGCCTCGCTCGCAGTTGGTGTGGTCGGTGAGCACCACCGTGGTGCCCGCGGCGACGCGAGCGAGCACGTCGTGATGCCGCATCTCGCCGGTCAGCAGCAGGTCGACCGGGCCCATCGCCTCGAAGAGATCGCCACCGGCCCCGGGGCAGACCCCGAAGCTGGTGACGGCCTCGCCGCCTGCGTGGGGCGCGGCGGCGGCGACGCGCACGTGCTGCAGGCCGAGGTGCGACTTGATCCGCGTCAACGCGTGCGGCAGCCGGAGCGGAGCTTCCAGCGTCCCGCGGCGACCGAGACCGACGCTCGCGTCGGTCGGCCGCGCGCGCGTCGGGGTGATCGGCCGCAGGTCCGAGGCGGGCCCCAGCGCCGCCGCGAGCCACTCGGCCATGCCGCCACCGGTCGCGTCGAGCGCGGTATGCGGCGAGACGACCGGCAGACCGGCGGTGATCAGACGCAGCAGCGTGCGTCCCTGAGCCGTCGCGGGCGTCAGTCGCTTCAGGCCCGAGAAGATGGGCGGATGGTAGGCGATGATGGCGTCGGCGCCCCAGCCGATGGCCTCGTCGGCGACGGCTTCGCCCAGATCGATGGTGAGCAGGACGCGCTCGACCACGTCGGTGCCGAAGGGATCGAGCAGCACGCCGACGTTGTCCCAGGGCTCGGCGAGTTCGAAGGGGGAGAAGGCGTCCAGGGCGGCGTAGAAGGCGGCGCGGTCGGGTGCATCGGGGTGGCGTAGCATGGAGGCTCCGAGGTGGGGACCGGTTCAGAAGACCCGGTTACGGTAGCCTACCAAGCACTCGAACGCCCGGCCCAGTGGTTCATTGACGAAGAGGTGGCGCGCCCGCCACAGCGGCGAATAGCAGGCGTCGGGCTTGCGCGTGCCGTTCACGACCTCCTCGAGTGCGGCTGCAGCGTGCTCCGCGGGGATATCGACGAAGGCGGCCCCCTTCTCGGCCGACGCGACCGAGGGCTTGCCGGCGTAGGTCTCGTCCTCGAAATACTTGATCTTGTGACGGAAGCCTCGAATCAACTGGGGCAGTCCCGGGCGCTTGCCGGGCGTCTCGATCGGCGCGACCGCTTGTTCGCGCAGCTTGATGTCGACCGTCCGCTGCGGCAGCGATTGCCAACCGGGCCGCACGCCCTCACCGAGCAGGTGCAGCAGGATCGAGGTCTCGACCGCACCGCCGTGGGCGTCGCCGCGCAGATCTGCCGGGTCGACCCCGGGGACGCCGCCGAGGATCGCATCGAGGCTGGTCGAGCCGCCGGTCAGTTGCTTGAGCAGCAGACCGAAGGTCGAGATCGTCTCACCGCCATGGCGACGGTTGACTCGGTCCGCCGCCACCTCGATCGGCACGAAATGACGCGGCCCGCCGTGGAAACTCGACACCCAGATCGGTCGCCGAGATCGCCGCCCCCTTGTGGAAGGCGGCAGGCGCGGTGGCCGGCAGGATCATCCGCGGCTGCGCGATGCCGCGCGCGCGGGCGAGATCACGGGCCGCCTTCGCGGCGAGCAGGATCGACTCGGTGCCGCCGCTGGTGAAATGGCCGACCGCGTTCGGATCACCGACGTGCGCCGCGACGGTGGAGACGATCGCGGTCTCGAGCTGCAACAGGCTCGGAAAGACGGTCGGATCGAGGCCGTTCTCGCCGAGATAGTCGAGGTAGGCGGCCTTGCCGATCGCCTCGGCGTCGGCTCCGGCGTCGTGGACGTAGCCGAACACGCGACCGCTGCGCCACTTCAGATCGTGGGCCCGGAAGGATTGGAGATCCGCGCAGATCTCGGCGCGTGCTCGACCGTGTGCCGGCAGGCCTGTCGGGCGGTTCATCGTCGCCTCCGCGCGCGAAAACAGCGCATCGAACATCCCGAAACTGCATGAAGGATGGCTATTTCGACACTCAGTGTCAATCGCCTACCCTGGGTGGGACTGGCAGCGTCAACTCCAATGACATACGCTCAGGAACTGCGCCACCAGGCGCGCTTTGTCTCGGCCAGGAGAACGACGATGACTCGACCCTCGATCCGGCGCAGCCGCGCCGCGGCCCTGCCCCTGCTCTTCGCCCTCTGCGCCGCGCCGCTCGCGGGCTGTGGTGGCGGCAGCAGCAGCATCGGCGCGGTCGACGCGATGCCCTCGAGCGCGAGCAGCAAGGCGATGAGCAAGGCCGAGTCGTGCGACGACGGCGACCTGGACGCCTGCAACTGGCTCGGCATCTGGTTCATGGTCGGTGGCGCCGGCAAGGAGCGTCGCCGCGAGGGCGTGCGCTACATCCGTCACGCCTGCGACGAGGGCCACGACAAGGCCTGCAAGCTGCTCGCGGCGCTGCGCCGCGCGGCCAACGGCTAGCCGTGCGCGTCGCCTTCGTCGCTTCGGAGGGGGCGCCGTTCTCGCGATCCGGCGGCCTCGGTGAGGTCACGGGTGCGCTCAGCGCTGCGCTGCACGCGCCGGACGCGGTACAGGCGCCGCTGGAGTCTGCCCTGGCGCTGCCGCTGCACCGCGAGTCGTGGCGCGCGGCCGCGCTCGCCGGGATTCGTCTGCGCCCGGCCGGTGTGCGCAGCGAGGCGTGGCTCGGCGGCGTTCGCTACGAGTTCACGATCTACGTGGCCGAGTCGCCCGGGCGCCCGGTCTACCTCTTCGATGCGCCCCGCCTCTTCGATCGCGACGGCATCTACCACGACGCCAACTACCGCTCCTGGGCCGACAACGCCGAGCGCTTCGCGGCGTTCACCAAAGCCGCCGTCGCGGCGCTGCCCGACCTGATGGGCGGCCCGATCGACGTGCTGCACGCGCATGATTGGCAGACGGCGCTGGCGCCGGCGTTCCTGCGGATGCGGGGCGGCGATCCGCGCTACGAGGGCACCCGGACGGTGCTGACCATCCACAACCTGGCGCACCAGGGCGTGTTCGACAAACGGATGATGGACAGCCTGGGCCTGCCCTGGGAGTGGTTCCACGTCGGCGGCCTCGAGTTCCACGACCGGCTCTCGTTCCTCAAGGGCGGGATGACGATGAGCGACATCGTCACCACCGTGAGCCCGAGCTACGCCCGCGAGATCTGCGATTCGGCCCACGGCGTCGGCCTGGACGGCGTGCTGCGCGCGCTCGGTGGTCGGCTCCGCGGCCTGCTCAACGGCATCGACGGCGACGCCTGGGACTCCCGGACCGATCCCTTCCTGCCGGCGCATTTCGACGCGGACGACCTCTCGGGCAAGACCGCCTGTCGCGACGCCCTGCTCGAAGAGCTCGGCCTGCACCCGGCCGACGCCTCGACCCCCGTGGTCGGCGTGATCGGCCGGCTGGCGTGGCAGAAGGGCGTCGATCTCATCGCGGCGATCGGCGACGAGTTGGTGGCCGCGGGGTGCCGCGTCGTCTTGCTCGGCAGCGGCGAACCCGGCCTGGAGCGCCAACTCTCGGCGCTGGCCGCCCGCCATCCCGGTCGCGTCGCCGCCCGGGTCGCCTTCGACCTGCCGCTCTCGCACCGCGTCGAGGCCGGCTCGGACCTGTTCTTGATGCCGAGCCGCTTCGAGCCCTGCGGCCTGAACCAGATGTACTCGATGGCGTACGGCACCATCCCCGTGGTGCACGGGACCGGTGGGCTGCGCGACACCGTCATCGACCCGATGCACGCGGGCGAGCTCGAGCCCACCGGCTTTTCGTTCGACCACGCCGACGCCGACGGGCTGCGCTGGGCGACCCGCCGCGCCATCGATACGTTCCGCCATGATCGAGCGCTCTGGTCGCGGATGCAGCAGGCCGGCATGCGGCGGGATTGGACGTGGCAGGCCGCCGCCGAGCCCTACCGCGCGCTCTACCGCGAGATCTCGGGCTAGGGCGCAGCCGGCGGAGCGGTCGTCCGCTCGTCGACGCGCTCGGGCAGCTCTGCCAACCACCACGCCAGCGACGCCATCGCCGCCGCCGAGCGCTGCAGCTCGCCAGGGTCGACCTTGTCGACGGTGTCGGCGTGGGTGTGGTGGTAGTCGAAGTAGCGTTCGCCGTGCGTCAGCAGGCCGAATGCGGGCACCCCGTGAGCGTGGAAACGCGAGACATCCGGGGCCGAACGGCCGGGGCGCACCCGCACCGGACCGAGCGGCTGCAGCAGCGCCGCGAGCGGCTCGAGCGCCTGCGCGACGCGCTGCTCGACGGCCTTGTCTTCGAGGAAGACGCCGAGTCCGACCGGCGCAAAGCCCCCGGAGTCGGCCTCGATCACCGCGACGTGCCGGGGCAACTCGGCGGCGTGTTCGCGAACATAGCTGCGCGCACCGGCCATGCCGTTCTCCTCGTTGGTCCAGAGCACCAGGCGGATCGTGCGCCGCGGGCGCATGCCGAGCCGGCGCAGGGTGCCGAGCGTCTCCATCGCCATGACGACGCCGGAACCGTCGTCGTGCGCGCCCTGCCCCACGTCCCACGAGTCGATGTGCCCGCTGATGATCACGATCTCGTCGGGCTTCTCGCGGCCACGCAGCTCCGCGACGACGTTGTAGGAGGTCTGGTCGGGGAGGCGCTCGGCACCCAACTGCAGGCGCACACGCACGGTCCTGCCTGCGGCGCGCAACCGCGCGATGCGATCACTGTCTTCGGTGCTGATCGCCGCCGCCGGGATGCGAGCCTCGGCGTCGCCGTAGTGCATCGCGCCGGTATGCGGCGAACGCAGGCTGCGAGCGGTGACCGAACGCACGAGGACGCCGACCGCGCCGTGCTCGGCCGCCATCCGCGCGCCGTGCACGCGGAAGCGAACGCAATGGCTGTAGCCCGAACCGCGTGCCTCGCTCCAGGCCGGCATCGGGTTGTCGAACAGGACGACGCGGCCACGAGCCTCCGCCTTGCGGGCGGCGAGCTCGGCCTCGTCGCGCACGACCAGCACCTCGGCCTCGATGCCGCCGGGTGGCGTCGGCACCGTCCCGCCGAGACCCAGCACCGCCAGCGGCACTTCGGCACCCGCGACCTGTGGCTCGACGATCGCCGCCGACTCGGCGCCGCGCCGCCAGACCGGCACCCGAACGGCCTCCTTGTGGACCTGCTCGTGGCCGTCTGCCCGCAGGGTGCGCACCGTCCAATCGATCGCCTCTTCCAGCGCCCGGCTGCCGCTGAGGCGGTGGCCGTAGCCGTCGCAGAGGCCGACCAAGCGGGCATGAGCGCCGTGGGTCGACAACATCGACTCGCGGATCCGTCGCACGCCCGCAGCGAGCGGATGACGCGCCGCGAGGCCGGGGTCGGTCGCGGGACGTGGCACGGACACCGGGGCGTCGGTGTGATTCAGCGTCGCGTCGGAGCTCGGGACCACCTTCGGCTCGGCAGTCTCCTTCGAGACACGCACCGCACCGGCGCAGCCGACGCTGCAGCCGGCGACGAGCCCCAACGCGAGCCCGACCCGGCGCCAGCGAGCCGACGCCGTTGCACGTCGCCGCTCCGCTACGCGACGCGAGCAGGTGACGAGTGGTCTCAGCGACTCGAACATGACGGGCTCCGAAGCTCGGGGGTCTTCGATCCTAGCGGCCCGTGCCGGTTGCTTCCACCCGTCTCGTGGTCGGTGTAAGGTCTTCGCAGGGTGGTCAGAAGTGGTACGTCGAGCGGACGCAGTGCGTCGCCCTGGAGGATCGAAGATGCGTATGCGGATGCTCATGCCCGCTGCCCTCGTGGCGCTGGCGCTCACCGGAACGGGCTGCGGCGGCGGCGGCATCGGCGCCGTCAACTCGATGCCCAGCAACGCGACCGACAAGTCGATGCAGAAGGCCGGGGGCAGCTTCTCCGACTTGGTCGGTGGCGGCGGCGGCAGCAGCTCGGGCGCGGGCGCGTGCGAGTCGTCGCTGCCCTCGGGCGTGGCGGACGACGTGCGCGAGGGCGCCCGCAAATGCGAC
>JBEARB010000091.1:0-5598 GCA_041163625.1 Pseudomonadota bacterium | reverse complement strand
CAGTTGAACGTAGCTGCCCTCGCCGTTGTCGTAGGCGTCGACAACTCGCTTTTGCAGGTCTTGGGACAGGGCTCCGGGCATCGCTCCCCTCCAGTTCAGGAGGCCAGCAGATCGCGTTGTGATCTCGCCATCAACGAACAATTCCAGGGTCCACGACGAACAGGATCGACTGCAGTCGACGACGCTGTCAGAACGTCGCGCGCAACCCAAAACTCGGGATGATCGGCAAGCCGGTGCCGTAGCGCTTCTGCGTGGCGTCGAAGTTGTACTGCGTGAACTCGGGGTTTTCGCGGTTGGTGACGTTCTGCACGTCGATGTACAGGTCGAGCAGGAAGCGGTCGAAGGCGAAGCGTCGGTCCAGGCGCAGGTCGAGCTGGGCGAAGGGCGGCAGCCGCTCGGAGAAGAGCTGCGTCGATTGGACGCGCGTGTAGGAGTCGGTCTTCTCGTTGTAGACCGCGGTCGAGAGCGGCGTCACCGGGTTGCCCGAGGTGAGCCGGAAGCGGAAGCCGAATTCGAGGTCCCAGGGCAGCTTCCAGGTGCCGAGCGCGGTGAGGATGTGCGTCTGGTCCCAGCCGAACAGGCGCCACGCCTCGCCGGGGCGGTCCTGCCGCTCCGCGCGCTGCAGCGTGTAGGCGAGCCAGCCGAAGAAGCGGCCGACCGGCTTGTGCCGCACCATCAGCTCCAAGCCGACGATGCGGCCGGCGCCGGAGTTGCGGTAGACCGGGTCGGGGATGATCTGGTTGTTCGGCACCACCAGATCCCATTGCCGCTTGTGGAAGAGCTGCGCGTCGATGCTCACCGCGTCGGTCAACTGCGCCTCGGCGCCGCCGGCGATCTCCCAGCTCTTCTGCAGCGCCAACTCGGGCGTGCCGAACTGGTCCAGCAGCTGCGGCGGCTGCCCCGGCTGGCTGGTCGTACCCGTCGCCGCCTTCAACGTCACCCGCTCACTGAGCACGTAGCGCGCGTTGATGCGCGGCGTCGCGGACTCGCCACCGCCCAAGCCGCGGAACAGGTCGAAGCGCACGCCCGGCACCAGCGTCAGATCGCCGAAGCGATAGACCGCGTCGACCCACGCTGCCGGCTGCACCTCGGCACCCTCGAGGCGCAAGCCCAGGCTCGGCCCCGAAGGCGGGTTGCCGCCGCTGGTGCCGCGCTCGCCGGAGAACGCGACGAAGGGGCCGACCACATCGACCGAGAAGGGCCGATAGAAGAAGTCGACGCCGGCGCGCAGCTGCACCGGACCCTCGAAGAAGGCGAACGCCTGGCGGAAGGTCAGCTCGAGCGCCTCGCCGGTGAGCTTGAAGGCGGTGCCGAGCGACGAGTCGACGATCGGGTTGACCACGCCGAGCGTGGTCCGGCTCTGGATGCCTTCTCGCTGATGCCGCAGCACGCCGACCAGGCTGTGGAAGGCCGAGCGCGCCTCGAGGTTGCCGCGCGCGTCGGGGAAGGCGGCGGGCGGCCGGTCGAGCGTGCCGACGACCTGGTCGTCGGTGCCGAAGACGAAGAGCGAGAGGCTGGTCCGGTCGCTGAAGCGGTGGTCGAGCTTGAGCTGGTAATCCCAATAGCGCGGCAGCTGCGTGAAGGGCAGGGCGTCGGCCGCGCCGGCGATCTCGAGCGCGGTCGGCAGCAGCGTGTCGATGTACGAGCGGCGCGCGGCGATGGCGAGGCTGGTGTTCTCGCCGAGGGGGCCGCGGACCAGGATGCCGGTGTGGAAGACGTTGGTCTCGAGCACGCCGCCCCAACGCTCGTCTTGCCGCGGCAACGCCAGCCGCGCTGCGAGCACGCCGCCCATCGCGCGGCCATAGCGGACCGGGTTGCCACCGGGCGTGAAGTCGATGCCGTCGAGCAGGTCGGTGTTGAGGATCGAGTACAAGCCGCCGAAGTGATAGAGCAGCTGGATGCGCACGCCTTCGACGAAGACGGCGGTGTCTTGCGGTGCCGAGCCGCGCACCACGGGGATACCGGCGGCTTGGCGCGCGACGCCGGGCAGGTTCTGCACGACCTTGAAGGAGTCGCCGTAGACGCCGGGGATTTTTTGGATCTCTTCGACGCCGAGCGAACGCCGCGAGACCTCGCCCGGCTCGGGCGGCGCCTCGGCGGTGGCGCGGTAGACCAGGTAGCTGCGGCGGGTCAGGCGCAGCTCGAGATCGGTGGTGCGGCCGTCGACGATGGTGGCGCGGACGCTGGCGCGGCGGTGGTCGGCGGGTTCGACCACGACGCGGTGATTGCCGGCCGGCAGCAGGCCGAAGCGGAAGCTGCCGTCGCCCTCGCTGACGGCCTCCGCGGCGGCACCGAGGCGCTCGGCGAGGTCGGGGAGCGTGACCAGCGCGCCCGCGACCGGGCGGCGGGTGCCGCGCTCGATCAGTCGGCCCCCGAGGCTGGCGAAGCCCGACGGCGCGCGGGCGGGCGCGCGGCGATCGTAGCGACCGAGGCCACGGGCGCGACCGCGACGGTCGACCCGCATCTCCGGCGCGAAGGCGTAGCGGAAGCGAATCGCGACGCGCACCGGCTTGCTCGCCTGCATCGCCGGCGTGAAGCGCAGCAGCTTGCCCGCGGCGACGGCCGCAGCGTCGAAATCGGGCCCGGCGGATTCGACGACCTCGACCTTGCCGACGCTGCCGTCGATCTCGACGACCAGCTGCAGCACCACCGCGCCGCGCAGGCCGCGCGCGAGCATGGAGGCCGGATATTCGGGCGCGACGTAGCGCTCCATCTTCGGCGGCTCGACCGGCTCGGCGGCAGCGGCAGGCGATCCTGCCAGCAGCAGGGCCCACACAGCGGAGAGCAACGCTACGCCTGCGTGTCGGGCAGACGGGGCGAACCAGAGGTGGCGACGTCGGCACGGCATGGGCCCCTCTTCTATCGAAACCGCGGCCTGGACGGAAGCCGCCGGGCTGGAAGCGGTGCGCCATATCCCCTGCGTTGCGCTCTCCCTGCCCCGGCCGACCCAGGAGTTCCCAGCAATGTCGATCTCTATCCCCCTCGCGGTTCGTACGCGCGACCGCGCTGCTGGCGCTGACCTTGGCGACGGTCGCCTGCGTCAACGATTCGACCGACAAGCCGGCCGCCGACACCAACGGCGGAGGCAGCGGTGACGCGAACACCGGCGGCAAGGACGCTGCGAGCCAGGACGCCGGCGGCCAGACCGACAGCTTGCGGAACGCGAAGGCGCTCGGCTTGCAGACGACCTGCTACGTCAGCAAGGGCAGCGAGCCGACCGCCGAGCGTTGCAAGGGCTCGCGCAGCTGCGGAGCCGATGGGCTCGGCGCCTGCGAGCCGCTGACCGGCGAAGCCGCGGTCTGCCAGCAGGCGCAATGTCTCGATCCGACCACGCTGCTGCCGCTCGCGGACGGCACCGCCTGCGACGACGGCCGCGCTTGCACCACCGGCGATACCTGCCAGGCCGGCGTCTGCGCGTCGGGTCAGCAGACCTGCCCCTGCGAGCCGGGCTTCAAGGATTGCGACGCGGCAGCGGGCGGTGACGCCAAGAACCTCTGCCTCGGGGAGCCCTTCTGCGCCGAGACCAAGGCCGAGGCCGACAAGCCCTTCGCCTGCGTGCCCCACCACGCCAAGACCAAGGTCTGCGACGGCAGCTTCGACGACACCTGCAACAAGAACGCGTGTGTGCCGCTCTCGGTCGCCTGCACCGTGACGGCGGTCGAGCGCACCGAAGAGATCTGCGACCTCCCGCCGGCCAAGGAGGGTGATCCCGCCGGTTGCCGTCGGCAGGTGCTGCCGCAGACCGCGCCCTCGGCTGCGCCCACGGCGTGCGACGACGGCTTGCCCTGCAGCCCCGGCGACGCCTGCATAGACGGCCAGTGCAAGCCGACGTCGTTGCTCGACTGCGGCTGCCAGAACGACGTCGACTGCAGCGACGACCGCGACCTCTGCAACGGCCTGCCCTATTGCGACAAATCCGGCACCGACGACGCCGGCAAGCCGGTCTGGAACTGCAAGGTCAACCCCGCCACGGTAGTCTCCTGCGATACCAGCAACGACGGCAGCTGCCTGCACACGTGGCAGAAGATCATGTGGCAGCGCGATAGCGTTACGAACACGCAAGCTTGGGACCAGAGCAAGCTGATCTGCGACAACCTCACGCTGGCCGGGAAGAGCGATTGGCGGTTGCCGACCTTCGTCGAGCTCTACGGCTTGGTCGACCTGCACGGGACCAAACCCGCAGCGGCCAAGCAGGCCTTCGTCAACGCCGAAGTCCACGCCTACACCGCGACGTCGTCGATCAAGCCGTCCGAGCCGGTGAAGTTCTACGGAGCCCGGTTGTCGTACGGCACCGCCGACGACCGCAAGACGGTCGAAGAGCCTGCGCTGGTCCGCTGCGTCCGCGACCTGCCCTAGCGCGGCGAGCCTCAAAAACGCCGCGGCCGGCGCGCTGTCCGCCCGCCGGCCGCGGAGATCGGGGGATCGAGCGGGCTACCAGCCCTGCGCGACCGTCGGGCCGTGGTGCGGATGCCACACGGTCTGCCCGCCGAGCATCGCGAAGACCTCGTCGCGGTGCATCGGGTGGGTGCGGGCGAGCAGGGCCGTTACCTGCGCCGGGTGCATCGGACGCAGGATGGGGCGAACCGTGGCGACCAGGTCACGCACCCCGCGGCGCGGGCCGATGGCGTGCGCGAGGCGGACGAGGTCACGGCCGTCGAGCCAACCGTCGTGGGTCGCCATCGCGTGGCGCAGCACCGCGAGGCGTGAGGCGACGCCATAGCGGCGCTGCATCTGCACGATGACGCGGCTGACCTCGCCATCGCACCAGCTCAGGCGCGGCGCGACCACCACGGTCGGAGCGGGCGCGTAGCCCCACGCCGCGGCCCGGTAGCGGTGGCTGTAGCCGTGACCGTGCGGCTGTTGCACCACGACCTGCGGGACCCCGTTCGCGCGACGGTAGGCCTTGGCGTGGCCTTTGTCTTGGCCGTGATGATTCGGGCCTGCGAAGGCGGCCGGGGCGATGAGCAACGAGGCGGCGAGGACGAGTAGACGGGGGAGCTTGCACATGCGGAACCTCCTTGGACCTCCTGGGGTTGTAACCCACTGGCCCCGGTTGTTCCTGCAACGCGCGCCCGCCCCGAGTGATTCGACGCGACCTAGTGGCAGCGTTGCGTCTTCTGCGAAGTCACTGACTTTTTGCAGGTATTCACGAGAGGAATGCTGATCGAGCCATCCCATTCGTAGTCGTCGACCCAGGTGCCGTTGGTGCCACAGGCGGGCACCGACGCCTCCCATCCCTTCGGATCGGCGACGCACTCGGCCTTGTTCAGGCAGAGCGTGCCTTCGCAGATATGCTTGGGCTTGGCGACGATGGTGAACTCCTGCTCGTTGCTGCTGCTGCAGTTGTAGTCGAAGTTCCCGCATTGATTGGTGCTGCTGTACCAGCCGGTCTGTCCGGGGTAGGCCTTGGGATCTTGGTCGCAGCAATCGCCGCCGCCCTTGGCGCAGACCTTGGGCTTACCGACGACGGTCATGCCCTTGTCGCAGTAGCCGTCAATGTCGTCGTCGCAGCCTTCGTCGGAGCCGGAGGAGCAGTTGTCGTCCTTGACGTTGCAGATCTCTTTGGCACCCGGATACACGGCCTAGTCGGAGTCGGTG
>JBEARB010000090.1:0-4901 GCA_041163625.1 Pseudomonadota bacterium | reverse complement strand
CGCCTGCGCCCGACACGAGTTGCACCAATCCGAGACCAACGCCACGACCACCTTCTTGCCGGCGAACGCGTCGAGGCCGTAGGTGTTCTTGAAGCCCGGGCTGCCCGGGTTGATGTCGGCGAGCTGCCACTGCGGCAGCGGGATGCCCTTCTGGCCGCAGGTCGCCGACGGATTGCCCGCGCTGACGAGCTTGCCCGACACCGCCAATCCCTGGAACGTGAGCTGGAACTGGCGGTTGCCGAACTTCATCGTCAGCGGCTTGCCGGCTTGGACTTGCACGATTTGGCCGGTGAGCTCGGCCTGCGCAGCGGCCGCCGCAGGCTGCGGGATCTTGGGGAAGCTGACCGTCGCCGCCGGCGCGACGGCGTCGTAGACCACCGTCCCGGTCGCGCTCTCTTCGGGCCAGTTGCCGCACGCCGGTGGGGCTGCGCCGCCCGCGCCTGCCACCTCCTTGGCGAAGAACTGCGCCGTCATCAAGTTGAGCGGCTTGCCCTCGAGCCCCAGCGCGAAGCCGAGCACGAGGCGGCAGCTGCCGTCGGGCTGAGCGAAGGTGAGCTCGGCCATCGCCACGCAGCCGCCGCTCGCGTCGCCGCTCTGTCGGTGCACCAGCTGTGCCTTGGCCGGCGCGCCGGTGTAGTCGACCGCGACGTTGATGCCGTCGATCGCGGCGATGAACTTGCCGAGGCCGATCAGCGCCGGCGGCTCGATCGGACCGCCCGTGTCGCTGCCACCGCCACCGCCGCTATCGGTGCCACCGCCGGTGTCCACGTCGGTGCCGCCGCCACCGCCGGTGCCGACGTCGTTGCCGCTACCACCGCCGGTGCCGACGTCGTTGCCGCCGCCGCCGCTGGTGTCGGTGCCACCGCCACCGGTGCCGACGTCGTTGCCGCCGCCGGTCGCGCCGCCGCTCTGGCAAGCCGCGGCGCCGGTGTTGTCGACGGTACAGAAGGCGCCGGCGGGACACGCCTGTACCTGCGTCCAGACGCCGCCGCTGCAGACCTCGACCACCGCGTGATCGACGTCGTAGCCGCAGCCGGGCTGGCCCTCGTACAGGCAGGCAGAGCCGAGCATGCCGCCGGGGTAGGTTTCGAAGGAGCCGCCACTGCCGGTGGTTCCGCAGCCCGCCCACGCCAGCGCTGTCGCCGTCAACACCCACGCCGCGGCGCGTGCCCGCCGCGACTGCCCCGCCCTCGGTCCGAATCCCTTGCGCATCATCGACCTCCCGCTCGTTCGTGGCGGAGAGGGTGCGCGAACGGACCCGGGCCGGTCAACGAAGATCACGCGACCTGGGGCGCCGGCTTGCGGTATCGTCGGCGCGTTCTGGCGCCTGTATGTGCCTTCGGAGGGTCGAGTGCGGGTCTGGTTGCGCTACGTCGTGCGCATGCCGCTGTTGCCGTGGGTGGTGCTGCAAGGTCGTCGCTTACGGCGGAGCATCCCCGATCTGCCCGAAGCGCCGGGGGCGCGCGAAGGGATCGTGGGCGCCGGCACGCCCGGCTTCAGCGTGCTCTCGCTCGGGGAATCGCCGATCGCCGGGGTCGGGCTCGACGATCAACGCGACAACCTGCTGCCCATCCTCGCCGAGCGCGTCGCCGCCGAGACCGGCACCAGCGTGCGCTGGCAAGTGCTCGGCCAGACCGGCATCCGCCTACACGAGCTGCTGCCGCGCTTCGAGAACGAGCTGCCCGCGCACGTCGACTTCGTCTTCGTCGCGATGGGCGTCAACGACTGCAAGGACGGCACCTCGATGGCGCGCTGGAGCGAGCTCGCGACGCAGACGTTGGACGTCCTGCGCCGGCGCTATCCGAACGCGCTGGTGGTCTGGTCCGCCGTGCCGCCGATGCACAGCTTCCCGGCGCTGCCGCAGCCGGTGCGGGGGTTCCTCGGGGCGCGGGCCGCGCTGATGAACCACGTCCTGCAACGACGGACCGCCGGCCTGCCGGGCGTGCGGCATTTCGCCTTTCCAGATCGCCTCGGCGCGCACGAATTCGCGCGCGACGGCTTCCACCCCAACGCCGCGGCGCATCGGCGCTGGGCCGAGGCAATCCATGCCGCGGCGTGGACAGAACCGGTCGACGCGGTTCGAGGCTGAAGAAGGAGCGCACGACCGATGCCACGCCAACTGCTCGACGAAGCCGCATTGGCGCCCTTGCAGGGCAGCTGGCTCCTGCAACCCGCGTTCGTGCGGCGCCGAGCGGTGCTGCGCGAGACGCTCGCGGCCTTCGAGGCGCGCGGGCCGGCATTGCACGCCGACGCAGCGGCCAACCTCGCTCGCTGGCGGGCGGCGCGGACCGAGGCGTTGCCGGTCGGCGGAGTCGAGGTCGTCGCCGGTGATTGGGGCGAGGTCTGCGCCGATCGCACGCGCCGCTACGGGGTGCGCTTCGCGGTACTGAACATGGCCAACGCCTTCGTGCCCGGCGGCGGCTACGTCGAGGGTTCACCGGCGCAGGAGGAGAACCTGTTCCGGCGCTCGGACGCCCATTTCTCGGTCGATCCGGCGACGACCCGCGCCGACGGCGAGCGCTACCTGTCGGCCTTCAGCGCGCTGTTGGAGGCGCGTGAGGGGCGCGTGCATCTCGACCCGGCGCGGACCTTGGTCTGCGTCCGCGGCGCGGAGGACCGCTCGCGTCCGGACCTCGGCTACGCCTGGCTGGGCGAGGACGCGGTCTTCCCCTTCGTCGAGCTGCGGGCGGCGGCGGCCGACTTGCGGGGCGGCGAGCGATTCGATCCCGACGACGCGCGCCGCCGCATCCGCGCGCAATTCGAGACGCTGCGGGCCGCCGGCGAGCGCTTCGCCGTGCTCTCGGCGTTCGGTTGTGGGGCGTTTCTCAATCCGGCGGAGCGGGTGGCGGCGCTCTATGCGGAGGAATTCGCGCGCTGTGCGGCGGATTTCGCGCTGGTGGTCTTCGCGATCCACCATCCGGGCTACGGTCCGGACAACTTCACGCCGTTTCGACGCGCGTTCGCGGGCTAGTCGCTGCGTCGGACGTGTGGCTGCGCGCCTTGCGCCGGGCAGGGCGGCGGGGCAGAGTCCGCCGCGCCCACGAGCCACGCGCAGGAGGAGCCCAGATGAGCACGCAGAACGAGCCGAACAAGGTCATCTACTCGATGGTCGGCGTCAGCAAGTACTACGACAAGAAGCCGGTGCTGAAGGACATCTACCTGTCCTACTTCCACGGCGCGAAGATCGGCGTACTGGGTCTGAACGGCTCGGGCAAGAGCTCGCTGTTGCGGATCTTGGCCGGCGTGGATCAGGACTTCCAGGGCAAGACGGTGCTCTCGCCCGGCTTCACCATCGGCTACCTGGAGCAGGAGCCCGAGCTCGACCCCGAGGCGACGGTGCGGGAGATCGTGCAGCAGGCGGTCCAGCCGCTGGTCGACCTGATGGCCGAGTTCGAGGCGATCGGCGAGAAGTTCGGCGAGGTCAGCAGCGACGACGAGATGATGGCGCTGGTCGAGCGGCAGGGTGAGCTGCAAGAGCAACTCGACGCCCACAACGCCTGGGACCTGGACGCCCGCCTCGAGATGGCGATGGACGCGCTGCGCTGCCCGCCGCCGGAGCAGAAGGTCGGCGTGCTCTCGGGTGGCGAGAAGCGCCGCGTCGCGCTCTGCCGGCTGCTGCTCGAGAAGCCCGACATCCTGCTGCTCGACGAGCCGACCAACCACCTCGACGCCGAGACCGTCGGCTGGCTCGAGCAGCACCTGCGCCGCTACGAGGGCACCGTCATCGCCGTCACCCACGATCGCTACTTCCTCGACAACGTCGCGGGTTGGATCTTGGAGCTCGACCGCGGCCAGGGCATTCCGTGGAAGGGCAACTACGCCTCCTGGCTCGAGCAGAAGGAGGCCCGCCTCGCCAACGAGGACAAGGCCGAATCCAAGCGCCGCAAGACCCTGCAGCGCGAGCTCGAGTGGGTGCGCGCCGGCCAGAAGGGCCGCCAGCAGAAGAGCAAGGCCCGCCTCTCGGCCTACGAGGACCTGCTCGGTCGCGAGGGCGAGAAGCGCGCCGAGGATCTCGAGATGTTCATCCCGCCCGGCCAGCGCCTCGGCGACCGCGTCATCGAGTTCGACGGCGTGACCAAGGCGTTCGGCGACAAGCTGCTCTTCGAGGACCTGTCGTTCGCGCTGCCGCGCGGCGGCATCGTCGGCGTCATCGGCGCGAACGGCGCCGGCAAGTCGACGCTGTTCAAGCTGATCAGCGGCGCCGAGCAGCCCGACGGCGGCACCGTCACCATCGGCGAGACGGTCGATCTGGCCTACGCCGACCAGGAGCGCGATCTGGCCGAGAACCTGCCGATCTGGAAGGTCGTCAGCGACGGCCAGGACGTCGTCCGCCTCGGCAACCGCGAGGTCAACGCGCGCGCCTACCTCGGCCGCTTCAACTTCTCGGGCCCCTCGCAGGAAAAGACCGTGACGCAGCTCTCGGGCGGCGAGCGCAACCGCGTGCACCTCGCGCGAATGCTGAAGTCCGGCGCCAACGTGCTGCTGCTCGACGAGCCGACCAACGACCTCGACGTCAACACGCTACGCGCGCTCGAAGAGGCGCTGCTCAACTTCGCCGGCTGCGCCGTGGTCATCAGCCACGACCGCTGGTTCCTCGACCGCATCGCCACGCACATGCTCGCCTTCGAGGGCGATTCGCAAGTGGTCTGGTACCCGGGCGCCTACTCGGACTACGAGGCCGACCGCAAGGCGCGCCTCGGTCCGGCGGCCGAGCGTCCGCATCGCATTCAATACCGTCAGCTCACCCGCGCCTGAGCGGAACGCGGCAGCGCGGGGCTTTTTCCTCCGTTACGGCATCGACATGGACCGAGACGTGGAGCCGACCCGAGCTCAACGCTCCGGCGGGCGGAGCCGACGACCACGGCCCGCGCGAACCATGCGGCCCTTCGCACGGTTGCGTG
>JBEARB010000089.1:0-3057 GCA_041163625.1 Pseudomonadota bacterium | reverse complement strand
TACCTCTGCCTGCCGGGGCTGCCGTTGCCCTTCGCCGTCGGTGACGAGCTCTTCGTCGCGCCGATCGCCAGCGGCCACAACGTGCTACCGCTGCAAGGCATCGAGATCATCGGGCCGAAAGCGCACCTGCGCATGGGCCGTGGCGCAGATCTCGTCTACTTCGGCGCGGGTGAGGGCGTGGTCGCCGAGTCGACCGGCTGCGCGGCGCAGCACGTCAGCGGCGACGCCTACGCCAAGGCGCTGGCGGTGACGCTGACGCTGGCGGGCAAGGCGGCGATGCCCTTCGGCCCCGGCCAGACGGTCGATCTCGGCGGCGGCGCGACGCTCTCGCTCGTGCACGCCGAGCGGTGGCTGGTCTGGGAGGGCGAGGCACCCGCGAGCGGCGGCGGCAGCGACGGCAGCGGCCCGCTCCGCGTCGAGTCGGTCTGGATCCAGACCCAGGAGGCGCCATGAACCGCCTGCAAGACACGCAAACCAAACGACAGGGGCACGACGGAACGATGGAGGTCGTGATGAACAGGACTTGGACGATGCGCCTCGCGCTCTGGCTCGGGCTGCTGATGCTGCTCGCCAGCGCCGGCTGTGGTTCGGACGCGGGCAACGGTGGCTCGAGCTCGACGGGCGACGGCTTCACCGGCGTCAACCCGGTGCCGACGCCTGGCGGCGGCGGTGGCATGGGCGGTGACGCGGGAGCGACCGACGGCTGGAGCGGCGCGGTCGATACCGCGACCTGGGCCAACGACGATAGCTCGGGCGGCAGCGACGCCGGAGGCGATGCGTCCGACGCGGCGCAAACCGGCGGCAACACCGGCCTCTCGCAGGTCGGCGCGCAGGATTTCGGCCTGTTTCGGCAGATCTTGGAGGACGGAGCGATCCCGGCCCCCTCGACCATCGACGACATGGGCTTCTTCGCCGAGCACAAGCTCGATTACCCCGATCCCACCTGCGGTCAGGACGTGTGCATGCACGCGCTGCTCGGAGAGATGGGCAACCTCATCACCGGCACCGTCTGCACGCTGATGCAGATCGGCCTGAACACGCCGATCCAGGTCGACGCTACGCTGCGCGCGCCGCTGCACCTGGTCCTCGCGATCGACACCAGCGACTCGATGAAGGGTCAGCCGCTGGAGTACGTGCGCCAGGGCCTGACGCAGATGCTCGACGCGCTGCAGCCCGAAGATCACGTCACCTTGGTGACCTTCGACGGCGCGGCGAAGGTGGTCTTCGAGCACCTGGGCAAGGCTGACAAGGCCACGATGCAGAAGGCGATCTTGTCGCTGGCGGCGGGCAAGTCGACCAACCTCTACGACGGCCTGTTCACCGCCTTCGCCAAGGCCAGCAAGCACCACGCCGCCGCCAAGGCGGCCGGCAAGGCGGTCGAGACGCGCGTGTTGCTGCTCAGCGACGGGCTGCCGACGGCGGGCATCACGGCGGTCGGCAAGTTCGTCGCGCTCGCCGAGGGCTACGCCAGCGAGGGCATCGGCATCACCACGGTCGGCGTCGGCAAGGCCTTCGCCATCGACGTGCTGCGCGATATCGCGGAGCTCGGCGCCGGCAACTTCTACTTCCTCGACCAGCCCGCAGCGGTCAAAGAGGTGTTCACCGAGGAGGTGAAGACCTTCTTGGTGCCGGTGGCGCTCGACGTCGAGATCGACGTGGAGGTCGGGGATGATTGGATCGTGCGCGCGGGCTACGGCACCAACGGGTGGAAGGCCGCACCCGGCGGCGGCACGATCCGCATCCCCTCGCTCTTCCTCGCTGGTCGCCTCTCGGCCGACGATCCGCTGCCGACCGCCCCAGGCACCGGCCGACGCGGCGGCGGCGGCGCCATCCTCATCGAGGCGATGCCCTTCCCCGGCATGCCCGTCGGCACCACCGAGGTCGGCAAGGTCAAGCTGCGCTGGAAGCACCCGAAGACCGGCAAGATCTACGAGCAGAAGACGACCATCGACAAACAGAAGGCCAAGGTCCAGATCGCCGACGGCGGCATCTTCGAGAACGCCACCGTCGAGAAGGGGTTCGTGATGCTGAACCTCTACGCCGGCTTCGTGCAGGCCGCCACGCTCGCCACCGAGGGCGACGTCGGCGCCGCGCTCGGCGCGCTCGGTGCGCTGCGCAAATCCGTCTCGACCTGGATCGAGAACAAGAAGAAGGCCGGCAAGACCGCCGATCCCGACATCGAGGACGACCTCTACTACGTCGACCTCTTCATCGCGAACCTGCAGAAGGTGGCGAGCAAGACGCCCGTGACGGCGCCGCCCGAGCCGTGGCCGCCGTGGCCGAAGGATTAGGCGTTTTCGCGGGGGTTCGGTGACGTCCGTCAAGTCCTCTGGCACCTCTCGTCAAGTCCTCTGGCACCCGACTCGCGACTCCGCGATGCACCCCGGCTTCCCTGGATTCGGACGTCCTGGCGAACACTACGTTCCATGGGTGCAACGACTCCAGAACGCCCGACGCACATCGTACTGCTGCTTCCCCACTGCCCCGGGGACAACGGAGGACTCGATATGCGCACTTGGATTCGAATCGGGCTCGCGTCGACACTGGCCGCGAGCCTACTGCTCGCCGGCTGCGGAACTGACGACGGCGACGCCACCCCCGCGAACACCACCGACACCGCCGGCAGCGACGCCACCGGCGGCGACGACGCTACCGGCGGGGACGACGCCACCGGCGGCGACACCGCGACCGGCGACGACGCCTCGGGCGACGCCGCGACCGGTCCCGGCACCTTGGCCGAAGTCGCCGCGGGCGCCGGCACCTTCAAGACTCTGCTCGCGGCGGCGAAGGCCGCTGGCTTGGACGGCGCGCTCGCCGCGGCCGGTCCGTTCACGGTCTTCGCGCCGACTGACGACGCCTTCGCGAAGCTGCCGGCCGGCACGGTCGACGACCTGCTCAAGCCCGAGAACAAGGACAAGTTGACGGCTGTGCTGACCTACCACGTGGTCGAGGGCAAGGTCGCCGCGGCCGACGTGAAGACCGGCAAGGTCAAGACGCTCAGCGGGCTCGAGCTCGACGTGGTCGCCGAGGGCGGCAAGGTCACGGTCAACGGCGCCA
>JBEARB010000088.1:0-5759 GCA_041163625.1 Pseudomonadota bacterium | reverse complement strand
ACCGGCTCCGGGCGCCATGGCGGACTTGCCCCTTCGCTTCACCCATTCGCTCCTCCGTCTCGTGCCCGGCGGTACCAACGCGGACCATCACGTTAGAGGCGCGTCCGGGCGTCGGATGCAGCCACAATACGTGTGTCCAGGCAAGCCTCGCAGGAGCTGAAAACGGGGTCGGCACGAAAGAAATAACAACAGCAGTCTAGTTAGTTGACAGTAAATACAGCATGGCTGACAGTATGTACATGAAGTCGGCGCTCCACTCCGAACAACTCGACCCATGGCTGCCGCGCCGGGACCTGACGATCGAGGAGTTGGTCGAGGCCGCGGATGGCTTGTTGGCGGAGGTGGCTCCGGTCCAGAAGCGCTACAAAGTCACGGCTCGCCCAGACCTGCGAACCATCCGGTACTACGTCTCGCAGGGACTTCTACCCAAGCCGCTCGGCTACGACGGCGGCCGCGCCCACTACGCCGCGACGCACCTGCTGAGATTGCTCCTGATCAAGAAGCTGCAGGCCGAGCACCTCACACTCGCACGAATCAAGCGCCAGCTTCGCGGTGCGACCGACGAAGAGGTGCTGGCGGCGCTGCTGGGCGCGACCGACGAGCCTCTCGGCCGCTTGCCCGCGCACGGGCAGCTGGCACCCCTTCGCTCCGAAGCCGCGCATCCTGACGAGGAGCGGCGGCAGCATCCCCAAATGGAGTTGGCGCTCACCGATGCAGAAGGGCCGCTCGGTCGGCTCCTGCTGAGCCTCCGAACCGTCCAGGAGCCGGAGCGCCGCGCGCGCCTCGCGCTTTGTCTCGAGCAACTCGCTGCGCAACTCAAGCGCGAAGGAGATCACGGATGACCACGCCCCCCTCACTCGGCTTCAAGATCGAGATCCTCGATCCTCAGCTGGCCGATCAGACGCGCAAAATCGTGCAAGTCGGACGTCGCTTCGTCTTCGTCGGCGACGGAACTGCGCGTCCCACGCGCGGCCCGATGTATCAGCGCGTCGCTCGAGCGCCTGGCCGCAACAAGCGGCGCAAGGTGTTGCCGCTCATCGACGACCCGGTGGAGCTCGATGGCCTGCGCGTGCTGCCGGCGGCGCTCGACGTCGAGCCGATTGCCGCGCTGGTGACCGACCGTGACCTCTACCGTGCCGAGCAGGACACGGTGCACCTCTTCGTGGCGATGCCCGCGCCGCCACCAGATCTGCGGCTCGTTGTCGACTTCGCGGGCAAGCCCTTTACCGAGCGGTCGCTCGATCCGAGCGAGCTCGAGTCATTGCGTGAGCACGGTGTGCACGTCGAGCCTCTGGCGATGCTGCTGCCCGGCGACTACAAGGCCCAGCTGCAGGTCGGCGCTCGTCGCATCGGCAGCGCAGCCAACTTCACCGTCGCCGACTACGCGCTTGCACCGCTGAGCGGACGCCTCGTCACGCACGTGCTCCATCGCGAGCAGGACGAGCTCTCGTTCGCGCTCGACGTCGAGAGTTTCGAGCAGCCTTTCACGGGGCAGGTGAGCGTCGAGCTCCTCTCTGGTGCAGACGTCGTCGACCAAACCGTGCTCTCTCCGCTGGCGCCAGGCCGCTACGCCGGCGCGATGTGCGTGTCGGGAGAGGGGACATTGCGTCTGCGGTTGATCGCCGTCGCGGACGCGGAGCGGAGCTGCGAGGTCGTCATTCCAGGATCGCGCAAGCGGGAGAGGGACACGACGCCGGTGAGCAAGCTCGGACGCGAGCGAACGCTCGCGCTCATGCCCGAGCCGGGGGCGCTCCCGCTGCGCGGGGCGTACATCAGCGAAGGAGACTTCCTCTTCACGCCGGTCGTCGTCGAGGACGTCGTCGGTGAGGTGTCGCGCCTCGAGGTGCGCGTCGATATCGAGGCGCTGGCCACGATCTCGGTCGACTTGACCACCGGTGCCACGCAAGTCGAGCAGCACGGCGACGTCGCCAAGGGAGCAACCATCGAGCTGCGTCCGGGCGGCGTCGCGTCCTCGATCTTCGTCGGAGGCTGGGTCAAGGGTCGCGCCTTCGAGGGCTTCACGCACCTCTTTCATCCCGGGGAGCTCGCGCTCGGCGTCGACGCTCGGCACATCGCCGAGGCAGGCCTGCTGTCGGTGGAGCTGCGGTGCAACGAGAAGGGCCCGCGGCCGGTGTTGCTGTGCGTGCGCGACGAACGCCTCACCGCCACCAACGTGCCGGACGTGGCGCTCTCCGCCTCGATGAAGCGCACCATCGTTGCGACGATGAACGGCCTCGGCGGCGATTGGGCTCTCGCCAACCTCTCGCGGGGCGAACTGTGGACCTGCCTCAAAGCCGGGGTCGCATCCATCGATCTCGACCGCCGCAGACCGACCACGCGCCTGCTCGCCCGCGTCTCGGCCGAGACCGCGGAGCTCCTCAGCTTCGTCCCGGTCGATGAGCATGGCGACACGGTGACGGTGGCCACGGCATACCCCGACGAGTGGAAGTCCCGTCGGTGGCTCGAACAAATCTTCGCGAGAGCGGGGCAAAAGGTGGAGGTCTGCTACGCCCCCGAAGGCCGGATCCATGCCGTCATCGCGGCGCGCCACCGCGAGTTCAAACGTGATCCAGCCAGAGACGAACCGTACGGAGTCGGTCGTCTCGACATGAGCGCCGCCATCGGCGAGGACTTCGAGAGCCGGTCGGTGGTGTACCGTCGCTCGCCTCATTCGAATGTGGTGTATTCGAGACGTCTCTCCGCGTACGACGATTTCGACGAGGATGCCGGCTTCGGTGTGGACGACTTCGACGAAGATGCCGGCTTCGATGGGGACGACTACGCCGACAGCCACGTGCGAACCGCGGCCGGCGTGGGCTCCGACGAGCCGCCCTCCGAGCCGGAGGAGGACCACGAGCCGCCTCGCGCGAACTTCCCAGAGGTCATCTTCTACGGCCTCGTCGAGGTCGACGGGGCGGCCACCATCGAGCTGCCGCTCGCGGACGCGCTCGGCACCTTCACGGTCGAAGCCTTCGCGCTCACCGGCACCGACTGGGCGCGCGCCACGGAGACGGTCGTCGTCGACAAGCCTGCGCGCGCCGAGCTGGTCGTCCCTCCCGCGGTGCACCCGGATGACAAGGTGCGGGGCATCGTGCGTGGGGCCGCGGCCAGCGGCGACCTGCGGCTTGCGCTCACCTGTGACGGGGTGCCCGTGCCGCTCCACCTGCCCGATGGCGCCCTGCTCCAGGCGGAAGATGTCCTGCCGAGTCCGGTGGAGCTGACCTTCCCGCTCGGGCCGGGCGTCTGGGTCGCCGAGGTCGAGGACGTCACGACCGGCGCGCGGGATGCGATCGAGCGCGTCGTCGACGTGCCCGGCGAGCTGCGCAGCTACGCGCGTGAGATCGCCTACCTGCAGCCCGGCGACCGCATCGCTCTGCACGACCTGGGGGAGGACGCGCTCAGCCTGCGTGTGCTGCCCAGCGCCTTCGAGCCGATGCAGAGGTTGCTGCACGCGACGGCTGGCTACGAGCACCTTTGCTGCGAGCAGACCGCGGCCAAGATCTTGTCGGCCGCCACCTTGTACCTCTCGGCGAGAGCCGCAGGCTTCAAGAAGAAGGCCGAGCGCATCATCCGTGCGGGGGTCGAGCGCGAACGCGAGATGTTTCTGCCAGACCGCGGCTTCGCTTTGTATCCGGGTCAGGAGGATGTTTCGCTCCACTGGAGCGAGCAGACGGTGCAACACCTCTGGGGGCTGCACGCCCTCGCGCAGGTTCCGGGCCTCCCGTTCCGGTTGCGGCATGCGGTCCACGAGGCGCTCGCGATGGCGGATGACGCCGGGCGGGTGCACGGCATCGAGCGCGTGCCGACCGTGATCGCCTCGGCGGAGGAGGCCTACGTCGTCGCCAGTGCCCAGCCTGCGCGCGTGCGTGAGGCGGCGAATTTCGTCCTCGAGCTCGTCGACCTGACGGGCGTCGATGTGACGGTGAACGAGCCTGGCGGTGCGGTGTTGGACCGCTGCGTGCTCAGCTACACGGCCGCCACACTCCTGCTCGCCGGCGAGATCGCCGAGGGCGTTCGCGTGGCCAACGTCGTCCTGCGGCAGCTGGACTCCGAGGGGCGCTTGTATTCGACGGTAGACTCGGTGGCGGCGATCGCGCTCTTCGGTGCGCTGGAGCTCGCCGGCGTCGGCAAGGGGGACGGCGAGGTCATCGTCAATGGCAACGTCATGAGCCTGACGCAGGCCGCCGCGCTGTCTGACCAAGTGGAGACGATCGAGGTCGTTCGAGGCGTCTGCATCGTCGAGTTGAGCGCCATTCGCACCGAGCGCTGGAGCGACTACGAGAGCGGCTTCGGCGTGCGCGTCGGTTTCCGCAGCCCAGCTGGACGCAAGGTCGCTCGGTTCGCACAAGGCGACCGCGTCGAGCTCCGGGTCGAACTGCTCGAGGGCTACAAGAGCGGAGATCTCTTGCACGTCGCGCTGCCCGCCTCGCTGAGCTGGCTCAAGGGCGGCGGCAAGGTGCAGCGCTTCTCCGTCGACTTTGCCGGCAAGACCGAGGTCCGCGTGCCGCTCGTCGTCACCGGACGCATCGAGGGGCGGCAGCGCTTTGCCGTCTGCGTGCGCAACATGTTCGAGCAGGAGCGCGCTTCCAACCCGGGGCTGCTCCAAGTCAAGGCCAAGTGACACGTGTTGTCGACACGTGAGGAGACTTCCCGCATGGCCCAGACATACGAGCTGATCGCTGCCGTGGACGTCGGCACCACGAAGGTGGCCGCTGTGGTCGGCGGGGTGAAGGAAGACGGAACCGTCGACATCGTCGGTGTCGGCGTCAGCCCATCGCACGGCATCAAGAAGGGCGTCGTGGTCAACGTCGCCGACACCTCCGACGCAATCCGCCGCGCCGTGCACGAGGCTGAGTTGCAGGCCCACTGCAACATCGCCGCGGTCAACATCGGCGTGTCGGGTGCGCATCTGCGCTCGTTCAACAACCGCGGCGCAGCAGCGATACACGGCTCCGTGGTGACCGCGAGCGACGTCGAGCAGGCGATCGAGAACGCCCGCGCCGTCCAGATCCCGGCTGATCGCATCATCTTGCACGCCTTGCCGCAGGAGTTCCTCGTCGACGACAGAGATGACCTCAAGGACCCGATCGGCACCAACGGCAACCGCCTGCAGGTCAGCGTTCACATCATCACCGCGCTGCGGACCGGCGTGCGGAACATGACGCAATGCGCCGAGCGCATCGGTCTGCACGTGCTGCGCGCCCACTCCGCGCTGCTCGCCTCCTCAGTCGCCGTGCTCGAGCAGGACGAGAAAAAGCTCGGCGTCGTGCTGGTCGACATCGGCGGCGGCACCACCGACGTCGCCGTCTACCACGACGGCGCCATCGTCCACTCGGCGGTCCTGCCGGTCGGTGGCGATCACATCACCCACGATATCGCCGTCGGTCTGCGCACGCCCCACATCGAGGCCGAGCGGGTCAAGCTGAAGTACGGCTGCGCCATCTCGACCCAGGTCGACGAGGAGGAGGACATCGACCTCGCCAGCGTCGGCGCCCGCGAGCCGACCAGCCGCAAGCGCAGGGTGCTCTGCGACATCATCGAGCTTCGGGTCGAAGAGATCTTCCGTTTGGTCGAGCGCGAGATCGCGCAGAGCAACTTCGCCGACCTCCTCGGCTCCGGCGTGGTCGTCACCGGCGGCTCCACGCTGTTGCCGAGCATCGCCGAGGTCGGCGAACAGGTGCTCGACCTGCCGGTCCGCCTCGGTCGGCCGCGCCCGATCGGCGGCCTCTACGAGCTGGTCAAGGCGCCGAGCTACTCCA
>JBEARB010000087.1:0-3527 GCA_041163625.1 Pseudomonadota bacterium | reverse complement strand
TCGACGACGCGCTGACCGGACCCGACGCGCTCTGTGGCGCCATCGTCGGCGTCTGGGCGCCGTGGCCGATCGATCGCTTCGACGACCTGGTCGAGACGCCGGGGCCGACGCTGGCGGCGGGCGCGCCCGCGGTCTCGGCGACGTCGCGGCCGGCAGGGGGCTTCTGGCATTTCGTCGCCGTGACCCGCGACCCCGCGAGCCCGCATCGCGTGGCCGATCCGCTGCTCGAGGCCGTCCTCACGTTCGTCGTCGGCTGCCCCGGCGGCGCCG
This sequence comes from Pseudomonadota bacterium, assembly GCA_041163625.1. Classification (GTDB taxonomy): domain Bacteria; phylum Myxococcota_A; class UBA9042; order UBA9042; family UBA9042; genus JACKFC01. The sequence goes on along the minus strand of JBEARB010000087.1, from coordinate 3,257 downwards.
GCGCGCGGACGCTCTCGCCGCTCGGCGGGCTCGATGCGGTCTGGGCCGCTGCCGGCGGGGCCGCGACCGAGCGCCCGTCCGCAGCCTTCGTGCGCCGCTGCCTCGCCGAGCTCTGCGACGCCGACGGCAAGGGCCACTTCGCCATCACCTGGCTGCATCCGGCGCGCGGCGCTCGGCTCGAGGCGGTGCTGCACGACTCGCGCGCCGACGAGCGACGTAGCTGCGGCATCACGCTCCGCTTCGCCTACGACCTCGATCCCGCCGGGCGCGCCGCGACCGCCGCGCGTTGGCGAGCGTTCCTCGCCGCGCGAGGCGAGGCCGTCGCCGCCGGAAACGCCGAACCGGGCCCGATCGCCGACCGCTATTGGGCCGCCGCGGCGCTGCCACCTTGCTTCGACGCGACCGAATGGGGCGCGCCCTCGGAAAGCGACGTCTAGCCGGACGCGACCGTCAGCTCCGCCGCCGCCGAATCGCGTGCGAGCCGTCCGGTCCGCGATAGGCTTCGATCTCCCCGCGCTCGAGCAACGCCTCGAGCAAGCGGTTGCGCACGCCGGGGTTTTCGTCGAGGTCCGGGAAGCGCCACCGCATGACGAAGTAGAAGCGACCGACGTAGCCGGCGCCGAAATGGCGCTCGGCGGCCGCGAGGGCTTCCAAGATCTTGCGCTCGCCGGCACCGGCAGCGTCCTCGGGCTCGTCGATGGCCGGGGCGTCGGCGCCAGCGCCGAGCGCGAGCACGTCGGTGACCTCGGCGTCGTCGCCCGCGTCGCGTTCGGGGGCCGGCGCAGTCTCGTCGGAGGCGCCGCCCTCGGCGCTGCGTTGGAAGACCGCGAGCCCGTCGGCCAGGTCGACGTGGTCGTAGGCAGCACGTCGCAGCCGGCTCGAGAGCCCGTGCCCACGCCAGGTCGCGACGATCGCCTGCTTGCCGAGCGCGCGCACACCCTCGACCGCCGGCGCGAGGTCGGCGTCGCCCGAGATCAGCACCGCCACGTCGAAGGCGTCGACCGCCGCGAGCCGCAGCATGTCGGCCACGATCGTGGTGTCGACCTCCTTCTCCTGCGTGCTGCGGACCGCCTCGCCGCAATGCTCGCAACGGTGCTCGCGCTCGCGCCGGGCGAAACGCCGCACGAAGAAGCCGCGACGATGCTCGAGCTGGTCGAGGAAGCGCTCGAGGCCGCGCGCGCCCTCGCTCGCGCCGCCCTCCTCGACGCCGGTGTAGTAGTGGGCGCCGAACAAGCGGCTGCCATCGACGCGATCGACCAACCACCCGGCGAGCGCGTCGAAATCCAGCGTGACGCCAGCCGCTTCGCGCTTCCAGCCGCTGTAGAAATTCTTGCCGTCGAAAAAGAGGGCGACCTTCACGTCCGCTCCCGCGTGGCTGAGCGGCCGCTGCGGACCGAGCCAAAAAGAGGTGAGCCGGCTGCCTTGCGACAGCCGGCCCGAATATAATCCACGCGACCGATCTGGGCGCGGCAGAAGTTCTGGCGGCAGGTTACCAGCGCTCGGGGGGCTGTCAAGGACGTGTTCGCGCGCGTCGCCCTTCGGCGAGCATCGCGATCGGCTTGCCGTTCAGCTTGCCCTCGAAGCGGCCCTCGCCGCGATCGCGCGTCAGCGCCACCGTCAGCGTGCCCTGCATCCCCATCCCGCGGCATTGCAGGCGCGCCTCGTTGCCGTGCATCGGGCCCTTCAACGCACAGGAGAACAGCCCACCCGGGACCGAGCCGGACATCGAGCCGGCGGCGTGGCCACCGATCGCGTCGACGCGGAAGCGGAAATTGCCCTGCGCCGCGCCGTCTCCACGCAGCGCGCCCTGCCACGCCGTGCCGGCAGCGACGAAGGGCCCGCGATCGATCGGCGGGCGAACCGGACGCTTGCGCGGTGCCGCATGCGCCGGCAACAGCCCGGTCGCCAACACCAAGCCGGCGGCGATGGCCGCGGCGCGCGCCAGTGGCCGCCGGAACGATCGGTGTGTTGCCTTCGACATCGAAGCCCTCCTCGCGGGCGGCCGCGAGCGTGCCAGCGCCGCGCCGGCCTCGCCAGCGGTGCCCGCGCACGCATCGCTTCATCAGAGACGCGATGCGGGGGGCGCGCCATTCATGATGGAATGGTCGTCTTCGGAGGGCAGGCTCCGGGAGGTCGACGATGGACGATTGGAATCACCTCCGAACCTTGGTCGCGGTCGCCGAAACCGGCTCGCTCTCCGCCGCGGCCCGCCGGCTCGGCCTCTCGCAGCCGACGCTCGGGCGCCACGCCCTGGCCGTGGGACTGCAGCGCTTCTACGGAGCGCGCAACACGCTGTCGGCGTAGAGTCGTGTCAACGCCCGTGCCAGGACCTCCGGGTCGGGGCCGCCGGAATCCAAGCGCAGCTGCAGGCTCCCGCTAGCCAGGAGTTTCGAGAGGCCGTGGACCAGCGACCATGCGCCGATCTGCACCAACTCGGCCTGCTTCGCGTCGAGTTGACCGCGCCCCTGCGCGCGGTGCAGCGCCGAACTCAGCGCCGACCACGCCCGCTGGCGCGCCTTCATCAGCTCGGGCAGGTCCCCGCGCAGCAGCTCGTCGCGGAACATCAGCGCGAAGCAATCGCGCTCCTGCAGCGCGAAGCCGACGTAGGCGCGTCCGATGGCGGCGAGCGCCTCGCGCGGGTCGTCGTGTGCCGCGTCCGCAGCCTCGAGCGCGGTCGCCAACCGCTCGAATCCGCGCGCTGCGTAGGCACTCAGCATCCCCGCGCGGTCGCCGAAGAGCGCACCCGGGGCACCATGGGAGTAGCCGGCCTCGCGCGCGACCGCGCGCAGGGACAGCTTTGCGATCCCATCCTTGCGAAGGGTCGTGCCCACGGCGTCCAGCAGCGCTTCTCGTGAGCTGCTGGCACCACCCAGTTGTGCCGTCATCCACCTCTCCACCGGGTCATGGGGGAAGACCCGCTCCACCACTGGGATGCTGCGACAGAACGAGGGGTGCGGCAAGGGCTCGCCTCCTCGATGTAGACCTGATCCAAAGTCGTAGCCGCAAGTTGTCGCGTTAGCGCTGCGCGCATCAAATCGTCGCCGTGGCGGGGCGCAGGACGCACCTGTCCCCTGGATGAGCCGATCGGGGACAGGTTGTAGCGGCGCCACCTCTCGCACGCCGAGCTTGGTTTGTAGGCTCGGCGCTCCTTGTTCAGGGCGCTCTGGCCGGTGGAGGCCAGAGCGCTACAGCGATCGTCTGCATCGCGCGTCCGATGCTCTGGCGCAGTTGGCGCCATGGCATCGGTCGTCGTCGCG
>JBEARB010000086.1:0-12171 GCA_041163625.1 Pseudomonadota bacterium | reverse complement strand
CAGCGCCGCGCGCAGGGCGTCCGCCGAGACGCCGAGGTCCAGGCAGGTCGCGAGCGCCGCGACGGTGTTGCGCACGTTGTGCAGGCCCGGGATCTTCGAGCGGAAGCGGCCGAGCGAGCTGCCACCCGAGACCAATTCGAAGTCGGCGCCGCCGTCGCCCAGGCGCACGTCGCGGGCGTAGATGTCCAGGTGCGGCGCCTCGCCGGTGCCCTCGACCAAGCCGTAGCGCATCACACGGCAGCGGGCGTCTTCGAGCACGGCGGTGACGCGCTCGTCTTCGCCCCACGCGACCAACAGCCCCTCGGGATGAATCAACCGCGCGAGCAGCCGGAACGCACGCTGTACGGCTGCGAAATCCGGGTAGATGTCGGCGTGGTCGAACTCGATGCTGGTCAAGATCGCGTGGTGCGGCCGGTAGTGCACGAACTTCGGGCGCTTGTCGTAGTACGCCGTGTCGTACTCGTCGCCTTCGAGCACGAAGGGCGCGCCGTCGGCGCCGCGCTGGAAGCTCCGACCGAGGTCGAGTGGGACGCCGCCGACGAGCAGACCCGGCTGTTGGCCGCATTTCTCGAGCAGGACGGCGGTCAGCGAGGTCGTGGTGGTCTTGCCGTGGGTGCCACAGACGACGACGGGCGTGCGGCCCTGCAGCAGCCACTCGCCGAGCGCCTCGGGGAACGAGGCGTAGGGCAAGCCACGCGCGCGCATCGCCTCGGCCTCGGGGTTGTCGCGGCGGATGACGTTGCCGACCACCACCAGATCGGGACCCCAATCGAGGTTCTCGGAGCGGTAGCCGGTCTCGTAGGGAATCGACCAGCGCTCGAGGTTGCTCTTCATCGGGTCGAAGACGCCCGCGTCCGAGCCGCGCACCTCCAGCCCGAGGGCCGCGAGCATCCCGGCGAAGTTGCCCATCGCGCTGCCACCGATGCCCATCAGGTGGACGCGGCGAATGCTCGGCCAGTCGACGTCGGGGCGGGGCTCCGGGACGCGCTCGGCGGGCCCCGGGACGAAGTTGCCCCCGCTCATCGGAACGCCGCCTGAATCTGAGCCTTGGTCTCGCTCGCGCTGGTGCGCTGACGCCAGACGCTGAGCACGCGGCCGTCGGCAAAGGTCACCACGGCGGGCTGGTCCTGCACGCCGGAGTTCGCGGCGCTCGCGCTCCCGTCTGCCGACGCGGACCACGCGCCCGAGGCCAGCAGGTCCCGGCCCATCAGGTCGCCACCGTCGCTGGCCGCCGCCGCCCAGATCAGCACCAAGCGCGCCGCGCCCGCCGCCAGCGCCGGCCAGGCCTGGCTGCCGTCGGTGGTCGCGTTGGCGATCGCGGGGCCGTAGCCGACCTTGCCCGCGCCGTCGACGGTGACCAGGGCGATATCCTCGCCTGCGGCACCACCGGTCGTCTCCTGCCAGCTGACCGCCGCGCCGGTACCGTGCGGGGCCATGCGCAGCTCCGCGACCGTCTTACCCGCGCCCGAGATGCGTTGTCCCGCCGTCACCGCCGAGCCGGAGGCGTCGAACGCGCGCCACCACACGCCGTCGTTCTGGCCGCTCTGGCTGCGCGCCCACGCGACCGAGAAGCCGCCACCGCTGTGCAGCGCCACCGCCGGGGCCCGATGCGTGCCGCCCGTCAGCGGATCGGACTCGCCGCTTCCGGTCGAGACCTCGACCACGCTGCCGAGCATCACGCCGTCGGTGCCGAAGCGCGCGGCGCGGATCAGCTTGGTGCCGGCGGCGCCGTTGGCCTCCCACGCGACGACGAAGCCGTTCGCGTTGCCGGCGACGGCCGGTGCGACGACCTCGGCGGTGTCGGCCGAGACCGTGATCTCGCTGCCGATGGCCTTGCCGTCCTTGTCGAAGCGGCGCGCGATCGGCGACTGCTGGCCCGATCCCGACGACCACACCACGACGAAGCCGTCACCCGAGGGCGCGACGCGCGGCGCAGCGCCCGAGGAGGGGCCCGCGTTGCTGGCCAAACCGAACGGAGTCCCCACCGCCTTGCCGGTCGCGTCGTGCATCCGGCCGAAGAGCGTGTCGGAGAACGATTGCCCGGCGAACCAGACCACGACGAAGCCGTCGCCCACGGCGGCCGCGCTCGGGCGGCTGCTGTTGTCGTTGGCGCTGGAGGTCACGGTCAGCACGCCCGTCTCGACGCAGATGCCGTCGCCGGCGCACTTGCCCGTGCTGCAGGTCTGTGCCTTCGACTCGCTGCTGCCGTCGCCCGCGCACTGCAGCACGTCGGCCGGCTTGTCCGGGTCGCAGCGCTTCTTGCCCGCGATGCAGAGCTTGCAGACGCCGTCCTGGCAGGCCGGCTTGTCCTTCGGGCAGGCGACCGGGCTGCCGAAGGAGCCGCCGCTGCAGGTCAGGGTGGAGCCGGTGTCCGCGCAGACGGTGGTGCCGGCGTCGGTGAGCGTGATCTGCCCGTCGACCGCGCGCGCACACTGGCCGACCTTGGCGGTGCAGACCTTGCTGGTCGAGCCGAGCGCGGTGGCGCAGGTGCCGGCCTTGCACGAGCTGTCGTCGACGCAGGGCTGGCCGCTGCCGCACAGGCCCGGGTCGGTGATGCCGTCGCAGTCGTTGTCCTTGCCGTCGCAGAGCGTCTCGGCGCCTTGGTAGTCGACGCTCTGGTAGGCGCAGATCGCCTTGCCGGCGACGCACGCGGCCACGACACCGTCGGCGCAGACGCCGGCCTTGTTGCACTTCGCCGCGATCGCCGCGCCGAGGCCCTCGTCGGTCTGGCCGTCGCAGTCGTTGTCCTTGCCGTCGCAGAGCGTCTCGTTCTGCTCGTAGTCGGCCACGCCGTCGTAGCTGCACTGCCACTTGCCGCCGCCGCAGGTCGCCTTGGCCGCGCCGGCGCAGACGCCCACGCCGCAGCCCGAGTCGGCGGCGTCGAGCGCCTCGGTCTCGTCGGTCTGACCGTCGCAGTCGTTGTCCTTGCCGTCGCACGCGGTCTCTGTCGCGGCCTGGTAGCCGAGTACGGCCGCGTAGTCGCAGCTGGCCACGCCCGCCTCGCACTTCACCGCGACGCCGAGCGCGCAGGCGCCCTTGGTCATGCAGCCGTTGGCGGCCGGGGCTAGGGTCTCGTCGGTGCTGCCGTCGCAGTCGTTGTCCTTGCCGTCACAGGTCGCCTCGGTGGGCTCGAAGCCAGCGTCGGCCAGGGCCTTCTTGTCGCACGTCCAGATGCCTGCCGCGCAGATCGGCACGACCGAGTTGCAGACGCCCTGGTCGCCGCAGGGCGAAATCGCCGGCGGCTTCAGGGCCTCGTCGATGTCGCCGTCGCAGTCGTTGTCCTTGCCGTCGCAGAGCGACTCCACCGCCTCGTAGGCCGGCACGCCGGCGTAGCTGCAGGTCCACACGCCGGCCTGGCAAGCCCGCGTGATCTGGCCCGGGCCCGCGCCCTTGCACACGCCCTGCGTCGCGCAGCTGGCCACGTCGGCGTCGAGCAGCGGCGCCGAGGTGCCCTGGACATTGTCGGTCTTGCCGTCGCAGTCGTTGTCCTTGCCGTCGCAGAGCGTCTCGAAAGGCTCCCAATCGACGATGGCGTCCAAGCCGCAGCTGGGCTGGCCGGCCTGGCAGACGATCTTCACCCCCGCGGCGCAGACGCCGGCCGTCGGGCAGCTCTGGCCGCCGGGCAGCGCGCTCGGCGCGAGGTTGGCGTCGATGGCGCCGTCGCAGTCGTTGTCCTTGCCGTCGCAGGCGGTCTCGCTCTCCTCGTAGTCGGCGGCCTTGTCGTAGTGGCAGGCCCACGCGCCGCTCTCGCAGGTCGGCGGGGCCAAGCCGGCGCAGACGCCCGCGCGCTTGCACGCCGTTGCCGTCGGGCTGACATCCTCGTCGGTCTTGCCGTCGCAGTCGTTGTCCTTGCCGTCGCAACGCGTCTCGCTGACCTCGTAGGCCGGGTTCACGGCGAAATTGCAGACCCAGGCGCCACCGACGCAGCTCGCCGTGGCCGGCGTGTCGGCGCAGACGCCCTGGCTCGGGCACGCGTCGGCCGGAGCGCTGAGGCCCTCGTCGGTCAGGCCGTCGCAGTCGTTGTCCTTGCCGTCGCAGAGCGTCTCGTCGGCCTCGTAAGCCTCGGGCGCGGTGCCGGTGCCGGTGCTCGGCTTCCAATCGGAGCACACGGCCTTGCCGTCTTCGGCGGTGCAGGTCGCGGTCCAGCCGGTGCACACACCCGCCTGTTCGCAGGGGTTCGGGTCGCACGGGTCGCTGCCGCCGCCTTGCTTGTCGTCGATGTTGACGACGCAGGCCTGCGCGAGCAGGGCCACCGCGAGCAGGGCGAGGGATCGAGGCTTCAGGGCGAGCATGGGCGCTCCCTTCGGGGAAGTTGAGCCGCGCAGCGGCACTAGAAGGTCCATCGCGCCAGCACGCTGCGGCCGGTGAAGCCCAGCGTGAGGGCGGGTTGGTCGGCCGCGGCGGCGTCGAGTTGCACCGTCGCGCGTGGCTGCGGTCGCAGGAACCACCACGCCGCGCCGCCGGCGACCAACAGGCCACCAGCCGCGAACGCGAGGTTGGCGACCAGCGCGTTCTGCTTCGCGCCGTCGCCGTAAAAGGTCAGGTTCTTCTCGTACGTCGCGCTCTTGGGGTTGAGCCCGTTGGCGATGTCGGCGTGGTCCATGGCGAGCTTGCCGAAGACGCCGCCGGCCGCGAGCGCCCCGACACCGAGGCCGGCGACGACGTACGGACCCCAGGCGTGGATGCCCGAGCGGCCCGGCGCCACCGGCGCCGGCTCGTTGGGGTCGGGCTGATTCGGGTCGGTCGGCCCGACCGCCGGATCTTGCGGCTTCGGATCGGCGGGGCCCGGCTCGGTCCGCTTGCCGTCGACGACCTGGTTCGGATCTTGCGGCTTCGGGTCCGCCGCCTTCGGCTCGGCCGGCCGCACCACGCGGCGTGGGGCCTCCACCGGGGCACCTTCGCGGGCGAGGCGCACGCTGACCACGCGAGGACCACGCGGGCCGACGGTCAGCTCCGCGACACCGCCCGGTTGCAGGTTCTCCGGGTCTTCCACGCGCCATTTTCCGGGCAGCAGCCACACGGCATCGTCACCGATGACCGGGCGACCCTGTGTCTCGCCGTCGCGGACCAACTCGACACGGGCTCCGGTCGGCGAGACCACGATCGCGACGCGCGTCGCGTCGACCGGGATCTGTCCGCCGAGGCGCTCGGCTTCCTTGAGCGCGCGCCCGCGGGTGGCGTCGTCATCGGCCAAGCGGGCCACCAACTGCCAATTGTCGTGGGCCTCGCCCGGCATCCCGGCGCGCTCGGCGGCAGCGGCAGCGGCGGCGGCCCAGGCGATCTCGGCGTGCAGGGCGAGCGCCGCGCGGTAGGCGGCGTAGGCCTCGGCGTCCTCGCCCGCGCGGGCGGCGACCCGCGCGTAGGCGGCGTGGCGCACGGCCTTGCGGTACTGATCGACGGTGTCGACCGGCGGCGGCGCCTTGAAGTGGACCGGACCGCTCCCGACGCCACCGCAAGCGCCGAGGAGCAGCGCGAGCGCGGTCACGCTGGCGATCGATCGATTGCGGGCAATCACGGGCATACGTCGCTCACGGGGCGAACCTTCGCCCATGGGGCAGGGTACCGAGCCGGTTGGAACCGCGTCAACGAACCCCCGTGCATCATAGCCGCATCGCCGGGAACGCCAGAAATTGGCCGCGTCCTCCCGGGCCTTCGGCTCATAGCGCGGCCTTCATCCGAGCGAGCAGCGGAGCCACATCGGCGTCTGCGCCGAACTGCTTGCCGGCCGCCTTGAACGCGGCGGCACCGCTGGCGGCGTCGAGACCGGCCGCGGCGAAGGCGCGCTGCTGGACGCCGAGCGGCAGCTCCATCAACTGGCCGACGTCGCCCGTCGCCTGTGCCTTGGCCATCGCGGCGCGGAACTCAGCGTCCTCGAAACCCGAGACCACCGCCTCGAGCACCTGTAGGAACTGTGACTTGTCCATCGCTCCCTCCCTTCGCGCCGCCACCCCGTCCGACGTCTGCCGATTCGCTCAACTCGCGGGCGGGGGCTCTTCGTCTTCCGGGTACTCGCGCACCACGCGCCCCATATCCTTGTACTCCCGCTCGGCCGCGCGCCCGAGCAGGGTATGCGAGAGCGGACGGCCCGAGTCGGCCGCCCACACCGCCGCGCGTAGCACTGCGTTCTGGACCTGACCGCCGGTGAGCTCGTAGTCCTCTGCGAGGAAGCGGAACTTCAGGTCGCCCTCCTGCGGAGCGTCCGGCGGGATCATCACCCGCCAGAGCCGCTCGCGCTCGTCGACGTCCGGCGCCGGGAATGCGGGCTTGAAGCGGATCCGGCGCAGGAAGGCGTTGTCGATCGAGTCGGGGTGGTTGGTCGTCAGGATGACCACGCCGTCGTGCTCCTCGAGTCGCTGCAGCAGGTAGTTGACCTCGAGGTTGGCGTAACGGTCGACCGACGATTGCACGTCCGTGCGCTTGGCGAAGAGCGAGTCCGCCTCGTCGAAGAGCAACGCCACGCCGGCTTCCTCCGACGCGTCGAAGAGCTTGGACAGGCGCTCTTCGGTCTCGCCGATGTATTTGCTGACGACGTTGGCCAAATCGACGCGGAACAGCTCGAGCCCGAGATCGCGCGCGACCAATCCGGCGCAGAGCGTCTTGCCGGTTCCCGACGGGCCGGAGAACAAGGCCGTGAGCGCGCGTCCGTAGCCCATCGTGCGGCCGTATCCGAGCTCGTCGAGGACGTGCCCGGCCTGCCGCCCGAACGCGACCATCTCCTGCAAGATCTCTCGCGTCTCGGGCAACAGCACGGTGGTGTCCCAGGTGCCGCGGACGTGGATTCGCGAGGCCAGGCCCTGCAGGCGCGAGCTGGCCACCTGCCGCGCGGCGTGCTCGACGTCGCCGACCGAGAGCGCCGGCTTGCGCGGGTTGCGCTGGCGCGCGCGGGCGCTGGCGAGGTTGACGGCCAGGTCGATCTCGTCGACGCCGAAGCGGTAGACCGAGGCCACGGGCAAGGCGGCGCCGAGCTCGGCGTCGCTCATCTGCGGGCCGAGGCGCTCGCGCCAGAGGTCCTCGCGGGTGCCCTGGTCCGGCATGGCCGTCGGCAGCTCGATCGCGCCGAGGTCGCGCTGCAAGGCCAGGTGTACGCGCGGCGAGATGCGGTCCTCCTCGCTCTTGATGTGGCCGCGGCTGTGCATCCACATCGTCGTGGTCTCGCCTTCGAGCAGGCGCACCAACGCGGCGAGCCGTTCGGCGCCGTGGTCGCCGCGGTCCATCGCCTCGACCTCGGTGAAGAAGACGCCGGCGCGGGCGAGCCGTGCGCGGCCGAGCACATGGCCGATGATCGCCGGGCCGCCGGCCTCGAGCAGCGTGCCGAGGCGGACCTCGAGTAAGCCCTCGCCGAACATCGCCTGTGCCTCGCGCGCCATCCGCAGCGCACCGGCGCGCGCCGGACCTTCGATCAGGAAGCGTCGCCGTCCGCGGAAGCCGCGGCCGATGGCGCGTCGGGCTTCGTCGGAGATCGGCATCGCGCCGCCCGCCTCGGACTCGCCGGGCGCGGCGTGCCAGAGCGCGCCGGGCAGATCGCCGAGATCGACCGGCAGTCCGAGCAGGAAGCCGGTGACGAAGGGGGCGACACGGAAGCGGCGCAGGGTGCTGCCGTCGTCGCCCAGCACACGGATCAGGCCGTAGCGCTGCAGGGTCGCCGTCGCGGTGAGGGCGTCGAGGACGGCGCCGTGCCGGACCGCGAACGGATCGGCCGCGTGCAGCAGGAAGTCCTCGCCCCACGCCGAGCGGGCCGTGTCGCGGAAGAGTGCGCGGTAGAGCCAGAGGAATTCCGGCACCAACTCGGGCGCGAGCAGCACCCACAGCAAGTCCGATTCGAGGTCGGAGAGGCCGAAGACCGCGCGCAGCTCGCCCCAACGCCGCCCGCCCTCGGTGCCGAGCTCGAGATCGTCGTGTCGTTGCTGCAAGCGGCGCTCGCAGCGCGCGACGAAGCTGAGCCGCTCGGCGTCCATCGCCTCGCCGCGCAGCACGCGCAGCGCGGTGCCGTCCAGGCTCGCGACGGCGCCTGCCGGCAGGGGGTTGCGGGTCGGATCGTCGGCCGAGCGCTCCCACGGGCGCAGGACCACCAGGTAACGCTGCAGCATGTCGCGGACGCGGTCGAGCCAGGGCGCGAAAGCGACGCCGTTGCCGGCCAACCACGGCTCGGGGGCGGCGCCGTCTTCACCCGACGCGCCGGGCTCGTCGGCTTGGTCGTCTCCGCGCAGCAGCCGCCGCAGCATATCGATCTGCAGCTCGTCCAGATCGTCGGTGCGGGTCTCGGGGTCGATGCGCGCGCGGTCGAGGATGGCGCGGGCGCGCGCCCGCGAGACGCCCGGAAGGTACGTCAGCGCCGTCTCGACGGGGCGCTTGGGCGGCAGACCTGAGAGACCGGAGCGTGCCATGGGGCGTCAGGATGGCGCGGTTGCGCGTGGTTGACAACGCGCCCTGCGCGTCCGCCTCAGCCCAGCTTGTTCACCGCGTGCTGCACGACGCCGTCGCGCAGGAAGGCGACGAGCTGCTCGGCGATCTGCACGCCGACCTTCTCCTGCGCCTGGCGCGTGCTGGCGCCGATATGTGGCGTCGCGAGCACCTTCGGGTGCCGCGACAGGCGATCGTCGGCCGGCACCGGCTCGGTCGAGAACACGTCCATCGCCGCCGCGCCGACTTGACCGGCGTCGAGCGCCTCGACCAACGCGCTCTCGTCGACGATGCCGCCGCGCGCGGCGTCGATCAGCCACGCGCCCGGCTTCATCTTCGCGAACGCCGCCGCGTCCATCAGGTTGCGCGTCGCCGGCAGCAGCGGCACGTGCAGCGTGATCACGTCGGCCGCGGCGAGCAGCGCGTCGAGCGAGACCAGCTCCGCACCGGCCGCCTTCGCCGCCGCCGCGTCGAGCACCGGATCGAACGCCAGCACCTTCATGCCGAGCGCGCCCGCCTTGGCGGCGACGATGCGGCCGATGGCGCCCAGGCCGACGATACCGAGCGTCTTGCCCTCGATCTCCTCGCCCATCAGCGCCGACTTTTCCCAGCGCCCGTCTTTCATGCCCACGTCCGCCCGCACCAGGTGCCGCGCCATTGCGAACATCGTGCCCAGCACCAACTCCGCCACCGCGTTGTTGTTGCCGCCGGGCGTGTTCATCACCCACGTCCCGTTCGCGGTCGCGGCGTCCAGATCGATATTGTCGACCCCCGACCCCGCACGCCCGATCGCCCGCAACTTGCCCGCCGCACCGGCCCAGAACGCATCCCCCCGCGCCTTGCAGGCCGAGCGCACGATCAGTCCGTCGTATTCGCCGATACAAGCCGCCAAGTCCTCGACCGACAGCCCCACCTTCACGTCGGCCACAAAACCGGCCGCACGCAGCACCTCGACGCCGTCCGCCGCGATCTTGTCGCCCACCAGCACTCGGATCTCGCTCATCTCGTCCTCCGTCGCCGCATCCGCAGCGTCGTCATGCTGGCCATCTGACGCGCCGCGTCAAGACCCATCTCACGCCCCCCTCTCTCTCGCACCCCTCTCCTCGACGGCACCATCACCAAAACAACTCGCCGTCAGCACCGCGCCGGAACCCAGCCCCCCAACCACCAAACACCGGGCTGGGCGCCTGCCCAGCCCGGCGCACCCCCTCCGCAACCCAAAAACACCCACAAGACGGGGGAGTCTGAGGGCAGTGTCAACGCCCCCTCAGCCAAGGGGGAGGATAGGAAGGAGGGGGGACACCCCCTCCTTGCACCCTCACGGCTGACAAGCCGAAGCCCCCCGCTCATCGACATACAAAAACGGATCAAAACAAAGCGCGACCGACAACCCGACCCCCTTCGCCTTGTCGAACGCCGGCAACTTCGCCGCCTCCGCTCCCATCCGCTTCCACAGCGCGTACGCGGGATCGAGGAACACCGTCCCGCGCGGCAAGTCGTAGTAGGTCTCGTTGCTCGCGGGCTTCCAGCGAATCGCCCACGGCGGACGCCCGAAATCCGAGGCCCCGCCGCCGACGAACTTGCTGCCGACGTTGCCGGCGACGCCCTTGGGCCGACCCGCCGGCGCGCTGTACGAGAACGAGAGCGGCCCCTCGAACAGGTCCGTCGCGACTCGCCGCGACCAGAACGTGGTCTCGAGCGGCTCGAGCGTGTAGCCGTAGCTCTTGGGCTCCGCGCCCTTGACCGCGCTGCTGAAGGGCACCTCCTCGGCGGTCGCGCCGGGCACCAGGCGCACGCGCGCGACGTTGGCGTCCCAGAAGCAGTGCTTGCCCCCCGACGTCTCGCCGGCGTCGCCGCGCAGGCACGCCTGATGCACGCCGCCGCGCACCCAGACCGGCGCGCGACGCGGCTTGCAGTTCGAAGCGCTGTCGCAGCCGAACACATCCTCGGTGGTCGGAAAGAGCTGCTTCGCGGCGAGGACGCCACGGACCCCGTGCTGCGAGGGCTTGGCTCCGGAGGGCAGCAGCGCCGCGTCGTCGGTCAGCCAGAGCCACATGCGCTCGTCGTCCTTGCGCTTGCTCCACGTCCGCAGCGCCACCGGATGCTCGCTCGGCCAGCGCGCGACCACCACCGTGAACAACGCCGTATCGTTGACGAAGCCCGGATTTCCGGCCTCCGCGACGCGTTTGGGCCAATAGACGAGGTAGTGCAGGAAGACGTGGCTCTGCGTCTCGACGACGCCCCAGCCGACGCGGGGCAGCGCCTTCTGCGCCTGTGCGAGGGCCGGCGCGTCGTTCAGCGCCCAATAGCCGGCAGCGCCCGAAGCTGCGGCAGGGTCGACGAAATCGCCCGGCCAGCGCGGGATGTCCCACGCCGCGTCGCCGCCCTCGGCGAGCGCGACGTCGATGATTGGCGCGTAGCGTGCCGCCATCGCGGCATAGGGCGCCGTGTCGGCGTGGCCCGGCGTCTGGAAGTGGAAGCTATAGGGCTGCTCGAGCGTCTGGCCCTGCGGTCCGGTGACGAGCGTGCTGATCTCCACGTCCACGCGCGTCGCGGGCAAGACCTTGGCGTCGGCCTCGAACGTGAACGTATCCCCGCTGACGTTGAAGGTGCCGTTGAGGGTGCCGCTGCCGGCGCCGAGCACCTGGACGGTGAAGGTGCCGACGGTGATCGGCTCGAGCGGCTGATCGAATTGCACCGTGAACTTCGCCAGCGTACCGGTGGTCTGGCCGTCGTTCGCCGGCGTCGTCGCGACCACCTGCAGCGCCTTGTAGGTCACGTCGGGCTTGGCGACGTCGGGCGGCGGGCCGATGTCGGCGTCTTCGTCGGGCCACTCGAAGGTGTCGGTCTTGGCGTCGGTGACGTCGTCGGGGCTGGCGTCCGCGGCGGTGTCGGGGACGTCGGGGACGTCTTCGAAGCCGCCGGTGCCGACGTCCTGGAAGCGGAAGACATCGGCGGTCGCGTCGCTCGCGGCGTCGCCGCCAGCGTCGCTGCCGGCGTCCTGACCGCCGCTGCCGTTGCCGGCGCTCACGGGCGGGTCCGAGCACGCCCAGGCTCCGAGGCTCAGCACGAACAGGGCGGCCAGCAGGCCGGAGCGCGGGGCGTTGCAGCGGTGCATGATCGTGATCCTCCGGGCGCTTGCCGACCGCATCGGATGGTGCCAACGTCCCGCCCCCGGTCAAGGCCGGTGCCTGGAGACGCCTTGCTCGCACGACTTCGCGAACGATACGAACTGCTCGTCGCCCTGCAGATGCTCGCGGGACGGCGCAGCGCGCAGCTCTCGATCGTCTCGTGGATGTCCACGCTCGGCATCGCGCTCGGCGTCGCCGCGCTCATCGTCGTGCTCGCCGTCAACACCGGCTTCCAGGTCGCGTTTCAGGAGCGGATCCTCTCGACCTATCCGCATCTGGTGGTGATGCGCCGAGGGCTGGATCTCAGCGATTGGCGCGTGGTCGCCGATCGGCTGCGCCGCCTGCAGACCGTCCGCAGCGCCACCCCGGCCACCTACGACGACATGATGCTCGCCGCAGCCGACGGCCGGGCCGGTGCCGTGGTCCGCGGCGTGCCGGCGCAGAGCCTCAAGGGGCTGCCCGAGGGCTTGGTCGTGCGCGGTGAGGTCGACGTCTGGGGCGAGGCCCCGCGCCTGCACCGCGAGGCCGCCGTCTACCACGCCGAGCAGCTCACTATCGGCGCCCGCCACGTCGTCGTGCGCGGCGCCGGCAGCGACGACGATGCGACCACCACCGTCGCCGTGCTGCAGCCGCAGGCCGG
>JBEARB010000085.1:0-2632 GCA_041163625.1 Pseudomonadota bacterium | reverse complement strand
CCTGCGCGAGCACCATCGCGACGCCGACCGCCGAGAGCGGCTCGTCGACGAAACCGCAACCGGGCAGGCGGGGGTTCAGGTGCGCGGTGGCGTCGGGCAGCGTCGGCCCGAGCTGGTGGTGGTCGACGACGATGAAGTCGATGCCGCGGGCGCGGACCTTGGCGATCGGGCCGACCGCGGTGCTGCCGCAGTCGACGCTGACGAAGAGCCGGACGCCCTGGTCACACAGCTCTTCGAGTCGCTGCTCGTGCAGGCCGTAGCCGTCGCGGAAGCGGTCGGGCAGGAAGACCTGTGGCGGCCGTCCGAGGCTGCCGAGGAAGCTCGAGAGCAGCGCGGCGGCGCTGACGCCATCGACGTCGTAGTCGCCGTAGACGCAGACCGGCTCGGCCGCTTGGACGGCGTCGGCCAAGCGCTCGGCGGCGCGCTCGGCGTCGCGCATGCCGAAGGGATCGGGCAGCGCGGCGAGCGAGGGTTCGAGGAAGGCGCGGGCCGTCTCGGCGTCGGCGATGCCGCGGTTGACGAGCAGGCGCGCGAGCAGCGGAGGCGCGGGCAAGGCCTCGACGAGCGCCGCCACGGCGTCGGCGTCGGGCTGCTCGATCTGCCAGTCGGGCAAGGGGCGCCCGCTACCTTAGATCTGGGTCCGGGCCACGGCGGCGGCGTCACCGCTGGCGGTGGCCTCGGCGCGACGGGCCTCGAAGATCTCGTGCAGGGTCAGGAAGAGCGGGCTCGCGATGAAGATCGACGAGTAGGTACCGACGACGAGGCCGACGCACATGGCGAAGGCGAAGTCGCGGATCAGACCGCCGCCGAGCAGGAAGATCGAGAGCACCGCCATCTGCGTCGTCACCGAGGTGAGGACGGTACGCGAGAGCGTCTGGCTGACGGCGTTGTTGATCACCATCTTCATCGGCGCCTTCGGGTACTTCTCGATCACCTCGCGGATACGGTCGAAGACGACGATCGTATCGTTGATCGAGTAACCCGCGATGGTCAGCACGGCGGCGATGATCGGCATCGTGAACTTGATCTGGGCGATCGAGAAGCAACCGATGACGATGAAGACGTCGTGCAGCAAGGCGACGATGGCGCCCGGCGCGTAGCGCACGTCGAAGCGCAGCGTGATGTAGATCACGATGCCGAGCAGCGCGTAGAGGATGGCGACCAAGCCCTGGTTGAGCATGTCGCCGGCGACCGACGGGCTGACCGAGGTCGACTCGCGCACCGCGATGAAGCTGTCGCCGTATTGGGTCTTCATCGAGTCGGTCAGCTTGGCCTTGAACTCCTCGATGGTGACGGTGTAGCGGTCGTCCGTGCGCTTCTCGAGATCGCCCTTCATCGCGGCGCGGGCGGCCTCCTCACGCTGCTTGATGGTGGCCTCGTCGAGGTTCTCGTCCTCGGTCGCCGCCATCTGCAGGGTGCGGTAGTTGTTGACCTCGATCTGACGCTGCACGTCCGAGTTGACGGTCACCTTCGGGTAGCCGGCGCCGTTGAACAGGCCGTTCAGCTTCTCGTAGGTCTCGGCGACGTTGGCCGCGCCGGCGAGGTTGACGAAGAAGCGGTCCTCGCCCTCCTTGGCGACGTCGATGGCGGCGCCCGGGAAGGCCGAGCCGAGCTTGGCGATCAGGGCCTGCTTCTGCTCGTCGGTCACCAACGAGGTGATCTCGGTGAGCAGGAGGAAGTCCTTGCTGTCGCCCGAAGCACCCGAGCCGACCGAGAAGTCCTGGACCTCGATCTGGCCGACGTCCGAGCCGCCCGAGGCGGTCTTGAGGAACTCGCCGAGCATGGTGCGCAGGTCTTCGCGTTGCACCGAGGCGTCGGGCTTGAACGACACGACGATCTTGGTGCCGCCCTTGAAGTCGATGCCCTTGTTGAAGCCGAGGATGGTCAGCGACAGGATCGAGACGAGGACCATCGTGGCCGACACCGCGAAGAAGACGCGACGGCGACCGAGGAAGTCCCACACCAAACCCGGCTTGAAGATCTCACGGAACTGCATGTTCATTCTCCTGCGTGCGTCTGGCCGAAGGGCGCGGGCTTAGAGCGAAAGCTCCGTGCCGATCTTCCCGCTGTCGAGCAGGTAGTTGTAGATGAGCCGGGTGACGAAGATGCTGGTGAACATCGAGCAACCGATGCCGATCAGCAGGGTCACGGCGAAGCCGTAGATCGGGCCGGTGGCGTACTGCATGAGCACGAAGCCGGCGATCGCGGTGGTGATTTGCGCGTCGAAGATGGTCCAGAAGGCCTTGCCGTAGCCCAGGTCGAGCGCGTTGCGGACCGAGCGACCGTTGCGCAGCTCCTCGCGGACGCGCTCGAAGATCAGCACGTTGGCGTCGAGCGCCATGCCGACCGTCAGCACGATGCCGGCCATGCCGGGCAGCGTGAGCGCCGCGTTGAAGGCGACCAGGCACGCCGTCACCAAGATCAGGTTGGCGAAGAGCGCGATATTCGCGATGACGCCGCCCTGGCGGTAGTACCAGAGCATGAACAGCGCCGCGAGGATGAAGCCGAGCACGATGCTGATCATGCCCGAGCGCACCGCGTCGCGACCCAGGCTCGGGCCGACCTCGACGTCGTGGACCTTGATGACCGGAGCCTTGTAGGCGCCGTTGTTCAGCACGGTGACCAGGGCGCG
>JBEARB010000084.1:0-36832 GCA_041163625.1 Pseudomonadota bacterium | reverse complement strand
CCGCGTCGCCGGGGGTTCCGGCACGCGGGTGAGGTTTGTCGCAAGCAACATCATGCCTGCGGCACGGTACCCGTCTATCTTCAGTCAGGCTTCAGGGTTGGCGGACTTCTGGGCGGGTCTGCTCCTCGATGTAGAAGTGACTTTCGGGCCTGTGGACGGATTCGCCGACTCAGCCGTGAGGGATCGAACTGAACTGGGACGGCCGTGCGCAGCGCCCGGCCGCGCGGTCGGTCCCGCCGAGGACCTACGGTCGTGAGCGCACGGCGCAGCAAGAAGTAGCCGCCGGATCGACGTCGCGAAGGCTGACACATCGACCGGCTCCGTGGCCGGGATAGCGGCGGTGGTTCGCGCCCGGAAGAGCGAATCCGCTCACGAGCACCCGCCGCGGGTCCGCGCTGCGATTCGGAGTGCTGCCGTGGATGACGAAGGGACCGAAGATGGCGACGTCTCCCGGCTCGAGCAGCGCGGGGCGCGGTGTGCCCGGTCCGACCTGCGAGTGGGCCAGCGTTCGATCGTCGCCGTGCGGTAGCGGCCCGCGCAGGTGCGAGCCCGGCACCAGCCGCAGCGGACCGTTGTCCACGCGGCACCCGTCGACGTGGGCACCGAGGCGCTCGATCTCCGCGCGACCGAAGACGCCGCGCACCACCGCGAAGCCGTCGCGCTGCAACGCCACCCGAGCCTCGCTACACGCCGTCAGCGCCTCGCCGCGCGTCGCCATCGCCGCCCCCCACCGGCGCCGGCCCCTCCGGCCGCGTCGTCCCGTCATCGTGCCGTCGCCTGCGACGCAGCGCCAAGATTCGGCCGCTTGCAGCCGGACTCCCAACCCGTAAGCTCGCGCGCATGAGCGAACCGAACGACACCGGACACATCTGGCAATCCCTCGCGGTCAACATCGCCATCGCCCTCGGCAAGGGCATTGCGGCGCTGATCAGCGGCTCGGGCGCGATGCTCGCCGAGACGCTGCACAGCGGTGCCGACTGCGGCAACCAGCTGCTCTTGCTGCTCGGGGTCAAGCAGGCGCAACGCCCCGCCGACGCCCAGCACCCGCTCGGCTACGGTGCCGCCCTCTACTTCTGGTCGTTCATGGTGGCGTTGCTGCTCTTCTCGCTCGGCGGCGCGTACTCGGTCTACGAGGGCACCCACAAGCTCTCGCACCCCGAGCCGGTCGGCGATCTGACCTGGCCCTTCGGCGTGCTGGGCTCCTCGCTGCTGCTCGAGGGCTGGGCCACCTACGGCAATATCCGCGAGCTCGATCGCCGGCGTGGCGCGACGCCTTTCCTGCGCTACCTCCGCGAGACCAAGGACAGCGACCTCATCGTCATCTTCGGCGAGAACGCCGCGGCGGTGCTCGGCCTGCTCTTCGCGCTCGTCGCGCTGTTCGCCGCTTGGCAGACCGGTGACGGTCGCTACGACGCGGCTGGCTCCATCGCCGTCGGTGTCGTGCTCGTCGGCGTCGCCGTCTTCCTCGCGGTCGAGGTCCAGAGCCTGCTCGTCGGCGAGCGCGCCGACGCCAGCGTCGACGTACACGTGCAGGTCGCAGCCGGCGAAGACCCGAACATCGTCTCGGCCTTCCGCCTCATCACCGTCCAGAAGGGCCCCGGCGAGGTGATGGTCGCCGCCAAGCTCGAGCTCGCGCCCGGCCTCGACACCGCCGGCGTGGTCGAGACCATCAACCGCTTCGAGCGGCGGCTGAAGCAGCTCCATCCGGCGGTGCGCTGGTGCTTCGTCGAGCCGGATGTACCCAAGCGCGGGCCCGACCACACGCTCACGCCGGGGGTCGAGGACTAGCGTCTCGACCTGAACCCGCGGACGCGTTCGCTCTGCCGGCCCTTTCCTCGGGCTCCTCCGCCGCGAGCAGGCTGTGCAGCTCGGCCTCGCTCAGGCTGGCCGACGCGCCGCGTGCCGCGCCGAGGACCTGCTCGGCGATCGAGGCCTTGCGTCGCTGGAGCGCGCGGATCCGCGTCTCGACGGTGGCCTCGGCGAGCAAGCGGAACACGGTCACCGGCCGCTGCTGTCCGATGCGGTGGGCCCGGTCGGCCGCCTGCGCCTCGAGCGCCGGGTTCCACCAGGGATCGAGCAGCACCACCGCGTCCGCCGCCGTCAGCGTCAGCCCCGTGCCGCCGGCCCCGAGGCTGACCAGGAGCACGTCGGCTCGGCCCGCCTGGAAGGCCTCGACCGCTTCGCGTCGCGCCTGGACCGGGGTCCGACCGTCGAGCCGCAGCAGCGTCGCGCCGTCGGCCGCCAGCGCCTCCGCGCAGAGGTCCAGGTGCGCGGTGAACTGCGAGAACACCAGCGCCCGGCGCCCCTGCGCACGCAGCTCCCCGAGCAGCGCCCGCGCGCGCGCCATCTTTGCCGAAGGGAGCGGCGAGTCCGGGTCGCAGAGCCGCGGGTGGCAGGCGAGCTGCCGCAGGCGGAGCACGACCTCGAACAGTCGGGCGCGTCGGCGCGGATCGTTCGCTTCCCCGCCGGAAGCCTCGGACCGCAGGGCCGCTTCGGCGGTCCGGCGGACGAACTCGTAGCGCTCGCGCTCCGCCGCCGAGAGCAACACCGGTACGTCGACCTCCGTCCGCGGTGGCAAGTCGCGCGCGACCTCTTCCTTGCGCCGCCGCAGCAGGTGCGGAGCGATCTGCGCCCCGAGCGCTGCTGCCGCCGCCGCGTCGCCGCGCGCCTCGATCGGGGTCGCGTAGCGACGCAGGAACGCGCCGCGTGCGCCGAGGAGACCCGGCACCGCCAGCTCCGTCAGCGCCCACGCCTCCTCGGTTCGGTTCTCGATCGGCGTGCCCGAGAGCAGCAGTCGGAACCCCGCCCGCAACCCCGCTGCGGCCGCGAAGCGCGCCGTCGTCGGATTCTTCGCCAGCTGCGCCTCGTCGAGCACCACGGTGCCGAATGGGTGCGCCGCGAAGACCTCGGGGGCCCGCGCGAGCTGCGCCCAGCTCGTCAACCACAGCTCGTGCGGGCGCGTGGAGCGCCGCGCTACGTCGCGGGCGCGCATCGTCCGCACGCGCAACGCCGGCGCGAAGCGCGCTGCCTCTCGCTCCCAGACCGCCAGCACCGACGCCGGCGCGACCACCAAGGCGCCGCCCGATTCGGCCCGCTGCAGGAGCAGCGCCAACGCCTGCAACGTCTTCCCCAGACCCATGTCGTCGGCCAAGATCGCGCCGGGCCCGCAGGCCGCCGCCCGCACCAGAAAGGCGTAGCCCTGCCGTTGGTACGGCCGCATCGTGGCACGCAACCCCGCGGGCTCGGCGACGTCGAGGGCGAACGCGGCGCGGCGCGCGGCGACGGCCCGGCCGGCTCGGTGTCCATCGGCGCCGCGGACCTCGACCTGCGCCGCCAGCGCTTGCAGGGCCGTGGCCGCGGCAGTGTCGCTGCGAGCGTCCTGCAGCGCCTGCACGCAATGTGCCGCGGCGGCAAGACGGAGTCGGATCGCCTCCCGCAGCCGGAGGTAGCGACCATCGCCCAGCCGCAGGTGGTTCGCGCCCCCGCGTAGTTGGTCGAGCAGTGGCCAGAGCTCGGTCGTCTCACCCGCGAACTCGAGCATCGCGCCGGTCCAATCCTGGCCGAGTGCCACGATCACGGGCTCCTCGTCCGGTTCGGGTCGGACCACGCACGGGGCGTCGTCCCAGCGAACATCAACCGCATGCGCCAGGGCCTCGGCCCGCTCGACCAACGCCAGCGCGTCCTCGATCCGCCCCAACTGCCAGCGCCACGCATCGTCGGGCGGCGGCAACCCGAGCGTCGCCCGCAGCGCCTCGGCGTCGGCCACCTCAGCCGGCCGGTCGCGCTCGCAGCGGCGCAATCCGGTGGCCGAGAGGCCGAGCACGGTGCCCTCGCCGATGCCGGGTGGCCAAGTGGCGCCGTCGCCGAAGGGGGCGACCCGTAGCGCGGCCTCCAGGCCGTCTTCGCCCACGGCCAGGCGCAGCTCGAGCCGACCCGAGCGCACCGCCTCGCCGATCGGCAGCCCGTCGGCGATGTGCGTGGTCAGGCCGGCGCGCCGCAGCGCGCGGACCTGCGCGAGGACCTGCTCGGCGCTCAGTCCTTCGCCCCGCAGCACCGCTTCGCAGGCGGCCGCCGGCAGATCGAGGATCGCCACGCCGCCGCCTCGGAGCACGGTCGCGAAGCCGTCGCGCAGGCCCTCGCGTGCCGCCTCGACGGCGAGTTCGTCAGGCCATGGCGCACCGCGCGCGTCGAGCCATTCGAAGGCGTAGCCTGCGTCGTCACCGCGCAGTCGCACGCCGACGCGCTCGACCCGCGCCGTCACCGGCCGGCCGTGGTCGTCGCGCAGCGCGGCGTCGGGGGACTCGGCGACCGCGCGGACGGCGAGCGCGGAGAGCCGCGCCGCACCGGCGGGGTCGGCCAGGGCCGCGAGCGCGCAGGCAGCTTCGTGCAGCGCGAAGACCCGATGATCCAGCGGTGTCAGCGGCTGGCCGGTGGCGCGGACCAGCGCGGCGCGCGACCACGGCTCGTTCCAACCGAAGGCGCGCCGACCTCGCCCGCCGCCGGCGCCCACCAGAACCGGGACCACGGCCACGCGGCCGCCGGGGTCGCGCGTCAAACGCCAGACGCGCGTGGCGTTGCCTTCCGCCGCGCCGCCGCCGGCCGCGTCGCCGCGCCGATCGTCGTCGTCTGCGGCCGGCACCTCCGCAAGCGTCGTCGGCCGCGCTCGCGTCGCCGGCGCGGTCGGCGACCGCGCGGGCAATTCCGACGCCGGCCGCAGCCAGCCCGCCTGCCGCAGCGCCGCCAAGCGCGCGTCGCCCGGTCCCTCGCCGGCCGTCGCCGTCTCGCCTTGCCTTCGCACCGTCGCCGCTCGAGTCATCCGCCACGCCTCCTCGACAGGCCGTGACGGCCCGCGCAGACCGAGCCTCGGGCAGCGGCCGGACAGGATGTGTCAGGGCCACCCGCGGTCGCCCCCATCTGGGGTGCGTTCGGTCCGAGAAGATGATCGGGCTGTAGCGGAATTCGCGTCGCCGACCGTGGCCGGCGCGTGGCTCAGAACAGGGCGTAGAGGAAGGGCGTCGCCCCCTCGGAGGCGACGATCAAGGCGCCGGCCATCAACAGCATCACGCCGAACGGCACCAGCCAGTAGACGCGGTGCTCGGTGGCGAACTTCCAGAGTTGGGCGAGAACGGCGGCACGGTGCGCGAGCTTGGCCATCTTTGTGAGATCCCCGGCCGCTTCGCTGCGGCGCCCGCAGTCTAGTCGCGAGACTGCATCCACCGCCAGTCCTCGTCGTGGGTGTAGGGGCGCTGCTCACGCTTCTTCAGAGGTGACGCGCTGAGGACCGGCGCGCCGGCTTGTCAGCGCTCGGGCCGCTCGCTAGCACCGAACGGCCGATTCGACGGCATCCGGAGGCTCCGATGACGCTGCGCGAGCTCGAGTACATCGTCGCGGTCGACCGCGAGCAGCATTTCGGGCGGGCCGCAGCGGCGTGCTTCGTGAGTCAGCCGGCGCTCTCGACGGCAGTGCGCAAGCTCGAGGACGAGCTCGGTGTGGTCTTGTTCGAGCGCGGGCCGGGCGAGGTCGCGGGTCGAACGCTTTACAGCGGGCCCGTGGACACTATCCTCCGCGCCCCAGGAGGTTCACCCATGCAATCGCTTCGTCGCTTCATCGCTACTGCCGCAGTCTGCGGTTTTGCCGGCCTCGGCACCCTCGCCGTTGCCCCCGCCGCGCAGGCCCAACTCGCGTTGCCGGCCCCGAGCCCCGCCGCCAAGGTCGGCCAGCGCGTCGGTCTCACCGACATCGACGTGGAGTACTCGAGCCCCGGCGTCAAGGGTCGCAAGATCTGGGGCGCCCTGGTGCCCTTCGACAAGCCGTGGCGGACCGGCGCCAACCGCGCCACCAAGATCACCTTCTCCAACGACGTCGAGTTCGGCGGCCAGAAGGTCACCGCAGGCAGCTACGCCATCGTCAGCATCCCCGGCAAGAAGGGCTGGACCATCGCGCTGAACCGCAACCTCGGCCTGTGGTCGGGCGGCACCCCCTACGACGCCAAGGAAGACGTGGTCCGCGTCCCGGCCAAGACCAGCGCCGGCCCGATGCGCGAGCGGATGATCTTCACGTTTACCGACACCACCGACGACAGCACCTCGCTCGACCTCGAGTGGGAGAAGCTGCGCGTCTCGGTCGCCATCAAGGTCGACACCGCTGCGCACGCGCAGGCCTCGATCGACAAGGCGATCGACGGCTCCTGGCGTCCGCACGCCCTCGCCGCGCGCTACCTCTCGTCGGTGAAGAAGGACCACAAGACCGCGCTGCGCCTCGCCGACATCTCGCTCGCCATCGAGACCACCTGGTTCAACAGCTGGATCAAGGCCGAGATTCTGGCCGCCTCGGGCGACAAGGCGCAGGCGCGCAAGTTCGCGCAGCAGGCCTTCGACCTCGGCAGCAAGGATCCGAACTTCTTCTACCGTGAGCGCGTCGAGAAGGCGCTCAAGGAGTGGAAGTGATCCGCCGGTAGAGCGCTTCGTAGCGGTCGAGCATCTCGCGCGGACCGAAATGCTCGACTGCGCGCCGCCGGGCCGCCGCGCCCATCGCCGCGCGCGCCGCCGGATCGGCCGCCAGCGCCAGCGCCGCCTGCACGAAGGCCGCGCGGTCGCCCTTGGGTAGCAGCCGCCCCCCGACGCCATCGACCACGACCTCGGCCAAGCCGCCGACGTCGCTCGCCAGCACCGGCACCCCGCACGCCATCGCCTCGAGCGCGGCGAGCCCGAAGCTCTCGGTCTCGCTCGGCAGCAGGAACAGGTCCGCGGCGCGCAGCCAATCGGCGCAGCTCTCCTGCCGTCCGACCAGCGCCACGCGCGAACCCAAGCCGGCGCTGCGGACCGCGGCCTCGACGCGCGAGCGCTCCGGACCGTCGCCGACCAGCAGCAGCCGCGCCGGTCGCGCCGCCGCCACCGCTGCGAAGATGGCGACGACGTCGTGGAGGCGCTTGAGCGGCCGGAAATTCGAGGCGTGCATCAGCACCAGCTCGTCGCCCTCCAGATCGGGGAAGAGCCGGCGCAGGCAATGCCGGTTCGGCCCGGGGGCGTAGCGCTCGGCGTCGACGAAGTTCGGGATCACCTCGATCGGCGTGCTCGGCGGCAGCTGCAGGCGCGTGAGCGTCTCGTCGCGCAAGAAGGCCGAGGGCGTCGTCACCGCGTTCGAGCGCAAGATCGCGTGGCGCGTCACCGGGAGGTACGAGGGGTCGGCCGCGACCAAGGTGATGTCGGTGCCGTGTAGCGTCGTGACCAGCGGCGGCGCGCCCGGCCCGAGCACCTCGCGCGCCATCCACGCCGCGGCCGCGTGCGGCACCGCGTAGTGCACGTGCATCAGGTCGATCTTGGCGTAGGTCGCGACCTCGACCAGCCGACTGCAGAGCGCCAGCGGGTAGGTGCCCGAGCCGGCGATGGCGGCGTGCTCGCCGGTGCGGACCTCGTGGAAGAAGACGCCGTCGGTCGCGCGGTCGAGCCGCACCGGCACCTCGGCCGAGACGAAATGCACCTCGTGGCCGCGGCGCGCCATGCCCAGGCCGATCTCGGTCGCGACGATGCCGCTGCCGCCGACGGTCGGGAAGCAGGTGATCGCGATGCTCAGGCGACGGTCGCTCATCGACGCTCCGGGAAGAGCTGCGCCGGGCCGCGCGCGTGGTCGCCGAAATGCGCGACGGGGTCGTCGATGGCGAGGGTTTGCTCGCCGACGTACGGCTCGCCGGCCACCGCGCCGATCTGCGCGCCGTAGAAGGCATCTCGCGCCGCCAACGCCGGCAGCGAACCCGCCGAAGCCAGCAACGTCGGCGCGGCGGCGGCGTCGACGCCGACCTGGCTGGCGTAGCAGGCGATGGCGGCGCGCTTTTGCTCGACGACGGCGCTGATGTCGACGACGAAGCTCGGCTCGGCGAGGTGCCGCGTCGGATACCAGAGCAGCGCCCGCGGGACGTGCGGTGACACGCTCGGCATCACCTTCGCCAACCCCGCGACGAAGGCCGCCCGCCGCAGCAGCTGATGCGTGGCCTCGTGGTCGGGGTGACGGTCGTGCCGCCACGGGCCGACCAGGATCGTCGGTCGCCAACGCCGCAGCGCGTGCGCCAGATGCTCGACCTGCTGCGGGTCGTGCGGCGCGATGCCGCCGTCCGGAAAATACAGGTTCTCGCGGCCGTGTAGACCCAACGCCGCGCGCGCGGCCAGCTTCTCGGCCGCCCGCCGCTCGAGGCTGCCACGCGTCGCCAACTCACCCTCCGTCAGGTCCAAGATCGCCGCGCGCTGCCCGCGCGACGCCGCCAGCGCCAACAGCCCGCCGCAGAAGAGCTCGGCGTCGTCGGGATGCGGCGCCACCACCAACAAGTCCACCCCGGTCTTCATGCCTGCAGCTCCTGCAATTCGCCCGAGAACGGCGCTGTTTCCGCGATGATCGTCTGCGCGGCGGTCGGCCCGAGCCAGGCCAACGCCCAGGCGACGCAGAAGCAGCGCTCCTGCGGCACCCCGCCCGGCGCTTGCAGCGCCCGCAGCCGCACCACGCGTTGCCAAGCGTCTGCGTCGCGGCGGCCGAGCGCGGCGGCGTAGCGCTGCACGAGCTTGCCGACGGTGTCGCGGACCTGCGCGCCCGCGCGCTCGGCGGTGCGCTGCAGGTTCGGGTCCAGCCGCGCCATCGTCTCGCCCAGGGCATCGAGGCCCGGCAGCACGTCGGCGAGCAGCGCCGCCTCGGTCGCCTCGGGCGAGGGGAAGCCGTCGCCGGCGGCGCGTTCGGCCAGGGTCGCGCGCAGCGCGGTCTCGTCGCCGAGCACCTGCGCGAGCGGCAGCCCCAGGCGCGCGAGCAGGCCGCGGCTGCGCGGATCGAGCAGTCGGAAGCGCGCCCGCGGCACGATGAGCGGCATCGCCACGCCGAGGTGGGCGTAGAGTGGCGGCAGCTGCGCGAAGTAGGCGATCTCGCCGGGCCCGCCGAGGTAGGCGGCGGTCGGCAGCAGCGTGTCCTGCAGCAGCGGCCGCAGCAGCGCCGAGGTCGAGAGCGCGATCGGCCGCTCGGCCAGCGCCCGATACAGCGCTGCGCGGTCGACGACGCGGCCTGCGGGATCGCCGATCAGCGCGAATTGGTCGGCGCCGCGCGGCTCGAGGCGGTAGCGCGGCGCGCCGCGGCTGCCGTCGGCGACCTCGTCGGGGGCGAAGAACGCCAGCGGTGCCTCCGGGCGGACGTGCACCTGCGGCGCGAACCCAGCCGCTTCGAGCGCCTTCGAGCGCGTCTGCAAGATCGCGGCGATCGGCGCCGCTTCGTCGAGGCAGCGCGCGTGCAGCGGCGCCGTCAGCGCGGCGATGGCCGGATCGCGGGGGTTCAGCAGCAACAGGCCGGTGCCGGCGAAGACCTCGGCGAAGAGCGCGGCGAAGGCCTCGGCCCAGCCCGCGCCGGGGCGATAGCACGCCCGCAGCAGCGCGACGGTGCGCTCGGCGTGCGGCAGGCCCCCGACGGCGTCGGCGAAGGCGTCGATGGCCGCGCCGACGGCGTCGGCGAGCGGCGCGGCGCCGACCGGGCGGCGGGCGGCGGCGTCGGCAGCGTCGCGAGGAGCGTCCGCAACGGCGTCGGCGGGGCGGGCGGTGAGGCGCAGCGGCTCGGCGTCACCGGGCACGAAGGCGTGGTCGATCTCGTGGAGGTCGTGATCTTCGGTCTGCAGCCAGAAGACCGCCACCGCCGGCGCGCCGGTCTCGGCCTGCAGCGCCTGCGCGGTGCGCACGGCCGCGGCGGCCTTGTAGAGCGCGTAGAGCGGGCCGCCGAACAAGCCGACCTGCTGGCCGGTGACGACGGCGACGGCACCCGGTCGGCCGAGGCGCTCGAGCGCTTCGTCGCGGGCGGAATCGCTGGGCAGACGCGCCTGCTGCGCCGCGAGCGCGGCGAGCAGGCCCGGGGCGACGCCCCGCGCGGCGGCGGCAGCGACCGCGGCGGCGCGGGCAGAGGCGTGGCGAAAACCGTCGGGCAGCAGCCGCAGGGCAGCGGGGTCGGCGGCGAGCAGGGCTGGTGCGAAGGGTCGAGCCATGGCGGCGTTGGCGTACCACCTCCGCGCGCACGAGGCCACGGTCGCGCGAAGAAGCGTGGTGAACGGCGAACAGTTGCGGCGTCGGAGTCGTCGCGTCCGAGCGCCTCTGCTAGCGTCGCGCCGCCATGACGACACCACGCCTCCGCCACCTCATCAGCCTCACCCTCCCCCTCGCGCTGCTCGCCGCCGGCTGGCCCGGTCGCGCCGGCGCCGCGCAGCGCTCGGCCGCCGAGATTGCAGCCGGCATCGACCGCCTCGCCGTGGTCGGCCGCGTGCTCTACGTCGCGGCCCACCCCGACGACGAGAACTCGCGCCTGCTCGCGTGGTTGGTCGGTGCGCGCGGGCTGCGGGCGGGCTACCTCTCGCTGACGCGCGGCGACGGCGGCCAGAACCTGATCGGCAGCGAGCAGGGCGATTTGCTCGGTATCATCCGCACCTACGAGCTGCTCGCGGCGCGGGCGGTCGACGGCGCCGAGCAGCTGTTCACCCGGGCGCGCGACTTCGGCTACAGCAAGAGCGCCGAGGAGAGCCTGCGCTATTGGGGCCACGAGGCGATGCTCGAAGACGTGGTGCGCGCGATCCGGCGCTTTCGCCCCGACGTCGTGATCACCCGCTTCACCACGCGACCGCCCAACCACGGCCACCACACCGCCTCGGCGATGCTGGCGGCCGAAGCCTTCCGTGCCGCCGCCGATCCGGCCCGCTTCCGCGATCCGAAGCGCTTCCCCGGCGCGGACGGCCAGCCCTGGCAGGCCGACCGCCTGCTCTACAACGTCTCGACCTGGCGGCTGCCCGACGATTGGGATCCGAGCCGCTACCTGCAAATCGACGTCGGCACCTACGACGCGCTGCGCGGCCGCTCCTGGGGCGAGGTCGCCGCCGAGAGTCGCAGCCAGCACAAGAGCCAGGGCTTCGGCGTCGTCGGCCAGCGCGGTCCGCAGCCCGAATACTTCGAGCCGCTCGACGGCACCAAGCCCAAGGCCGACGTCTTCGAGGGCCTGGACCTCGGCTGGAGCCGCTACCCCGGCACCGCCGCGCTGCAAGCCGCCGTCGCCGCGGCCCGCAAGGGCTTCGACCTGCACGCGCCCGAGCGCAGCCTGCCGGCGCTCGCCAAGGTCCACGCCGCGTTGCGTGCGCTGCCGGAAGCCAATCCCTCACGCGCCGAGAAGCTCGCCGAGACCGAGCGGCTGATGCGCGACTGCGCCGGTCTGCACCTCGAGCTGCTCGCCGAGGCCGCGCAGGTCACGCCCGGCGGCAAGCTGCCATTGCAGGCGACGGCGTTGGTGCGGGGCAATGCGAGCGCGCGTCTGCTCGGATGGCGCTGGCCCGACGGCACGCGCGACGCTACGGCGCGCACGCTGACGTCGCACGCGCCGACGACGCTGAAGCACACGCTGGTCGTGCCGCAGGACGCCGCGCCGAGCACGCCGCTCTGGTTGCGCGAGGACGCCGATCCCGCCGCCCCCGGCCTGCACCAGCTCGCTGCGCCGGCGGAGATCGGCCTGCCGGACGCGCCGCCCTCGCTCCTCGCGCTCGCCCGCGTCGAGCTCGCAGGCGTCGCCATCGAGGTGCCCGTGCCGGTCGAGCAGGTCCGCGCCGACCCGGTCCGCGGCGAGGTCCGCCGGACGGTGGAGGTGGCGCCGGTGGTGACGCTGCAAGCCGCCGACGACGTGGTCATGCTGCCGAACGGCGCCGCCCGCGAGCTCGCCGTCACCGTCCGCGCCGGCCGTGACGGCGCCGCCGGCTCGCTGCGGCTCGAGGTGCCCGCCGGCTGGCAGGTCACGCCCGCGAAGGCGCCCTTCCGGCTCGACAAGCAGGGCGACGAGGTCGTGTTGCGCCTGAAGGTGCAGGCGCCGCGCGGGGCCGTCCGCGCGCAAGGCCGTTGGGTCGCCACGGTCGACAGCCGCGACGTCTCGTTCCGCGAAGACCGGATGGACTACCCGCACCTGCCGGCGCTGACGCTGCGTCGGCCGGCGCGGGTGGCGCTGCAGCCGCTCGAGCTCGCGGTCGGCGGCCGCCGCATCGGCTACATCTCCGGCCCCGGCGATCGCGTCGCCGAGGCGCTCACCGGCGTCGGCTACCAGGTCGAGACCCTCGGCGACGCCGCCCTCGCCAGCGCCGACCTGCGCCGCTTCGACGCCATCGTCGTCGGCGTCCGCGCCTACAACGCCGACCCGGGGCTCGGTCGCCACCGCGACCGGCTGATGCGCTACGTCGAGCAGGGCGGCCGGCTCGTCGTGCAGTACCACACCAATAGCCGCCTCGGTCCGCTGACGGTCGAGCTCGGCCCCTACCCGCTGACCATCGCGCGCGGCCGGGTCACCGACGAGACCGCGGCGATGGTGCCGGTCGACGCGAAGGCGCGGGCGCTGACGACGCCCAACCGCCTCGCGGAAGGCGATTTCGCCGGCTGGGTGCAGGAGCGTGGCCTGTACTTCGCCGAGACCTGGGATGCGAAGTACCAACCCGTCTTCTCCATCGCAGATCCGGGCGAGAAGCCGCAGCAAGGTGCGCTGCTCGTCGGCACATACGGCAAGGGCCATTTCGTCTACACCGGCCTGGCGCTGTTCCGGCAACTGCCCGCCGGCGTGCCGGGCGCCTACCGGCTGCTCGCCAACCTGCTCGCGCTCTGATGCGAACCGAAGGAGCCCCGATGACGCAGCCAGAGCGCGAGCCGCCACCGATCTTGGGCAGCTGGCAGCGCGTGTACGCGGTCGAGATCGGCGCGCTGGTCGCGGTCGTCGCGCTGTTGCGCTGGCTGACCGTGGCGGCGTCGTAGGGGGCCGGCGATGAGCGCGCTCGATTGGGCGGTGCTGCTCGGCACCACGCTGCTGATCATCGGCTATGGCCTCTGCAAGAGCCGCGGCGCCGCACTCACCGGCGAGCAGCACCTGCGCGGCGGCGGCGATCTGCCCTGGCACACCATCGGCCTCTCGGTGATGGCGACGCAGGCGAGCGCCATCACCTTCCTCTCGGTGCCCGGCCAAGCCTACGAAGACGGCCTGCGCTTCGTGCAGTTCTACTTCGGACTGCCGCTCGCGATGGTCGTCATCTGCGCGTTCATCCTGCCGCGCTACTACGGGCTGCGCGTCATCACCGCCTACGAGTACCTGGAGTCGCGCTTCGACACCAAGACGCGCGTGCTCGGCGCGCTGCTCTTCCTCGTGCAGCGCGGCTTGGCGGCGGGCATCACCATCTACGCGCCCGCCATCATCCTCTCGGCGGTGCTCGGCTGGCCGCTCGAGGCGACGGTCGTCGGCATCGGCAGCGTCGTCATCCTCTACACCGTCACCGGCGGTAGCCGCGCCGTCAGCCAGACGCAGAAGCAGCAGATGATCGTGATGATGGGCGGCATGGTCGTCGCCGCCGTCGTCATCGCCCGCAGCCTGCCGGAGGAGGTCGCGCTGCCCGACGCGGTCGCGGTCGCCGGCGCGCTCGGGCGGATGAACGCCGTCTCGTTCGAATTCGACCTGAACGACCGCTACAACTTCTGGTCCGGCATCACCGGCGGGTTCTTCTTGGCGCTCGCCTATTTCGGTACCGACCAATCGCAGGTCGGGCGCTACCTCGGCGGCCGCTCGATGGCGGAGAGCCGGCTCGGGCTGCTCTTCAACGGCCTCTTCAAGATCCCGATGCAGTTCCTGATCTTGTTCGTCGGCATCCTGGTCTTCGTGTTCTATCAGTTCGCCGCGCCGCCGCTGCTCTTTAACGCGCCGCTCGAGCGACAGGTCCAGCAGAGCGCCGAGGCGCCCGCGTTCTCGGCCCTACAGACGCGCTGGGACGCCACGCAGGCCGAGAAACAGGCCGCCGCGCGCCGCTTCGTCGCGGCCCGCCACGCCGACGACGCCACCGCGCAAGCCCGCGCTGCCGACGAGCTGCGGCGCCTGCACGCCCGCGCCGGCGAGCTGCGCGGCGAGGCCAAGGCCACCGTGCTCCGAGCCGTGCCCGGCGCCGAGACCAAGGACGCCGACTTCGTCTTCATCCGCTTCGTCACCCGCTGGCTGCCCGAGGGCTTGGTCGGCTTGTTGGTGGCGGTGATCTTGTTCGCGGCGATGAGCTCGACCGCCAGCGAGCTGACGGCGCTCGGCCAGACCACCACCGTCGACCTCTGGCGTCGGCTGCTACGCCCGGACGTCGACGACCGCACGCTGCTGCTCGCGAGCAAGGGTTTCACCGTGTTCTGGGGCCTGGTCGCGCTCGCCTTCGCCAGCTTCGCGTCGCTGCTCGACAACCTGATCCAGGCTGTGAACATCCTCGGCTCGATCTTCTACGGCACCACGCTCGGCGTCTTCCTCGCGGGGTTTTTCCTGCGGCGGGTCGGCGCGAACGCGGTCTTCTTCGCCGCGGTGGTCTCGCAGGTGGTGGTCGTGGCGCTGTTCTTCGGCAGCTCGATCGGCTTTCTCTGGTTCAACGTCATCGGCTGTGTGTTGGTGATGGCGTTGGCCGTGCTCTTCAGCGTCGCCGTACCTGAACAAGCTCGTGCAAGCCGCGTCCCTTGAGCTCGCGTTGTGTCTGCCTGACGTCGAGATCGAGTTCTTCGACGAGCCCACTGAACGCCGCGAAGTCCGAGTCGAGCATGCAGACGAAACCTGCCTCCGCCGCGCCGGTAAGGCGGGAGGCGACGTTCACCGTGTCTCCCCACACATCATACTGGTAGCGGTCGCCACCGACGATTCCCGCCACGAGCGGTCCCGAGTGAATGCCGACTCGCAGTTCCCAGTCGTATTCCGCGAGCAGTTGGACTGCCTGCATCGCAAGTCCGCAGCGCAGCGCTGCCAAGCGGGCACTCTCGTCGTTGTCGGCGTGCTGGATGACTGCCATCAGGCAGTCGCCGATGGTCTTCAGCTTCAGCAGCCCGAACTTGTGAAGCTCCGCTTCGAGTCGCAAGAACAGGGCGTGGAGCCGAGCCACCACCTCTTCGGGAGGGTGCACAGCGCACCACTTCGTGAAGCCGACCAAGTCGGCAAAGAGGACCGTGGCCTGCTCGATCCGCCGTGGTTTGAAGCTGCCGGACGTCTGCAGTTCCCGAGCCACGTGCGTTGGCAGCAGAACTTCGAGCAGCCGGTCGCCGCGCTGTTTCTCACCCCGCGCGTTCAACAGGGCGCCCTGGAGTCGCAACTGCGTTCGGACGCGAGCCAGCAACAGGGGGGGGCTGATCGGCTTGTGGATGTAATCGACTGCACCTGCTGCGAAACCGCGTTCCTCGTCGTCGACGCTCGACCGCGCGGTGAGGAACAGCACGGGCACATCGGCCATGCCCGGAAGGGATCGCAACCGTTGGCATGTCTCGTAGCCGTCCATGCCCGGCATCACGACGTCGAGTACGACGGCAT
Organism: Pseudomonadota bacterium; assembly: GCA_041163625.1. GTDB lineage: Bacteria > Myxococcota_A > UBA9042 > UBA9042 > UBA9042 > JACKFC01. Next base: position 21,502 of record JBEARB010000084.1, on the reverse strand, counting down.
GAGGACGCTGGGCCTGCGCGATCGAGATTCCGCGCTCGCCGGAGTTGGCGACGCGAACCTCGAATTCTCGACTCAGCACCCGATTCGCAACTGCCAGATTGCTCGGCTCGTCGTCGATGACCAGCACGACCGGTCGGTGCTCGTTCAACTCGCTGTGTTGCATCTGCCTCTCTCGGTCGGCCGTCGAGTCCAATGGGGGCGACGCGTGTGCGAACATACACACATCGCGCGGCGCACTCATCCTCATTTCATTAGCTATTTAACGCATATGCGTGGCACGAAACTCCGGGACACTGAGGGGGCCCCGTCACACTTCGGGGCCGCCTTCCGCTGACAGAGGGGTCCCATGCAAGAGCAGTTTCCGACATCCGACACTGGTTCGGCCCGCATCGTTCGAAGCACGATGCGAGGCACATCCGCGTGGGAAGTGACGATCGACGCCGCCGAGTTGCAGCGTCGTCTGCACATCACCGAGTCCGACTTGGCCAGGGTCCGGCGCTTCGGGTTGCGCGTCGTCGAACGACTCGAGGTCTACAACGAGAAGTTCTACGACTGGGTGCAACGTCAACCGGAGTGGAGCTTCTTCATTCACGACCGCCCACGCCTCGAGCGCGTCAAGGCCCGGCAAGGAGACCATTGGCGCGACCTCTTTCAGGTCCAGGCCGTGACCGATGAGTACATCGCACGTCGCTTTCGAGTCGGGGAGATGCATGCGCACATCGGCCTGCCGTTGATCGCGTATTTCGCTGGTATCGACATCTCGCTGCGGATCTTCCTGGAAGATCTCGCGGACGAGGCTTTCTCCGAAAGCGAGCTGCGGGAGATGACGCACGCGGTGACCAAGCTCGTCCACATCGACGCGATCTTGGTCCTCGATGCTTACACCCGCTTGACGAACCAGAAGGTGGCAGAGCAGGCACAGACGCTGCTGGAGATGTCGACGCCGGTTGCGGCGCTGTCGGACAATGTACTGATGCTGCCGGTGGTCGGCATCATCGACTCTGCGCGAGCACAAGAGATCATGGTCGCAGTGCTTCGCAGCATCTCGGAGGCCCGCGCGAAGGTCTTTATCATTGATATCAGCGGTGTTCCTGTCGTCGACACCGCCGTCGCCAACCATCTGATCAAGGTCATGCGCGCGACCCGGCTCATGGGATGTCAGAGCATTCTGAGTGGCGTCTCGCCTGCCATCGCACAGACCATGGTCGAGCTGGGCATCGAGGTCGGCGACGTCCAAACGAAGGCGACACTCCGCGATGCGCTCGAGACCGCCTATGACATGGTGGGCCTGAAGCTCGTGCGCGTGGGCTCTTGATGGTTCGAATCGCGACTCAGAATCGTGTCGGGGATAGTCTGGTCGTTGCGCCCATCGTCGAACTCGAAGCGCACTTGTGGCGCGAATTGCAGCGCGAAGTGGTCGAAGGAGCCGCCCAGGCTGCGGTCCGGCGTGTCATCTTCGACCTGTCCGGTGTCGCGCTGCTCGATGTGGACGACGTACGCGCGTTGGAAGACTTCGACGTCATGCTGCGACTGGTCGGTTCCAGCTTGATCTGTGTCGGTCTTGCGGCTCACGTCGTCGCGACGATCGTAGCGGTGCATGACGGCTGCGTCCGATTCGCCACCGCTTCCGACATCGCGGCAGCACTGGAAGACGTCCCGTGAGCAGTGACTCGTCTCGGCGTAGTCCGAGCAGCGCCTGGAAGTCGACGTCGCGACTCGTCGAGCGACTCTTGGTCGTTGGCGAAGTGGTCGACGAAGCCGATGTACCGGTCGTGGTCTCGACGATTCGCTCTGAGCTGCGCCGGTTCACTATCGATCTGGTCGACATCACCGCTCTCTCGACGATAGCTGCCGAACTTGCCTCGAATATCGTCAAGTACGCGCGCAAGGGGGAGATTCGTGTGTTCTTGCGCCTCGACGAACGCGGCCTCCCGCATGACGTGACGATTTGGGCAGAGGATGAGGGGCCTGGGATCGACGACCTCGATCTTGCCATGCGCGAGCACTTCAGCACGAGTGGAAGCCTCGGCTTGGGGTTGTCTGGGGTCGTGCGTCTCAGCGATCGCTTCGACATCGAGAGTCGGCCGTCCGAAGGGCTCAGCGCGCGGGCCGCGCGCCGACTTCGCTCGCTCCGGGAGCATTGAGGTGACGATTCGGTTCGGGATCGCTTCCCGTCCCTTTCCCGGCGAGCGTCACTGCGGTGATGCTGCATGGGTTGTCGAGCGTGTCGGAGAGCGTCTGGTACTCGTGGTCGATGCGCTCGGACACGGTGCTCTGGCAGCACGCGAAATCGACGCAGTAGCGAGTCTCGACTGGAAGCATTGGGATGGGGGGCCGAGCGCGATCGTGCGCCGGCTTCACCAAGAGCGAATGGGCGGTCGTGGCGCCGCGGTCATGGCTTGTGTCCTTCGACCGGGCGCTGGTGGCTGGCTGGCGACCCTTTGCGGTGTCGGCAATATCCGAGCGGGCCTTCTCGGCTCGGGTGCCACCATCGAGGGGATCCCCGGCATCGTGGGCGGGCGTGTAGCGCGCTCCTTGCGGGAGGAAGAGCTCTGGCTGCCGACCGGCGCCGTTCTGGCCATCGCGACCGACGGAGTGTCGTCGATGATGTGGCGCGAGCCGGTGAGTCGTTTGGCCAGTCTCGACAGGCTCGCCGGTCAGTTCGTGAGTCATTTCGGCTCTCAACGAGATGACGCGAGCGTCGTTGTCGCGAGGGCCTAGAGCGGACGATCGGGTCGTGCATCTCGTCGAGTTGGGGCCATATGGTACCCGGAGGAATCCAATGGTCGCGTCGAGCCACGACAATGAGGTCTTCACCATCACGCGTGAGCGCACTGCGAGTGCGAGAAATCGTCTCTATCGCGTCCTGCTCGCTGCACACCAATGTCCATTCGCGGCGGCCCAGAGTGCGACCGAAGTTGCGGTCAAGGCTCGGGGACTGCTCGAGCGGACAGCCGCAGCGGCGGTGCGCTTCCATTGGGTCATCGGCTCGGACGGATGTGTCTCGCTGCGTTCCGACGACCAGTCCGGCCTCGAAGTCCGACTTCGAGGTCCGCGCGGTTGGGTTTGGACGGAGCAGGCCTTTCACGCCGCGCGTGCCCAGGCAGCCGCCCCGACGAACGAGGAACTGGTGGACGCGCTCGCAGCACAGAATCGTGCCCTCGACGACGCGCGCGCATCGCTCGAAGACAAGGTTCTCGACCGGACCGCTGCATTGGAAGCCGCTACGCTCGCAGCCGAGTCCGCAACGGCCGCCAAGTCGATGTTTCTCGCGAACATGAGCCACGAAATCCGCACTCCGATGAACGCAGTCCTCGGTCTGGCTCATCTACTGGGTTCGACGACCTTGGACGCCCGTCAGCGCGACTACGTCGCGAAGATCGGCTCGGCTGGCGAAACCCTCTTGGGAGTCATCAACGATATTCTGGACTTCTCGAAGATCGAGGCGGACCAGATGGAACTCGAGACGATTTCCTTCGAACTGGACCGTGTGCTCGACCGTGTGGCGACCGTGGTGGGTCATGCGGCGCTCGGAAAGCAGATCGAGTTCGTGGTCAAAGTTGGTCCCGAGATCCCACAAACGGTGCTTGGAGACCCGCTGCGGCTCGGCCAAGTGTTGACCAATCTTGCAAACAACGCCGTGAAGTTCACCGAGCGCGGAGAAGTCGTCATCGACCTGTCTCTCCAGCCAGGAGCACACGGTGCGACTTTGGTCATCGAGGTCCGCGACAGCGGAATCGGCATGTCCGCAGAGCAGGTGGCTCGACTATTTCAGCCCTTTGCCCAAGCGGATGAGACGACGACACGGCGGTATGGAGGAACGGGTCTGGGGCTTACGATTTCTCAGCGCATCGTGGCGCTCATGGGTGGAAGCATCGAGGTTCATAGTGAACTCGGACGCGGAAGCACGTTTCGGGTGAGCCTCCCGCTGGCTCACGTGCCGCAGCCCGAAGTCTCAGTTGTAGACGACCTGTCTCTCCATGTGCTCGTTGTTGACGACCACATCGCGAGTCGTGCCGCCGTGTGCGCGATGATCGAAGGATTCGGGGCCACGGCGGTCGCTGCAGCTGACGGCCAGCTTGCCGTCGAGCTCGCGTTGGAAGCGACCAACATGGGAGCGCCCTTCGACGTCGCCATTATCGACTGGAGCATGCCAGGCATGGACGGCCCAGAGACTGCGCGTGCCTTGCGAGCGCCGCAGGTACTCGGCACGGAGGTTCCTCTGTACCTGCTTTCGGCGCGCGATGCGGCCAGCATGCCCGAAGAATCGTCGCAGCTCTTTGCGGCCACCATACAGAAGCCACTTACCCGTGACCGCCTGCGACAATTGCTTGCCAGGCGTGGGAGCAGCAGCCCAGAGGGAGGCGATGAAGCGAGCTCTACGTCCACGCAGCGTCTACTCGGATTCCGCGTGCTCTTGGTCGACGACAATGAGATCAATCGACAGATCGGTCGCGAGCTGCTGACGCAGGCTGGAGCGGTGGTCGAAGAAGCCGCCGACGGCGTCGAGGCGTGCGAGTTGGCGTTGGCCAATGACAGACCGCGCCTGGATGTCATCCTCATGGACCTCCAAATGCCGAGAATGGACGGATATGACGCCGTTCGACGGCTGCGTGCCGAACGCTCGCTCGATTCCACGCGTATCTACGCCCTCACCGCGCACGCAATGGTCGAGGAACTGCAGCGGTGTCTTGCTCTCGGCATGAATGGCCGTGTGACCAAGCCCATCGACCCCGCGCTCTTCATTCGAACGGTTGCGGGTGATGAAGAGCCGCCACCGCCTGCCTCGGCGCCTGACGACGAATCCAACTCGCAACGTGTCGAGCGACGCGCTTTCGACACAGCAGCGATGCTAGCGCGCTTGGGCGGCGACCTCAGCCTTGCCGTGCGACTCTTGCGCGATTTCCTCGAGTCCGTGGACGTCGACCATGAGCGTGAGGCCTGCCGGTCTGAACCCTCGTCTGTTTTGAGTCGGCGTGTGCATCGGCTGCGTGGGGCCGCGAGCAACCTTGGATTGGATCTCGCTGCAGCTGCCGCGCAGGAGTTGGAACTCGCGCTCGACGCCGACCGTGCCGACACGGAACAGCGCGACGCTTGGATCGAGGCGCTTCGGCAGGGCCTGGACGCAGCCCGCGATTGGCTGGACGCGCAGGCGCAGTCCCTCCCTTCCTCTCGTGCGCCAGGCCAGGCCAGAGATTGGTCCACTTTCGCTCCGCAGGTACTCGCGATGCTGCAGGACGGCGATCCCGGCGTCCTTGACCTGGTCGAAGAAGAGATCGTGATCCTCGAGTCCGAACTCGCTGGGCTCGCGGACGCGTTTCTCGCTGCCGTTCGGGCGTTCGACTTTGAGACTGCTGCTGGATTTCTGGCTTCGCCGGCCGACGCCTCCTAGGTGCGCTCCCGCGTGTCGGTTCGGCCTCCTGCCGACCCACATGTGAACTGACGACTACTGGCAGCTGGCTTTGGGCAGATCGGCCTCGGGCATCGCGAAGACGTAGCGCTTGCCCGGCTGCTCGGTGAGCGTCCAGAGCGCGCCCTTGGGCTTCTGGTAGGAGACGTCTTCGGGCACCCGCGGCAGCCGCCGCAGCAGCGCCTTGGCCCCGACGCCGGTGTAGCGGTAGAGCGTCGCGACGTTGGTGGTGCCGGGGTATTTCTCGCTCGAGGAGATCCACACCTCGCTGCCGATGCTCAGCGCGCCCTGCATCCTCCGCACGCCCGGGAATTGCGCGGCCGAGGCCTGCACGACGTTCTCGCTCGTCTGCAGGTGCCCGGTCTTGGCGTCGAGCGGCCAGTGCAGCAGGCGTCCGCGCTTGTCGTCCACGGCGTATTCGCCCGTCACCAGCCGCGCCGGCGTGGTCGTGCGGTCGACGCCGACGAACGAGAAGCGCTGACAACATGTCTTGCAGGCGACGTAGCGGCTGACCTGCGGCAGCACGTAGGCGTAGCCGAAGCCGTGGTAGGCATTGGCCTTGGCGACCCAGCCGACGGCGTCCTTGTCGCCGGTCTGCACCTGCACGAAGCGGCGCAGGTCGAAGACGCGCAGCCCACCGGTGGTGTCGGCGACGTAGAGGAAATCGCCGTACCAGGCGATGCCGCCGGCGTGGATCGCGATCGGCGCGAAGGTCGCCTTGCCGTTGGCGTCGGTCTTCGGCTCGACCAGCAGCACCAGCCGATATTTCGGCGCGCTGCTCGCGAGGTCCGCCACGCTCAGCCGCACGCCCTTGTTCGTGGTCGTGCTCGGGTCCTCCGCCGGCTTGTGATACCAACTCGCGAGCAGCACCTGCTTGCCGGCGTAGGTCCCCGCGGCCGCGCCGTCCCACGAGCCCGTCAGCCCCTGCGGCCACCAATACACGACGTCGCTATCGCCGCTGTTCCACGCGAACGCGCGCTGCACGCACTGCACCTCCGGCACCGAGGTGAGTTTGCTGCCCGTGCGGTTGAGGTTGCCGAGCACCGTCGCGAGCGTGACCACCTTCGCGCTCGGATGCGCGCCGATCTGGGCGATCAGCGCCTCGGACGCGCTCCATTGCCCGAGCGCCGTCAGCCGGAAGCCCGCCGCGTCCGCCGTCGTCAACGTCTCCGAGGTCGGGCCGCCGCTGCCGCCCGATTGCTTGCACTCGCCCGGCGCCTGCGGACATACCGGCGCCTTGCAGACGCCCTTGTCGCAAGCATCACCGACGGTGCAAGCCGCCCCGCCCGAGCAGGCACCCGCGGTGGCGGCGTGGACGCACGCGCCGTTCGCGCAGCTGTCGGCGGTGCAGACGTTGCCGTCGTCGCAATCGGCGGGATGACACGCCGGCGGCGTCGTATCGGGCGCGGTCGCCGTATCCGGCGCGGTCGCCGTATCGGGCGCGGTCACGTCGTCGTCCTCCACGTCGACGTCGGCAACCTCGGCGGCATCGTAGGCCGCGTCGTCGGCGTTGCCGTCGGCCGTCTCGGCGTCGCTCGGCTGCGCGTCGACCGAGTCGAGGTCGGCGGGCGCAGCGTCCGTCTCGGCCACGTCGGACGGAGCCTCCGGTATGTCGCCGCCAGCGGCCTCGGTGTCGGAGGTCGACGCATCCACGGCGGCGGAGTTCGTCGGCTGCTGGCTCGGCGTGGTGCAGGCGGCCAGCCAGCAGAGGAGCCACGCGGCCGATCGAATCGCTCGCTTCACGTTCGCACCCTCCGCTGCCGGGAGCCGCCGGACGACGACGCCGGGAGCCTCGCGCAGTCCGGCCCCCGCGCCAAGCGCAGATCATACGCCAGCCGAATCAGGTCCGGGCCCGGCGGCGACGCACGAGCCACAGCCCGCCGAGCGCCAACGCCAGCCAGACGCCGGCGGCCGTCCCGATGGCCTGCGTCGCCGATGGCGTCGCGTCGGGCGGCGCAATCGCGACCCGCACTTCCATCGCGACTTCGGCGCCGTCGGCGGCGATCGCGACCGGTCGATTCGCGACCCGCCGCAGCCACGGATCGCTGGGGAAGCTGCGTGCGAGCAGCGCGTCGAGCTCTGCGCGGACCGGTGCCCACGTCGCTGCTGCATCGTCGTCCGGCTGCAGCCACGGCGACGCCTCGGCGCGGACCAAGACCAGCGTCTGCGCGTCCGCGTCCTCGCCCGCGCGCAGCAGCAGGCGGTCGGCCTCGATGCGCGCGTCGCGCACGTCGAGCCGCTCGCGCAGCGCAGGATTCGCCTGCCAGCCTGCGACCAGCGATTCGACGCGCGGCCCCACGCTCGGCGGCAAGATCCAGTCTGCTTCGGCGGCATGGTTCGGCATCGCGGCGGTTGGTCCCCAGCACGGCGTCGGTGTGCGCCGCTCCGGGAGCGTGGTTCGTGTCGGGCGCGCGCACAAGGCCGCCGTGGCGGTCCATCGCCGGCGGGCCGCGTGCACATCGCACGACGCATCCTACGTTGATGCCGCGACGCTCTCGGCGCCAGCTACGTGGAGCCCCCCGATGCCTCTCCCCGAATCGACCCGTCACCCCCACCCGGTCGCACTCGTCAGTGGTGCCAACCGTGGCCTCGGCCTCGAAGTCGTCCGCCAACTCCTCGACGCCGGCTGGTCGGTCGGCCTCGGCGCCCGCGATCCCGCCGCCGCCGATGCCGCCGCCGCTTCGCTCGCCGAGCACGTTCAGCCCGGGCGACAGGTCTGAGCTTTTTCCGCGACGGCAAGGCGATCGCCTGGTAGGCGGGCGGTCTCCCGTCCGGCTCGCATCGCCTCGCTACGGCGCCCCGCAGACCAGCCACTCCGCGAGCAGGTCGCGTCCTCGATCTCGTCCGGCAGCGAGACGCAGGCGGACGCTGTCAACGCGACGAGCAGCCCGACGCCGCCGAGCAGGCTGCGCGCGGTCATGGTTGCTCTCCGGTCGCGTAGTTCACGCTGACGCCGACCGAGCGGCCGGCGTACCAGCCCGGACCCAGCGAGCGATCTGGCAGCCAGACACCGTCGGCGCGGGCGACCAGGCAGCCTTCCCAGCGGCCGCGACGCAGCAACGGGATCTCCGCGCCGAGGCTGATGCCTCCGCCCGCGCGATGCCGGATGCCGGCGCCGATCCCGAACACCGTTCCCCACGGGTTGGCGAGCACCGAGACCAGCCCCTCCTCGTGTTGATGCAGCGCGAAGATTCGCAGCGTCGGCCGCGCGCGCTCCCACGGCAGCAGCAGCCACACGCCGAGCGCGGCGAGCGAGCGGAGGTCGCGGATCGTTCGGGCTCTCGGCATCCGCGCAGGCTCCTCCTGCGGCGTCGGGAAGGTGCGTCGCGCAGCCCCGTTCTGTCGGGACCGGCAGCGACGCGTCAAGACGCGAGCGGGCTCAGCGCTTCGGGGCGGCCGTCGGCGCCTTGGCGGCGTTCAGCCCGCGGCGCACGAGCAGCGGCTCGAGCTCCGGCTCCCGGCCGAGCAGGCTGCGGACCAGCGTCATCGGCTCGGCGCTGCCGCCACGGCTGAGCAGGGCGGCGCGGAAGCGGTCGCCGTTGGCGCGGGTCAGCCCGCCTTGGCGCTTGAACCACTCGACGGTGTCGGCGTCGAGTACTTCGCTCCACAGGTAGGCGTAGTAGGCCGCCGCGTAGCCGCCCATGATGTGGCTGAAGTACGGCGTCCGGTAACGCGGCGGGACGAGCGGGAAGTCCAGGCCGTCCTTGGCCAGCGCCGCCGCCTCGAAGGCCATCACGCCGCCCGGCTCGGGCACCTGGTCGGGCGTGAGCGCGTGCCAGCGCTGATCGAGCAGCGCCGCGGCCAGGTACTCCGTGGTCGCGAAGCCCTGGTTGAACTGCTGCGCCGCGAGCACCTTGTCGAGTAACGCCTTGGGGATCGCCGCGCCGGTCTCGTAGTGCCGCGCGTAGCTCGCCAGTACCTCCGGCCAAGCCGCCCACATCTCGTTGACCTGCGACGGGAACTCCACGAAATCACGTGGCACGCTGGTCCCCGCGAAGCTCGGGTAGCGGACGTTCGAGAACATGCCGTGCAGCGCGTGGCCGAACTCGTGGAACGCCGTCTCGACCTCGTCCCAGGTCATCAGCGTGGGCTGACCCTGCGGCGGCTTGGGGATGTTGAGGTGGTTGGCGACCACCGGCTTGGTGCCGAGCAGGTGCGACTGCGGCACGTAGGCGTTCATCCACGCGCCGCCGCGCTTGGAGGGCCGCGCGTAGGGGTCGAAGAGGAAGATCGCGAGCTGGCTGCCGTCGGCCTCGAAGACGTCGAAGACGCGCACGTCCGGGTGGTAGACCGGCAGGTCCTTCCGCTCCTTGAAGGTGATGCCGTACAGCCGCGTGGCGGCGAAGAACACGCCGTCGCGCAGCACGCGATCGAGCTCGAGGTAGGGTCGCAGCTCGCCCTCGTCGAAGGCGAAGCGCTCACGCCGCACCTTGCCGGCGTAGAACTCCCAATCCCAGGCCTGCGGCTCGAATTTTCCGCCCTCCTTGCGGATGGCCGCCGCGATGTCGGCGGCCTCGCGCCGCGCGTTGGCGACCGCGACCGGCGCGAGCTGGGTCAGCAGCCCGAGCGCCGCCGCCGGCGTCTGCGCCGTCTCGTCGGCGAGCACGTAGGCCGCGTGCGACGGATAGCCGAGCAGCTGCGCCCGCTCGGCGCGCAGCCGGACCACGCGCGCGACGATGGCGGTCGTGTCGTGCGGTCCGCCGCGGCTGCCACGCGCCATCGAGGCGCGGTAGAGCCGCTCGCGCAGCGCCCGGTCCCGCAGCGACGCGTTCGGCGGCTGGCCGCTGGTGTTGGTCAGCGCGAGCACCCATTTGCCTTCGAGCCCGCGCGCCTTGGCCGCCGCCGCCGCCGTCGCGATCTGCTGCGGCGAGAGCCCCTCGAGCTGCCGGGCGTCGTCGACCACCACCGCCGAGTCGTTGACCTCCGCGAGCACCTTCTGGCCGAACGCGGTCGCGAGCTGCGCCAGCTCCGCGTTCATCGCCTCGAGGCGGCGCTTGTCGGCGTCGGCGAGCTTGGCGCCGGCCCGCACGAACTCCAGGTGCGTCCGCTCGACCAAGCGCAGCGACTCGGCGTCCAAGCCCAGGCGCTCGCGCTCGGCGTAGAGCGCGTCGACGCGGGCGAAGAGCGCGGCGTCCAGGGCGATGGCGTCGCGATGGGCCGCGAACTTCGGCGCATAGGCCGTCTGCAACGCCTTGCGTGCGTCGTTCTGGTCGGCGGCGAGCAGCGAGAAGAAGGTCGTCGTCGCGCGCGTCAGCAGCCGGCCCGAGCGCTCGAGCGCGACCAGCGTATTGTCGAAGGTCGGCGCCTCCGGGTTGCCCGTGATCGCCGCGATCTCGCGCCGCTGCTCGGCCATACCGCGATCGAACGCCGGCCCGAAATGGGCGTCCGCGATCCGATCGAAGGGCGGGTAGTGCAGCGGTAGCGGGCTCTCGGTCAGCAACGGGTTGGACACGGTGGCCTCCGTCTTGGCGGTCGCGGTGGGCTGGGGTGCGGCGGGCCCGCAGCCGGCGACGAGGGCGGCGACGAGGACGGCGACGAGGGGAGCGGGCTGGGGCGGTCGATTCATGGCCGCCGGTATCGCAGGAGACGCCGCAGCCGACAAGCGGTACAACGCCCCCGCTGCGCTGCGCCCGCTGCCTCGAACGCACGTCGCGCCGCCACCGCGGAGGACGCCGATGCCCCTGATGACCGCCGACGCCATCTTGGCGCTGATGGAGCAAGAGTTCCCCGAAGTCGGGCGCCTCGGCCTTCGCATCGACGCGCTCGACGACGACACGCTGACCGTCGAGTGGCCCTCGGCGGCGGGGCACCTGCGCCCGGGCGGCACCGTCTCCGGCCCGGCGATGATGACCATCGCCGACACCGCGGCCTACTTTCTGGTGCTCGCGCACGTCGGACCGCAGACGCTCGCGGTCACCACCAACCTGAACATCCACTTCCTGCGCAAGCCCGCACCCGGAGGGCTGCTCGCCGAGGCGCGCTTGCTCAAGCACGGCGCCCGCTTGGTCGTCTCGGAGGTGCGGGTGCGCAGCGCCGCCGACGGACGCGACGTCGCCCACGCCACCGTCACCTACAGCGTGCCACCGCCGCGCTGATGCGCTCGCCTCGCTACGGAATGATCCACGCCTGCGTCGGCGGGTCGCCCGCCTCGCGCTCGAACAGGCACGGCGGCCCGTAGGCCCATCGCCACGCCGGCCCGCAATCGCCGCCCCACGCCTTCTCGACCACCAAGCTTCCTTCCGCCTCGCCCTCGCCGCCGACGCGCACGCTCGCCCCGTCGGACGCGACCTGCGCCGGCACGCCCTGCACCTCGACCACCCGCCACGGACATCGCTCGTGCGGCAAGTCCAGCACGTGGACCCAGCGCGCCGGCCCTTCCGTCACCCGCAGCGCGATGCGCGCCCGCGTCGCCGACGACCCCTCCGCCGGCGGCGCCAGCCAGCCGAACCGCGGCATCGCCCGCGCGTGCAGCGGCGCGACGGCGTCGTTCGCCGCACGATCGGCCGCGTCGTCGGACGGCGGCGTCCAGCGGCCCGGAACCATCGGCTCGCAGCGACGTCCGCCCGCGGCCAAGACGCAGAGCTCGCCCGCGCCGACGTCGGTCCAGAGCGCGCGCTCGCGCAGCCAGGTGCGGTAGCGCCCCGCGTCGTCCACCAGCCTCCAACCGCTCGCCGTGTTCGGCGTCGTCGCCGGGTCCAGGTGCACCACCTGCACGCCGGTCGGATTCGGCGCGCGCGGTTGCCACGCCTCGCGCGGCGCGAGCGTCTCCACCGCGGCGCCGAGGCTGCGGCATTCGCGGGCCTGCAAGCGCGTGAGCGTGGCGGGGTAGCGCAGGCCGAGCGCGTCGTGCGCCGCCGCGGTCGCCTCGACCACCGGCCACCGCTCGCCGAGCGCGCGCGCCGGGCCTTGCAGCAGCCCCACCGCGAGGCCGATGGCGAGCAGCGCGACGACCGGCGCCGCGCGCAGCGGTCGGGCGGCGTAGCGGCTCGCCAGCGCGCCGATGCACCAGGCGCCCGGGGCGACCAAGGCGTCGGCGTAGCGCAGGGCGAGGTCGTGGCCGAGCGCGAGGTGGCCGAGGCCGAGCGCGGCGAGGGTGCCGCCCAGGACGAGCGCCGGCCCCGCCGCCGCCGGCCGCATCGACGCCGCGCCGCGCTGCGCCAGCCACCACCGTCCGGCTGCCACCGACGCCGACGCGAGGGCTGCGGCCCCGAGGGTGGCGCCGGCGCCGAGCGCGCGGCCGAGGGCGGCGGCGTTCTCGAGCTGCGTCGACGCCGAGAGCGGCAGCAGGGCCAGCGAGAAGCCGGCGGCGAGACCGGCGGCGACGAGTAGCGGGCGGGCGCTGACGAGCAGGGCGGCGAGCGCCCAGAGCAGCGCCGGCGCGGCGGCGGCGGGGTGCGCGTCGACGTGCAGGCCGAGCAGGGCGCCGAGGCCGAGTGCCCAGGCCGGATGGGCGAAGGCGTGGTCGCGGCCGCGCAGCCAGAGCGCCAGCGTCAGCGCGCCGAACAGGGGCAGCAGCGAGGGCGACCAGACCACGGTCTCGCGGCGGATCTGCAGCAGCCAGAGCAGGGCGACCGCGCCGGCGACGGCGGCCCCGACGGGTTCGCGCCGGCGGCCGGCGAAGGCGACCACGAGCGCGTCGCCGGCGAGTACGCCCCACCAGGCGGTGACGAAGGGCGCGCCGACGGCGGCGAGCAGCGCCAGCGAGAAGGGCCAGAGCGCGCCGTTGAGCAGGCCGAGGAAGCTCGTCGCGGCGCCGTGCGCGGGGCAGAGGTCGGCGAGCGCGCAATCACGGGCTGCGAGCAGCTCGCGCAGCGTGTCCGGATGGGCGGCGAGGGGTGTCGCGAGGCTGCCGAGCGCGAGCAGGGCCAGCGCGAGGCGCAGCAGCACCGTCAGATCCGCTTCGCCCCGGCGATGATGGCGTCGACCACGCTCGGGTCGGCCAGCGTCGAGACGTCGCCGAGCGCCTCGGGCTGCCCTTCGGCCACCTTGCGCAAGATCCGCCGCATCACCTTGCCCGAGCGCGTCTTCGGCAGCCCCGGCACGATCTGCAGCAAGTCGACCTTCGCGTGCGCGCCGATCTGCGCCCGACAGACGTTGTTCACCAGCGCCAGCAAATCCGGCCCCGGCGACGCACCCGGCTGCAGCACCACGTACGCGTACACGCCCTGACCCTTGACCGGGTGCGGGAAGCCGACCACGCCGGCCTCGGCGACCGCCTCGACGGTGACGATGACGGCCTCGAACTCGGCGGTGCCGATGCGGTGGCCGGCGACGTTGAGCACGTCGTCGACGCGGCCGGTGACGAGGTGGTAGCCCAACGCGTCGCGCCGGCAGCCGTCGCCGGTGAAGTAGTAGCCCGGGAAGGTCGAGAAATAGGTCGCGACGTAGCGCTCGTGGTCGCCCCAGACGGTGCGCGCCATGCCCGGCCACGGCTGCGTCAGGCAGAGCCGCCCCTCGCCCGGCCCCAGAATCGGCCGGCCCTGCTCGTCCATCAGCGCGGGCACGACGCCGGGGTTGGGCAGCGTCGCCCAACCCGGGCGGGTCGGCGTCGCCGGCGCGATCGGCGTCAGGCAGATGCCGCCGGTCTCGGTCTGCCACCAAGTGTCGACGATGGTGCAGCGGCCCTCGCCGACCACGTCGAAGTACCATTGCCAGGCCTCCGGATTGATCGGCTCGCCGACGGTGCCGAGCACGCGCAGCCGGCTGCGGTCGTGCGCTCGCACGAAATCGTCGCCCTGCGCGGCGAGGGCGCGGATGGCGGTGGGCGCGGTGTAGAAGATGGTCACGCCGTGGCGGGCGCAGAGCTCCCAATAGCGGCCGGCGTCGGGGTAGGTCGGCGTCGACTCGAACATCAGCGTGGTCGCGCCGTTGCAGAGCGGCCCGTAGACGATGTAGCTGTGGCCGGTGATCCAGCCGACATCGGCGACGCAGGCGTAGACGTCGTCTTCGCGCAGGTCGAAGACGGTCTGATGCGTCCACGAGGCCCAGGTCAGATAGCCCGCTTGGGTGTGGCAGAGTCCCTTCGGACGCCCGGTCGAGCCCGAGGTGTAGAGGATGAACAGCGGATCTTCCGCCCCGCAGACGACGGCGTCGGCGACGGGCTCGGCGTCGGCCATCGCCTCGTGCCACCACACGTCGCGGCCGGCCTTCCAGCCGACGTGCGCGCCGGTGCGGCGCAGGCAGAGCACGTTGCGCACGCCGTGCTCGCCCTCGAGCGCCTCGTCGCAGGTCGCCTTGAGCGGGATCGTGCGACCGCCGCGCAGACCTTCGTCTTGGGTGATCACCACCTCGGCGCCGCAGTCGCGCACGCGGTCGCGCAACGCCTCGGCCGAGAAGCCGCCGAAGACGACCGAATGCACCGCGCCGAGCCGCGCGCAGGCCAGCATCGCGATCGCTGCCTCGGGCACCATGCCCATGTAGAGGATGACGCGCTCGCCCTTCTGCACCCCGAGCGCCCGCAGCGCGCCGGCGGCCCGGCAGACCTCGGCGTGCAGCTCGCGGTAGGTCAGGCTGCGGCCCTGCCCCGGCTCGTCGGCCTCCCAGAGGATCGCGACCTTGTCGCCGCGCGTCTGCAGGTGCTGGTCGAGGCACGAGACGCTGACGTTGAGCTCGCCGTCGGCGAACCAGGCGATCGGCGCGTCGACGATCTCGGCGAAGCTGCCGCGCAAGCCCTCGGTCGGCGGCGTGTGCCATTGCAGGCGGGCCTTGGCCTCGCGCAGCCAATAGCCGCTCGGATCGTCGCGGGCGGCGAGCCACTCGCGGCGGTAGGCGTCCATCGAGGTGATCGGGTTCGGGCTGCCCTCGCGCACACGGGCGGGGACGGCGACGAGATCGGCGTGGGCTTCGGTCATGGCGAACCTCCGGGCGGCGAAGTCGGCGGGAGCGTAGCCGAGCGACCCCGCGCGAGCCAACCACGCAGCTCGGCCGGCACGCTCAGCGGCTGGCAGAAGATCGGGTTGCGGCCGCAATCGGGCCGCCGCTCGGGCCCCGGATCCAGCAGTGGCGTCCCGTTCTCCAGGTGCGATTGCCACGCCGTCTCGTAGGCGACGAAACGCATCGCCTTGGCGTCGCGGGCGATGTCGACGCCGAGCACCAGCAGCCAGAACAACGCGATGTGGCCGAGCCTGTAGCGCGGCTGCAGCGCACGCTCCAGCCCCGCGACGGCGCCCTCGAAGCGGCCGCCACGGCGCGCCAACGCCTCTCGCGCGGCGACGGCGACGGGCACCAAGGCGTTGGCGACGACCACGCCGCCGACCTTGCCGTAGAAGTCGTTGTCCCAGACGGCGATGCAGGCGTGGCCGACGAGCTGCATCGCGACGCCCGCCAAGAACCCGAAGATCAGGCGTTCCAGCGGGCCGCGCGGGCTGGTCGCGGGATCGGTGACGAGCAGCGTGATGACCAGCGTGACCGGCGCCCAGGCGGGATCGTAGATCTGCTTGCCGAGCACGGGCACCAGCAGCTGCAGGCCGAAGAACGCGCCGATCGAGACCAGCACCACGCCCAGCCGCCACTGCACCACCAAGCCGAGCAGCAGCACCAGCAGCGTGCCGTTCGGCATCAACGAGAACTCGGCCGCCGTGTCGCCGAGGTTCATCCGGCCGATGGTCTGCGCGCCGAGCCCGACCACGACCAGCCCCAGCGCCGAGGGGTTGAACAGGTGCCCACGCGGCAAGCGCAGGTGGTGCTTGCTCCAGAGCGCGATGGCGATGGCGACGAGCGTCAGCCCGACCCGCCCGGGCGGATAGATCACGAAGAGGTTGGTCGAGAGCGCGATCGGCAGCGCGCCGACGCCGAATTGCAGCTCGCGGTTGCGGTGCAGCCCGAGCCAGAGGTCCAAGCCGACGGCGTAGAGCACCTCGAGCGCGATGATCGGCGCCCAGACCTCGCCGAGCGGATGCCAGTACAGCCCCCAATACGCGAAGATCACGAGCTGCAGCGTCGCCGGCAGCAGGTGCGTCAGCCGGAAGCGCGTGCTCCAGCCGCGCCCGCGCAGCAGCCCCGCGCGCCGGAACGCCCACCACGCCAGCAGCAGCCCGAGCCAGACCGCCAGCGCCGCCGCCGCCACCACCGTCTGATCGGGCGCCGGCGTCCAGGCTGCCGTCGTCGTCGTCCGCGGCGGCGCGCGCGCCTCGGCGGGGCCGTCGTCGACCTCGCGGTAGAGGTCGCCGGCGTCGTTGCGGACGATCGCGTCGGCGGCGGCCTGCGCCAGCTTCCGCACCGCCGGCGGCGCTTCGGGGCGCACGTCGAGACGAATCAGGAAGCTGCGCGAGCGCATCGCGCCGGCGGGTCCGATGCCGTCGCCGCGCGGGCGCAGCGTCAGCGTCGCGGCCGGCGGGTCGCGGTCGGTCTGGCCGGCGGCGTGGACGAAGAAGCGGACCTCGCGCTCGCCGATCGCGGCGCCGTCGACGATCGTGCCGTCGGGTTGCCGCTGCTCGAAGCCGATCGGCCGCAGCAGCGCCAAGATCGTGGCCTGCGCGTCGGCCGGCAACACGGGTCGCGCCCACGCCGGCGCGCTCAGCGTCCACGCCAGTAGCGCCGCGAGCCCCACCCAGCGCAGCCGCACGCTCGGTCTGCGCCCGGCGTTGAATCGGCCGGGTTCCGCCATCGCTGCCTCCTCCGTCGTCGGACTTGTCGCGCCGTCGCGTCGCCCCCATCCTCGCTGCGGATGACGCCGACCGACGCCAGCCTGCTGCCACTTCAGCACCTCGACAAGGCCTGCCTCGCCGCGACGAGCGCCGCGCACGGCCTCTCCAACGCGCCGACGTGGTCGTTGCAGGTCCACGGCGCGCTCTCCGAGGCGACGCTGCGCCGGGCCGTCGCCGACTTGCTGCGCGCCTATCCGAGCGCCGCCGCCCGCGTCCGTCCGCTCGATGCGGCCGAGCGCGATTGGGTCTGGGTGCTGCCGGGCGCGGACGAGCGCGACGCCGCCGTCGACGCCGTGCTCACGCTGCACCCGCCGGCCGTCGACGAAGCCGCCGCAGACCGTGTGGCCGCTGCCGTGCGCGACCGCTTCCTCGATCTACAGGCCGGTCCGCCGCTGCGCGTCGATTGGCAGCCGAGCGAGGGTGGCGGCTGGCTGCACGTGCAGCAGCACCACGGCCTCGCCGACGGTCGCGCGTTCATCGCCTTGCTCGAGCGATTCGCCGCGTTGCTCGACGCGGCCGCGCGCGGCGAGCCCGTCGATCCGGCCTTGTTGCAGGGCCCCGAGCGCCGCGACGAGCTCGAGGCGTTGGCGTTGCCTGCGGCGCGGCGGCGCTGGTGGACGCTGCGCGGCGCGTGGATCTATCTGCGCGGGGCGCTGACCGACCTGTTCCGCCCGACCACGCCGCTCTGGCAGAACGCGGGCCTGGACTACAGCGGCGGCAACCGCACGGTGCACGTCCCGCTCACGATGGCGCGACAGGACGCGCTGCGCGCCGCTGCCACCGCCGATGGCGCCAACCTGCACGCCGCGTTGTTGACGGCGTGGCTGCGCGCGAGCGCTCGGCTCTCCGCGGAGCGCGGCCATCCGGTGCGCCGGCTGATGCTCTCGTCGATCGTCGAGCTGCGGCCGCGTCCGGGCGCGGGCGGGGCGGTCTTCGACTCGTTCGCCAACCACCTCGGCTGGGTGCTGCCGCGCGTCGACCTGCGCGCGACGCCCGATTTTTCGGGCCTGATGGCGGCGCTGCATCGCGAGATGCGGCGGCAGCTGCGGGCGGGCGAGGTGGTGCAGCGCTACCTCTTCGAGCGTTGGGGGCTGGCGCGGCTGCCGCTGCCGGGGCTGCGCGAGGGCCTGGCGCGGCCCAAGCGCGCGGTCGTGCACTGCAACGCCAGCAATGTCTTGGCGATCCCCATCCCGGCGCTGCGCGGCGAGGGCTTCTCGGTGCAGGCTGCGCGGGTGACGACCCCCGTCTCGCCGCGCTACGGTGCGCTGCTGACCGTGACCCGCTACGTCGACGACGCGACGTTGAACGTGAACTACAAGGACAGCGTCCTCGACGACGCGGCCGCCGCGCGCCTCGCCGCCTTGCTCGACGAGGAGCTCGTCGCCTACGCCGCCCGCGCCGACGCGGGCCACGACGGAGCCCCGCCATGACGACCGTCCTGCTCTACGATATCGACGGCACCCTCGTCACCACCGCCGGCGGCGCGCGCGACGCCCTGCTCGCCACCATCCGCGAGCGCTACGGCGACGACGAGGGTTTTGACTTCGGCTTCGGCGGCATGACCGACCGCGGCATCTTCCGCAAAGGCCTGCTGCGCCGCGGCGAGTGGGTGGACGAGGCGCTGATCGACGCGCTGATCGAAGGCTACCTGCCGCGCCTGGACGCCTTGCTGGCCCGCGCCGCCGTGCACGCGCTGCTGCCCGGCGCCGAGGCCATGGTCCGCGCCTCGGTCGGCTGGTCCGGCGTCGCCGCGGGCCTCGGTACCGGCAACGTCGAGGCCGGCGCGCGCATGAAGCTACGACCCTTCGCCATCGACGCGCTGCTGCCCTTCGGCGGCTTCGGCTGCGACGCCGAGCTGCGTTCGGAGCTCATCGCCGCCGGCCATCGACGCGGCGCGGCGCGGCTGGGCTTGCCGGTCGAGGCGACGCACCTCGTCGTCGTCGGCGACACCGCCCACGATATCGCCGCCGCGCGGGCCAACGGCGGCGTCACGCTGGCGGTGGCGACGGGCAAGACGCCGCGCGCCGAGCTGGTCGCGGCCGGCGCCGAGGTCGTCGTCGATCAGCTCGACGAAGCCGGCGCCATCGACGCGCTGCGCGCGCTCTGTCGCTGCTGACAGCGCCGGCACCGGATGTCGACCACAGCCATCGCACGTCCAGGTCGAACCATTTCTGAACACGAGCATCGGGCCCCATGCGCGTGCAGCACGACGTCGATGGGCAGGACGTTACGGTCGTGCCCGCTCAGGACTGAAGTCTGAGCTTGGAATGAAGGCCCGCCTGCGCGGGCCGAGCAGCACCACGAGCGCCTACGCTACGGTCGGTGTGTACGTAGGCGAGCGTCTCCAGCCCGGCGAAGGCCGGGCGTTCAACTCAGCGCGAGACTTCAGTCTCGCGTATGCCCGGCAGCGACGGCTCGGGCAACGCCGACGGCACCTCCCGCAAAGTCCCCGGCTTGCAGCCGGCCAAGTCCTACGAGAACGACGTCGGCGCGGGCCTCGAGGCGGCGGGCGAGTCGTGGCGGCGACGTGCTGCCGAACGCGGTGAGCGGTCCTGCGGCTGCGACGCTGGCGAGCCGAAAAACTCAGCGTTTCGGGACGCTATCGCATACGCCGTACTGACGAGCGAACGTGACCTTGAGTCGCTTTCCGGCGTTGTAGTCACGCACGCCGTCGAGCGCGAAGCATTTGATGAACGGCTTGTCCGGCCCGAAATCCACGTAGGCGTTGATGCGCGTGTAGTCCTCGTGGACATGGACGAGGACGTTGTTGTGCCACTCCTTCTGGTTGACGTTGTGCCAATTGTCGACATAGCGCAGCGCCACGATCTTGTGCTCGGACAGCAACGCGTGGGCCAGTTTGTCGAGTGCGCGACGATCGGATGCCTTGATGTGCTTCGCGTCCGGGATCATCGTCTTGCCCTCCAGGGCTTGCACCAGGAGATGATCGAAGAACGCGTGCATTCGCTCGATGTTCTTTTGATATTCGGCATCGGCGTACGCGGAGAGTTCCTCGACCAAACCCTTCGGAGCGTGCGGGCAGCGTCCGGCATCGGCCAGCGTCGATTTGACCGCGTCCAGCTTCGCTTCGAGCTTGTATTCCTTGACGCGTTCCGCCGCGCTGCCTTCCAGCATTCGGATGCGCTGAAAGCCTCCGCTGGTCTGGAAGTTCAGCGCCACAAAGAATGCGTCGTCCCGTAGCTTGAGGCGGATCGCTTCGCGTGCGAGCGCGGGGTACTGCTCGAAGAATGCCGCAACCGCACTGCTGTCGCTCTGCCACGCGCGCACGTGCGCATCGTTGCGCTGGCAGTTGGGCGTCCACCGCGAGGGGGCGATGCCCACCGGGGTGTCGCGGATCTCGAACAACTCGACGAGCTTCGGGCTCGCTTCACCAATCGAGGAGCTCAAGTCCGGTCGCAGCCCCTTGGCGTCCTGATAGTAGCGCGAGCGTCCTTCGGACAACTCGTTGCGAAGTTGCCGCATGTCGTTCTCGGGGCTCTCCTGCGAGGACTTTCCCACGCTTCCCAGCGTCTGCGTCAGCGTTTGGGCCGCCACCGCGCAGCCGGTCGTCAGGGCACAGGCAATCAGTAGTGCAATGATCTTCGTCGTGCGCACGAGCATCCTCCGTGTGGGCGGCCGTCGCTCACCGTTGCCGGGCGAGTTCGGGGCCGAACGTTTCCCGACACCGACCCACCGAGGCGATGCGAGACCTCGTCCGTTCCCACTCGACGCGCGGGCAGTCAATGCGACATTGCACGCAGGAGGACAATGCCTCGTATCCAGGAGGGGTTTGCGAGCGGTAGTGCTGTGCCGTCGCTACAAGCGCCAGCCGACGACGAGCAGCCGCGGCAGCGACGCGCGGGCACCGAAGGGGCGCAGACTGACGGCCGGCATCGCGCCGGTCAGGTTCTGGCCCTGCACGAAGGCGCTGCCGAGCTTGCCGAAGCGGTAGGAGACGGCGGCGTCGAGCTGAACGATGGCGTCGGTGCCGGGCGATTCGTCCTTGCCCTCGCCGACGGGCAGCTGGCTCGGCGTGTCGTGCATCGGCGCGACGTAGCGACCTTCGAGCGAGAGGTCGAGCGGGCCACGACGCAGACCGGTGCGGGCGCTGAGCTGCAGCGTGGGGATGTAGGGCACGGCGTCGCCGGCCTGCACGTTGCCCCACGCCGGGTTGCTCGACGCGAACGAGGTCTGGAAGGTCGCCTGCGCGTAGGTCAGCGCCAGCGAGACGGGGATGCGGATTTGCGCCGGCGCCGAGAGCAGCGCGCCCGCCGACGCCTCGACGCCGAGTACTTGCGTCTTGCCGCCGTTGAACTGGTTGCCGACCTCGGCCGCCGCGCAGCCGGTCGAGTTGCTGCAGGTGCCGACGAGGTTGTCGTACAGGCCCGCGAAGCCGATCAGCTCCGCGCGCGTCTTGCGGCCGGTCCAGCGCACGCCGGCGTCGAGATTC
>JBEARB010000083.1:0-25553 GCA_041163625.1 Pseudomonadota bacterium | reverse complement strand
AGATGTACCGGTACCCCGAAGCGGTGGCGTGGTTCCAGACCCTGATCGAGTACTACGACGAGGAGCTCCCGCGGAAGCGTGAGGAGGCCAAGGCTGCCGGCAAGGAGATCCCCGAGGACGGACAGGGCGGCAACCTCCGTAAGGAAGCCGTGGAGTACCTCGCCAAGTCGCTGGCGGAGCCCTCCTGGGACGACGACGGCTGCGACGATTTCGGTGGCGAAGAGGCCAAGGGTGAGTGCATTCAGCTGCACCCGAAGCTGCGCGCGATGCTCTACACCTCGTGCGTGCTCGAGCCCGATCTGACCGGCTTCGACAACTGGCAGAGCGTCTTCGGCGGAGAGCCCCTCGCGACGCTGCAGCGCAACCTCGCCGCGCGCGAGCAGGTCCGCAAGGGCCTGATGAACGGCAAGCCCTACGTCCGTGAGATCCTCATGGAGTACGGCAACGCCCTGCTCGAGCAGGCCGAGGACGACTACTACCGTCAGGGCGTGCGCGTGATGTCGCACGTGGTCGACACCTGGCCGCTCGAGCGCGAGGCGCAGGCGATCCAGAAGAAGATCATCCGCGCGGTCGACCTGCTCGCCGCGGCGCACACCAGCTACACCCTCGAACTGCAGAAGAACCCGAACAACGTCGAGGCGATGCTCGGTCTGCAGATGGCGACCGAGGCGATGGACCGCCAGATCGCCGAGCGCCGGAAGTACTTGGCGATGTTCTCGCCGGGTACCCCGTGGTTCGAGAAATGGGGCAAGGATCGCGAGCTCGCGACCCAGGTCGCCGACATGCTCCAGCAGGTGCGGATGAACTTCGCCCAGCTGATCCACGCCCAGGCGCAGAAGCTCCGCGCGGCCGGCAAGGAAGAGGAAGCGCTCGCCAAGTACGGCGAGGCCGCCAAAGAGTACGAGACGCTCTACAACGCCGATCCGGCGGCTGATGGCGCTTACGAGCTCGCCTGGACCATCGCCGACGTCTACTTCTTCGCCGGTCGCCTGTGCGACGCGCTGCGCGAAGAGGACGGTTCGCTGATGCTGCTGCCCAACGGGGAGTTGATTCCGTACCCGGCCGACAAGGTCCAGATGATCAAGGACGCCTGCACCAGCATGAAGAAGTCGGTGCAGTACTACGACACGGTCCGCGATTGGAAGGGCGCGAAGGGCAAGGACGAGGAGGGCAAGCCGCTCGATCACACCGAGGAAGCCGCGTTCTCCAGCATCATGGCGACCGAGAAGATCCTCGCGACCCGCGCTGCCTATCCGGCCGAGGACCCCGAGCGCCTGCCCTCGCGCATGGTGGCCGAGATTCGCCCGAGCGCGGATCAAGACGCCAAGGATATCGAGGCCAACCAGGAGGCCGCCGAGACCGTGCCCGTGACGCCGCTGTCGGTCGACCGCGCCATCGCCGACTGGATCAAGGCCGTCGACGGCTACGTCGCGTCCGGCGCCGTGAACAAGGAAGACCCCGAGCGCGCGCAGAAGCTCGCCCTGAAGGCTGCCGAGTTGCTCTACAAGAACCGCCACTTCGATCCGTGGAAGGAGCAGCCGCACCAGGACCTGACGCCGGAGTTCTGGTCGAGCCGCTTGCGCTTCCGCGACATCCTCAAGCGCTTCCCGAAGAGCCCGCAGTCGTTCGAGGCCGCGAAGAACCTGCTGACCAGCTACCAGATCGAGCGCGACATCGACAACATGAAGAAGGTCGCGGAAGAAATGGAGAAGCAGGGCCTGGTCCCCGAGGACCAGATCAAGACCGTCAAGCAGACCTTGCGCACCATCTTCCTCGGCGAGATCGCGAAGAAGGCCGAGGGGCTGATGGCCAAGGCCGACGCGCAGGCCGCCGCGGCGCGCGCCGAGACCGACCCCAACAAGGCGTTCTTGCTGCACGCAGAGGCCCGCAAGACCTACGAGCGCGCCGCCGACGAGTACAAGCGCCTGCGCCACGAGACGCCCAAGACGGACGTGAAGAAGACCGCACTGCTCAACGCACTCGCGCTCTACTTCAAGGCCGAGAAGTGGGATCAGTGCTTCGAGGCGCTCGACATCGCCGAGAAGGTGCTGCGCGACGCCCTCGCGGGCAAGGGTGACGTCGAGACCAAGGAAGACGGCACGCCGGTGAAGAAGTCCGCTGCGGTGCTCGCCAAGGAGAAGGCGGAGAACGAGAAGAGCCTGCTCGACGTGATCAACAAGCGCGCGCAGCTGCAGTTCAACTTCTTCCGCATTCCCGAGGCCATCGCGAACTTCCGCGAGCTGTACCGCCTCGACCCGAACGGCAAGCTCGGCATCGACGCGCTGCTCAACGCCGCGAACCTCGCCTTCCGCAACGGTGACTTCGACCTCGCCATCGAGCTCAACGAAGAGATCGTCCGCAAGTTCAACGGTGATATCAAGCACAAGAGCGACGTCGACCGCGCGAACTGGCGCATCACCGAGTGCTACGAGAAAAAGGGCGACGTCCCCGGTCATATCAAGTCGCTGTTCACGTTCGTGGACCGCTACAAGAAAGACCGCGAGGCGAGCGACAAGATCTTCAAGGCTTGGTCGATGGTCGCGAACATCTACCGCAGCCGCGGCGACCGGAAGAAGGAGTTCGCGCTCTGGAAGCAGATCGTCAGCGAGTTCGAGAAGGGCGGGTTCGAGAAGAACGGCGGACCCGAGGCGAGCGCGACGGCGGAAGCTGAGTTCCGCCTGATGGAGCCCGCCTACGACGCGTTCATGAAGATGAAGCTCGAGGCCAACCCGAAGATGTCGCCGACCAAGCAGATGCAGGACCTGCAGAAGCAGCTCCGGAAGATGCTGGATATCGCGCTCGGTCCGGAGCAGAAGAAGAAGAACCCGGACACCGGACAGGAGTACACGGTGCGCGACGGCGGTCTCTACAAGGACTACCTCGAGCGCGTCGCGTTCTACGGTTCGCAGAACTGGTCGTACGCCGCGATGCTCTACCGCGCCAAGGCGCTGCAGTACCTCGCGCGCACGATCTACGCGGCCCCGACGCCCGAAGACCTCTCGGACGATGAGCAAGAGCAGAACGCCGAGATCCTCGAGCAGGTCGGCGCGCAGATCGAGAACAAGGCCATCGCCAGCCTCGAGGCGGCCCTGAAGGACGCCCAGGGCAAGGGCGTGGTCAACGAGTGGGTCACCAAGCTCCGCGCGGCGATCAACAAGTACAAGCCGGCCGAGTACCCGCTGCTCAAGGAAGCGAAGCGGCTCCGTGCCGACCCGCCCGGTGTGGCGCCCGCGCCCGAGAGGGAATTCCGATGATGCTACGAGTCCATGCGCAGCGGCGCTGGTGGCTCGTCACCAGCCTGGGAACCGCTCTGACCCTCGCGGGTTGCGGTGGTGCCGAGACCGCGCCGACCAACAACCTCGCAGACCAGCCTGCGGCTGCGGAGCCGGCGGCGCCGGACGCGCCTGCGCCCGAACAGCCGGCGCCGGACGCGCCAGCGCCGGACCAGCCTGCGCCTGACGCGGCGCCCGCACCGGGTCAGCCCACGCCGACCACGGCGGAAGCGGACAAGCCCGCGGCGGGCACGCCGCCTGCCGGAGGCGACAAGGCCGATGGGGCCGCCGATACCGGCATGGCTCCGCCCCAGGGTCCGGAATCGCCAACGTACAAGCGCTACGACACCAGCTCGGCCGAGGCCTCCCTGCAGGAAGGCCTGCAGATGCTCGAGCAGCGCAACTACTTCGACGCTCGGCAGCGTTTCCAGACGGCGACCGGATCGGATCCGAATTCGGCGACGGCTTGGTACAACCTGGGCTACGTCCAGTGGCGCACCGGATCGCCGGGTGAGGCCATCGAGAGCCTGAAGAAGGCCATCGCCCTGAATCCGACGCATTCGCGTGCGGTCTACCTGCTCGCGATCGTCTACATCCGGGCTGGCAAGCCTGACGATGCGCTCCTCGCCGTGGACGATGCGCTCGCCAAGCGCCGCTCGGACGTCATGCTGCGCGCGGCCAAGGCCGAGGCGCTGATCGCCCGCAAGCGGCTGCTCGAGGCGAAGCAGGAGCTGATCGACGCGATCAAGCTCGACTACGACAACCCCGAGTTGCTTCGTCTGCTCGGCGCGACCTACCTCGCGCTCGGTCACGAGGGCAACGCCTTGCTCGCGCTGAACAAGGCCTACGACCTCTACACCGCCAAGCCCGAGGCCGAAGGCGCGGATCCGGCCGTGCAGACGGCGCCGTCCGAGGGGCAGACCCAGCTGTCGAAGTACGACGTGCGTCGTCAGCGAGGCAGCAACGGTCTCCGCGGCGCGGCGGCCGAGGCGCTCAGCAAGGAGCAGGGACTCGCGCACATCTACTACCTCTTCGGTCAGATCGCCCTCTCCAAGGAGCGCTACGAAGAGGCACGCAACCACTTCACCAAGGCCGTCGAGTACCGCCCGGACTACGCCGAGGCGTGGAACAACCTGGGCATCACCTGGATCGCTGCCAAGCGCGACCAGGACGCCATCGACTCGCTCACCCGTGCGCTCGAGCTCGACCCCGAGTTCTTCGAGGCACGCGTCAACCTCGGCAACGCCTATCGCATCAGCAAGCTCTCCGACCGCGCCCTCAAGGCAAAGGCCGAGTACGAGCGCGCGATGAAGCAGAATCCGAACCATCCGGCGCCGCACTTCAACATGGGCATTCTCTACCTAGAGAATAAAGAGCTCATGGAGGAGCCCCTCGCTCGGTACGACCGCGCGATGGAGTACTTCAACGCCTATCGCAACCTCGTGGGCCCCGGCCAGTTGTCCAAGGACGACCCGGTCGCGGACTACATCGAGGAAGCGAAGAACATGAAGAAGATCGCGATCGATCAGCGCAAGGCCGAAGAAGAGCAGAAGAAGTACCAGGAAGAAGAGAAGAAGCGTCTCGAGGAAGAGGCCCGCAAGAAGGCCGAGGAAGACGCCAAGAAGGCCGAGCAGGGTGAGCCGGTGGCCCCGGACGGTGGTGCCACGCCGCCTGCCGATGGCGCTCCGCCGGCTGACGGTGGCACGCCTCCCGCGGACGGAGCGACGCCTCCTGCCGATGGTGACGCGCCTGCGCCCGTCGACGGTGGGTCGCCGCCTCCGCCTCCGCCTCCGCCGCCCACCGACGGCGGTGGTGGGACGCCTCCGGCTGACGGTGGCTCGCCGCCCCCTCCGCCTCCGCCGCCGCCGCCGACGGACGGTGGTGGCGATCAGGCGCCGCCTCCGCCTCCGCCGCCGACCGATGGCGGTGGTGACCAGGCACCGCCTCCGCCGAGCGACAACGCGCAGCCCGCGCCGCCGCCTCCGCCGGTTGACGATGCGCAGCCTGCGCCGCCGCGCCCCGGTGGCAACGATGCGCCTCCGCCGCCGCCGAGCGACGACAAGAAGGACGAGGAAGCGCCTCCGCCGCCGCCGAGCGACGACAGCGCTCCGCCGCCGCCACCGCCGGCTGCTGACGAGCCGCCGCCGCCGCCACCGACGGACGACGCGCCGCCGCCGCCCCCGCCGACGTTGGGTTGAGGCTCGTTCGAGCCGGGAGGAGAGCATGAACCGCAAGCAGATCACCGCGCTCGTCGCGTCCCTGAGTCTTGCCGCGACGCTGCTCGTGCCCGCGTTCGCCAGCGCCCAGCAGAAGCGCAACTCCGTGCGCGGCAAGGGTGACATCAAGGTCAGCGACTACGATGGTCGTGGAGGTGGCGGCGGGTCCGTCGACCTCGGCGTGGCCGAGATCGAAGGCCGCATCTTCAAACCGTCGGTCTTCTTCGTGCTCGCCCGGCGGGACTTCCAGTACCAGGGCATCCAGTTCAAGCAGTCGTTCTCGGATCGCATCATCAAGGATGCGATGCTGCGCCCGTTCTAGCGCCCCGAGGCAGCGACTTCAGCCCGCCCGCCTGCGCTCGAACTCCGCCCGCAGTGCGTCATCGACGACCTTCGGTACCACGCCACTGACGTCTCCGCCCAGCTTGGCCACTTCTCGAACGAGCTTGGACGAGACGTGGAAGTGCTCGGCTTCGGTCATCAAGAACACCGTCTCGAGCTGCGGCGAGAGCCGCTTGTTCATCGTCGACAACTGCAGCTCGTAGTCGAAGTCTGCGACGCCGCGTAGGCCGCGCAGCACGGCGCAGGCACCGGCGCTCGTCGCGGCCTCGACCATCAGGCCGGAGAAGACCCGAACTTCGATGGCGTCGTCGCCGGCGAAGACCGTCTCGATGAGCTCCTTGCGGCGCTCGAGGTCGAAGAGCGGTGTCTTGCTGTGGTTCTGCAGCAGGCCGATGATCACGCGGTCGAAGAGCCGCAGCCCTCGCCGCACGATGCCGACGTGGCCGTTGGTGATGGGATCGAACGAACCCGGGTAGAAGGCGATACGGCTCATGGTTCGGCTCGCTCCCAATCGCCCTGCATCGGCGAGAGGTTCCAGAGGTCCTCGAGGACCTGGGCGGGATCTCGGATCTCTTCGAGGTCGCCGGGATCGAATTCGCTGGCGTGGTCGAAGTCCTCCGGGATTTCGCCGCGCATCCGACGCTCTTCCGCCAACTTGCGTTCCTTCGCTCGGAGCGCCTTGAGCTGCTTTTTGCTGCGACCCTTGGCGAGCACGCGCAGGCGCGTGTTGGTATGGAAGGTCATCCACATCAGGAAGTGGATGGGGTGGAAGAAAGTCAGCTGTCCGTCCCAGGTGCCCCCGGTCTGCAGATCGATGTGCTCGACGACCTTCTCGTTCAACCACACGAAGGGCAGGTGCCGATAGAGCTCGCGCGCGAAGAGCGTGCGCACCCAGCGACCCTGTTCGTCTTGCAGGACGCGCTCGATCTCGTCGATCCGTTCGTCCCATCCTTCCGCCGACACCATCGACTTGAACCAATCGACCGCGTCACTCCACTCGCTCACGTGCCGCGTGATCGCGCGTCGGACCCAGCGTTTCTGCAGATCGTCGATTCCGTCGCGGTTGAAGAACTCGAGGATGTCGTCGCTGGTCACCGAGCGCGCGGAGAACGCGTAGTTGTCGAGCTTGTGACGGCGACGCGATCCGGCATCGGGCATGATGACACGCAGGAGATCTTCGGTGTCGACCGTGAGGTTGTCGTCGACGTCGGCCTCGAGCTCGACCCAATGCTCACCGTGGGTGCCGAGCAGATCGACGACCTGACGCCAGGTGTTGTCCGCGAAGATCTCGACGTGAACGACGCCTTCTTCGTCGGAATCGGCGTCCTCGCCCCAGCTACCGAGTTGGCCGATCACGTCGCCCGCTGCGACGCGCGTCTGGTCCTTGCCGGTGATGTCGAACAGGGCGACGTCGCCGCGACGCAAGGCCGATAGGTGCTTGTCGACGCCGAGGAAGGGGCGAACTTGCGCCTCGACCTCCTCGCCGTCGTCGCGCTCGTCTTTGGGCTCCTCGTCGTCCGGATCCCATTCCTCGTCGGCATCACCGGCGTCGCGACGCCCTTTGCCTTTCCCCTTGCCCTTGCCCTTGCCGCCTTTGCTGCCCTTGCCGGCTTTGCTGCCCTTGCCGGCTTTGCTGCCCTTGTTCTTGGGCTCGTCGGCGTCGTCGTCGTCGGTCTTGCCCGAGTCGATGCGCTTGGCCGCGGTGACCCACTCCGGACAGGCGTCGGGGGGCACGTCAGCGCCACGCTCGTGCGGGCGGTCGACGTCTTGATCGAAGCGCTTGAGGTGCATGTAGAGCGAGAAGAAGACGAAGACCCGCGTCTCGTCGCGCGGATCGAAGGGCACCTCGTGTCGCAGCAACACGAAGTTGTTCGAGCCTGCGGCGGGGACGGTGTCGCCGTTGCGCGCAGCCACCACCGTACCCTTGAACATCGCGCGGATCGGCGTGCCTTCCTTGGCGTGCAGGTGGATGCCGCCGTGCCATTGGCCGCCCTTGCCGATCGGGTAGAAGCCGCCGAGCTCGCTGGCCTCGTTGTTGCGGTAGTAGCGCTCCGCGACCTCCTTGACCTTCTTCTCCGTCAGCAGGTTTGCGATCGTGCGGCCCTCGACCAGGTCGATCGGAAACGAGTTGTGCTCCTGCGCCAGGCCCTGCAGCACCCGGCCCCAATCGAAGCCCGGCCCCGGGTCGAATTTCTGCGCTGTGAGGTGCATGTGGCCGTAGATACCGATCCGCTCGAGGTCGAATTCCGCCGGAACCTGCCAGATCACCTCACCGCGTTCGTCGATGGGCGCAGCGAGCTTCAGCTTCGGAAACGCCTTGTGCAACGCCGAGAGGAGCTTGATCAGGGCATCGTATTGCAGGTCGGTATAGCCCCAAGAGCGCCACGGGACGCCGTTGATCTCGACGATCTCGCTCATCCGCCGCTCGCCACCCTGTGCGAACTGCGACGACATCGCTCCCGAGGGGCTCGGCGCGTCGCCACGGGCGTAGTTCATCTGCAGGCAGTTGACGTCGATGCCGATGGCACGGTTGTTCACGTCCTCGATGTAGTCCGAGGCGGCGTGGATCGCCTTGCGAGCAGCGTCGGTCGATTGGTAGATCGTTCCGTCCCAGTCGACCATGAAATGCGTCGAGAAGCCGCGGCTCTTGAGCACGTTGAAGCACGAGCGGGAGTCGATGGTGATGTCCGAGTGCAGCACCACCATGTCGACGACGTCTTGCGCGTCGACCAGCGTTTCGCACGGCTGCTTCTTCTGGTTGCGGCGCGGGTAGACGTACCGCCGGTTGACGTCCCAATGCTCGAGGCGCGCGAAGTCCCAGGAGCGGTCCTCCTCGAAGGTCACGATCTTGGCGCCGGGGACCTCGATCCGCTGCCCGCCCGCGATCAACGTCTCCTGCGCGCGTGCCGGGGCGTTGCGGTGTTCGATCGTCCGCCGTGGCAGGGTGTCTCCCATGCTCATCCCTCTCCCCTCCGGAACAACCGGGCGATCAGACGGAAGATGCCCCGCATCACGAAGAAGGTGATCAAGAGCGTGATGAGCCCAACGAAGACCAACAAGCCGATGCCGACCCAGACGTAGACCCGGTAGCCGAGCAGCTCCTGAGCTTGCACCAAGGTGTCTTCGACCTTGCGTCGCACGAGCTGCTTCCAGCCCGGAACTTCGGGCACCGGGACGGTGAAGGCGAGCGTGCGCAGCTTCGGATCGCCCCGGAACATGGTCGGCTCGAGCTCGAGGTCCAGCCGCATCGAGAGCTCGCCGCTGACGGTCTCCGGTGCTTGATGCACGAAGTCGACGACGACCTGCTCGAAGACCTCCGCACCCATCGCGGCGACCGCACCGGCGAGGTCCTTCTCTTCGGCGGCCTCGCGATAGGTGCCGCCGGTACGCTCGGCGAGCAGGCGCAGCCGATCGAGCTCCCATCGTTCGCCGAGAGCGCCGACGCCGACGGCGAAGATGCGGACTCCGGCTGCACGGGCCACGCCGATCCAATGCAGCGCGTGCACCTTGAACGCCTGCTGATCGCGCTTGACCTGGTCTTCGAGCTCGCGGCCGACGCAGCGGTCGCGGTCCTTGCCGCTGAGGTCGGCGCAGCGCGCAGGCGGCGTCTGCCGACACAGGTCGTCCCCCTTGAGGTAGCCGTCCTTGCCGTCGGAGATCAGCAGCAGCGCTTTCTGCTCGTCGTCGCGCCCGTCGCGCAGGAGCAGCCGCAACGCCTCGTCCATCGCCGAAGTCTCGTAGTCGAGCGGCTCGCCCTTGATCGCCATCGCGTCGCGCTCTTCCTTCTTGCGACGGAGGTTCTCGGGCGTCAGCGGACCGAACTGGTCGAGCACGTCGCGCGGTAGCTTGCAGGGGTACCGCGAGGGCACGAAGAACGGCAGGCCGAGGTTGAACAAGCGCGGGAAATAGCCCTCGTACGCCTTCGCGTCCACGATGGCTTGGACGTCTTTCAGGTCGCCGCGGAGGCCGCAGAGGTCGGTGCCGGGTTCGGGCTCGGCCTCGCCGCCACCCATCGTGATCGGCCCGCCGGAGAGCGCCTCGGAGCGGGCCTCGCCGCAGACCTTGCGCGTCTGCTCGACGTCCGAGAGTGCCGAGGTGCGTCCCTTCAGGCCCCACCAGCTCTTGATGCGGTCGGCGTACCAGAGCAGCTGCCCGCGGTCGGTCTTGCCGAAGCGCTTGAGCAGCGTCCCCAACGCCTCCTTGACGCGACGGCCCAGCGAGCCCATGCGCAACGACTCGTGTTGATGCCCCACGACGATCAGCGAGGCCGCATGCTTGACGCCCGCCTTGCTGGCCGGCCACAGCTTGCCGTCCTCGCGTCCCTCCAGGGGCTGGCCGTTCTTGAAGCGGACCAGCGGCGGCGCTTGGCGGCTCTTGCCGTCGAGCACGTCGAGGCTGCGGATGGCCTTGACCTCGGCCGGCGCGCCCCTGCGGTCGAGGATGGTCGCCAGCACGCGGACTTTGGGCCATCCGCTGACGTCGACCGCGTCGATGCGCGCCTGCGGCAGCACGATCGGCGGGACCTCGCGGGTCTCGTCATCGGCCGCACGGGCGTCGCCAACGGCCGCGACCGTGGCGAGCCCCGCCAGCGCCCAAAGCGACAGCACCTGGAAGCCTCGCAGGAGAGGTCGGACGCTCGTGGGCTGTCTGCGCATCAGCAGCCGAACCGCAGGGGCAACAGCTCGTAGCCGCCCAAGAGCTGGTCGGGTGCGCCGATCGGACCGCCCTGCACGCGGGCCCAGACCTCGAAGCGCCCGAGCGTGTCGGGCTCGGCGGGGGCCGGGGTCGCGATCATCAGCGCCGCGCCGGCGCGGAGCGGGTGGTCGTGACGCGACACGGCGACGCCGGCGCACCGCAGCTCGACACGGAGGTGCAGGTCGGAACGCAGCTCGTGGGGGACGTCGATGTGCATGGGCAGCCCCGGCACGAGGCGCCGCGGTGCCGGCAGCATTGGGCTTCCGTCCACGGCGAGGTCCGTCAGGCCCCACACACCACCGCTCGCCGCGATGACCCCGATCCCGAGCTGCAAAAAGGCACGCCGCTCCATGGTGCCGAGCCTAGCGCGAGGCCCGTGGAGCGACAAGCGCCGGCGCCGCGCTCTCGCCCCCGTGCTCGTGCCCGCCGAGGAGGGCATCGGCAGTCGCCCCGAGCAGGTGCAACGAGACCCCGACGCCTTCGCCCGCCACCCCAATCGGCAACGCGTCGGCGGCGCCGGAGAGCGCCGCGACGTCCAGGCCAGGAGGCGCGCAGATCAGCAATGCGTAGTCGTCGCCGCCGGCCGCCACGGCCCGCCGCCAGTCCAGCCCGAGGCGCTCGGCGTCGCTTCGCGCGGGCTCGGGCAGCCAGGGCAGCGCGTCGAGATGCAGCGCCAGGTGCACGTGACTCGCGTCGGCGAGTCGGGCCGCGTCCACGCCCAGCCCGTCCGAGAGGTCGATGGCGGCGATGCGCTCGGGACGCTCAGCCAACGCTGTGGCAGCCGCGCAGCGCGGCTCCGGCCAGCGATGCGCGCGCACGGCCTCGCCGCGCCATCCGTCAGCGAGCCCGGATTCCTGGCGCTGCAGCAACTGCAAACCGAGCGCTGCCATGCCCACGGCTCCGATCAACCAGACACGGTCTCCCGCGCGCGCGGCGTCACGGCGAAACGGGTGTGCGGGCGCGTGACCGAGCGCCGTCACCGTCCAGGTGTCGGGGCCGCGCCTGATCCCGACGTCGCCTCCGACGACCCGAGCTCCATGCCGCCCGGCGAGCGCGAGCAGGCCGTCCACGCCCTCGAGGACCGCATCGACGCGGGACCCCGGATCGAGCTCCAGGCCGAGTAACAGCCACGCCGGGCGGGCTCCCATCGCTGCGAGGTCAGAGAGGTTCACCGCAGCGGCGCGGTGGCCGACGGCTGCCGGTGGGGTGTGTTCGATCAGCCAATCGTTGCCGGCCGAGACCGCATCGAGCGTCCAACAGAGCGCCCCGGAGGGCGAAAGGATTGCCGTATCGTCGCCGAGCGCGAGCGGCACGTCCGGCGAAGCGACCGGCGGCCCGGCGGCGTCGATGCGCGCGCGGATCGCGGCGACCAGGGCGCGCTCACCGACGTCGCCAACGTGGCTCGCGTTCATGTCGAGGGACGACGTCGCGCGACCTCGGCCGTGAACGCCTCGCGCCGTGGCCAACTCGCGGCCGGAAGGGCTGCGTCCAGCGCTTCGATGGCAGCGGCGCCACCGGGCGTCTCGACCCGCGGCACGTCGACCTCGATCCGGTAACGAAGGTCGCCGCGCCCGCCGCGGCTGCGTGGCGCGCCCCGGCCCGGTACGCGGAGCTCCTGTCCCGGCTGCACGGGGATGGGCAGGCGCAGCCGCTCGATCCCTTCCAGGCTCGGCACGTCGACGCTGCCTCCGAGCGCAGCCTCGCGCAGCGTCAGCGGGAGTCGGCAGACCACGTCGTCGCCCTCGATCGCGAAGAGCGGGTCCGCGCCGATTCGAACATCGACCACCAAATCGCCCGCAGGGCCGCCGTGGCTGCCCTCTTCGCCGGCACCGCGGACGCGCAGCAATGCGCCGTCGCGACAGCGCACGGGGACCGTTGCGGTCACGCTGCGGGCGATATTGCGCTCACCCGCACCCTCGCAGTCCTGGCAGGGGCGCAAGATGACGCGGCCGCGGCCATGACAGAACTCGCAGCGGCGCCGCTCGCGGCGCAGCCCGACTCGAACCTGGCCGCTGCCCGCACACACATGGCAGCTCGGATCACGGTCCGGGGCCTCGCTGCCGCCGCCGTCGCAGCGTGCGCAGA
The DNA here is from genome assembly GCA_041163625.1 of Pseudomonadota bacterium. Taxonomy (GTDB): domain Bacteria; phylum Myxococcota_A; class UBA9042; order UBA9042; family UBA9042; genus JACKFC01. The sequence goes on along the minus strand of JBEARB010000083.1, from coordinate 12,943 downwards.
CGGTGCGATAGGCCACCTCGACCTCGGTCTCGCCGCCGAGCAGGGCCAACGCGAAGGGCAGGCTGACGCGGGCGCGGAGGTCTCGCCCCGGCTTTCGCGCCGGCAGCCGACGCCGACCACCGGAGACGGCTTGGTCGAGCGCATCGACGGCGCGCTGGGCGCGGGTGTCTTCGGCGAATCGCAGCGGATCTCGCAGCGAGAGGTCACGGTCGTGCTGCTCACGCGCGCCCGGGTCGCAGAGGGTCTTGTATGCGCCGGCGATCTGCTGAAACGCCTCAGTTGCCGTGCTCGAGCCACCCGACCGGTCCGGATGGTACACGCGCGAGAGCGCCAGGTAGCGCTCGCGGATCGCAGCGGCGTCGGCTCGCGGGGAGACCCCCAACAAGCGATAGGCGTCGGGACGGTAGCCGCGCATGGGCGGAGCGCTAGCTGAAGTCCTTGTACATCACCTCGGTGATGCGGAACGACGAGCGCTCGAGCTGCTTGAGCGCTTCGCGTAGCGGCTCCACGGCCCCACCCTCCATTGTTCGACGGGCGCGGTCGAGATCGTCGCGGATCTGGACCAGCTCGTCGGCCGTGAGGTAGTTCGACAGCTCGGTCAGCGAGCGCTCGGTCGTGTAGATCAGGCCGCCGAGACGCTTGACCAGCTCCGCACGCGCCATCTGCTCGCGGTCGGACTCTTCGTATTGCTCGGCGTCCGACAAGATCCGTTCGATCGAGGCTTCGGACAAGCCGCTCGTCGCACGCACGCGCACGATCTGCTCGCGGCCGGTGCCGATATCACGCGCGGCGACCGAGAGGATGCCGTTCGCGTCGATGTTGAACGTCACCTCGATCTTCGGCACGCCGCGCAGCGCCGGCGGGATGCCGACCAGCTCGAAGCGCGCGAGCGAGGTATTGTCCGTCGCCAGGGGGCGCTCGCCCTGCAGCACGTGGATGTTCACGAGCGGTTGGTAGTCCTCGGCCGTGGTGAAGACCTCGGTCACGCTCGCGGGCACGGTGGTGTTGCGCGGAATGAGCCGCGTGAACACGCCGCCGGCGGTCTCGATACCGAGCGACAGCGGGGTCACGTCGAGCAGGATGACGTCGCCGACATCGCCAGCGAGGATGCCGGCCTGGTAGGCTGCGCCGATCGCGACCGCTTCGTCCGGGTTTACGCTACGGTTGGGCTGCTTCTGGAAGAAGCCGGTCACGGCGCGCTGCACCGCCGGCATCTTCGTCATGCCCCCGACGAGGATGACGTCGTCGATGTCCGTGGTCTGCAGACCCGCGTCACTGAGCGCCATCTGGCAATGCTCGATCGTCGCGTCGATCAGGTCGGCGCAGACCGACTCGAGCTCGTCGCGCGAGAGCGTGAGCTGCATGTGCCGCGGCCCCGCTTCGTCCGAGGTCAGGAAGGGTAGCGAGATCTCGGTCTCGTCGACGGCGCTGAGCTCGATCTTCGCGCGCTCGGCGGCGTCCTTCAGACGCTGCATCGCCACGGCGTCACCGCGCAGATCGATGCCGGTCTCGTCGTAGAAGCGGTCGGCCAAATCGACGACCAAACGGTTGTCGACGTCTTCGCCGCCGAGAAACGTATCGCCGTGCGTCGAGCGCACCTGGAACACGCCGCCGTCGACCTCGAGGATCGAGATATCGAAGGTGCCGCCGCCAAGGTCATAGACCGCGATGGTGCCGCGCGACTCTGCGGTGATACCGTAGGCGAGCGCCGCCGCCGTCGGCTCGTTGATGATGCGCAACACGTTCAGGCCGGCAATGCGACCGGCGTCGCGCGTGGCCTGACGCTGGGCGTCGTCGAAGTAGGCGGGGACCGTAATCACCGCGTCGGCGACCTTGGCCTCGAGGTATTCCTCCGCCGACTTCTTCAGGTCCTGCAGGATGAAGGCCGCGATCTCCTGCGGGGAGTAGGCCTTGCTGCCGACCGAGACACCGGCGTCGCTGTTGTCGAGGGCGACGACGTCGAACGGCGCCGTCTCCATCACGCGCTGGATCTCCTCGGTGTCGAACTTGCGGCCCATCATGCGTTTGGTCGCGAAGACCGTGCGCTTGGGGTTGGTCACCGCCTGGCGCTTGGCGATGCCGCCGACGAGGCGTTGTCCGTCCGCCGTGAACGCGACGACCGAAGCCGTGGTTCGCGAGCCCTCGCCATTGGGCAGCACGGTGGGTTGATCGCCCTCGTAGACGACGACGCAGGAGTTCGTCGTACCGAGATCGATTCCAATCACCTTCTCCATTGGTTCGCCTCTCCGGTCTCGACGCCTCGGGGCCTGCGCAAGCGTGTCTCGCACTATCGCAAGTGTGAGGCACATCTGGCAAGGGTTGCGGGCTCAGGCCTCGTTCTCGGAGGGCTTCTGCGGGATGCGATGGGCGTAGCGGGTGCCCTTCAGCTTGTATCCCTTGCCGTAGTAGTAGCCGTAGCCACTGACGGGCTGGTCGGCGCGCGAGAGCACGACACCGAGGACGTCGGCGCTCACGCTCCGCAACAGGCGCAGCGCCTCGCGCAGTGCTTGCTTTCGTGTCGCCTTGGCCTGCGCCACCACCACAACGCTGTCGACCAGCGACGCGAGGATCTGCGCGTCGCTCACCAGCAGCACTGGCGGCGAGTCGAGCAGGACGTAGCGATAGGTCTTGCGCAGCTGCCGGACCAACTCGGCGAAACGCTCGGTGTGCAGCACCTCCGACGCGTTCGGCGGCAGCGCGCCACTCGCGACGAAATCCAGGCCGCTGACTTCTGTACGCTGCGTGATCTGATGGACGTCGCAGTTGCGGTTCAGCACGAACGACGTCACACCGACACTCGAGTTGAGATCGAAGATGCGGCTCAGACGTGGCTTGCGCAGGTCGGTGTCGACGATGACGACCGACCCCGACGCGGCCGCGAGCGTACAGCCGAGTGCCACCGTCGACGAAGTCTTGCCGTCGCGTGGGCTCGGGCTGGTGACCAAGATGCAGCTCGGCGGGTTGTCCGGACGCATGAAGATGAGGTTCGTGCGAATCGATCGGACGGCCTCCGCCGCGCGCGAGTTGGGGCGCAGGAAGACGTACAGGTCCATCTGACGTTCGTCGATCGTCGCCGGGACTTCTTCGGTTGGCTCGCGCTCGGCGTAGGCAGGCACCGAACCCAGGTACGGCACTCCGATGTCCTCCTCGACGTCGAGTCGGGATTTCACCGTATTGTCGAGGTACTCGACCAACACTGCGACGATCAGGCCGAGCAATATGCCCAGCAGGCTACCCAGGAGGTAGTTCATCCGCTTGTTCGGCAAGACCGGGATCGGCGGCGGCTGCGCGGGGTCGAGAACGCTGACGTTGTTCACCGCGACCTGAGAGGTTAGATCGGTCTCTGCCAAGCGCTTGGCGATGATCCCGTGGAACGTCTGGTCCTCGTCGCGGATCCGACGCAGCCGCTCGCGATGCGAGAGCGCCTGCCGCATCCAGTTGTCCTCTTCCTTGGCCTCGTCGAGCAGTTTGACGGCGTTTTTCTCGGCAGCCTTGGCCGACCGCACATCGAGCTCCGCGGCGTTGACCAGTGCTCGAAGGTGGCGCCGCGCACTGGAGAGCAGGAGCTCGAGTTGGGCGTCCACGGAGGCGAGCTTCGGATGCTTCTCGAGATAGAGCCCCTCGAGCTCCGCGCGATGCAACGTGAGATCGACGAATCGCTCCTTGAAGCGCTGAAGCAGCGGATCTTCCAACCGGGGCGCGGTGGCGTTCAGAAGGTCGCGGGGGTCCCGAAGCTTGCGCAGCTCGCGCAGCCGCTGCTCGGCGCGAAAGCGCTGGTCCTGGGCCTGCCGGTACAAGCTGTCGTAGGAAGTCATTCGCGCGGCGACGATGGCCTGCCGGTTCTCGCTCAGGTTGTTCTTGGTTTCGAAGTCGAGTAGCACCTGCTCGCTGCGCTCCTTCTTCAGTTCCATGTCGCGCAAGATGGAGCGCAACTCGCGGTAGGCGTCGTTGGTCGCGATGCGGCGTCGCTCCAGGTTGCGGTCGCGGTAGGCCTCGACCACCCAGTTGGCGAGGTTGGCGGCATACTCCGGGTCGACGTCGCGCACGCTGATGCGGGCGACCGGGTTCTCGGTACCGACGTTCACGATGATGCGGCCGGAGAGGCTCTGCGCCGCGTCGCTCGTGGTCAGCACGTTGCGCCGCTGCTCCTCGGTCAGTTCGACGCCCGGCTTGTCCAGCCCGAGGAAATGCTCGTCGGTCGCGAGACCGTGGCGATCCACGACGACCTGCGAGAGGGACCGAGACAACAGGATGTCCCGTTGCGCGGCGTAGAACCCCTCTGGGCGCCACGGGTTGCTCGCGCCGAGCTTGAGGACCTCGGCGACACCGGTCAGGACCGACGGGGCCGCGCTGTCGATCATGATGGTGGCGGTGGCTTCGTACACCGGCGCCATGAAGCTCGTCATCACGACTGTCGTGGTGATGACGACCGTGGCGACGCTGATCAGCCACCAGATCCGCTTGATGATCGCCTCGCGCAGGAAGCGCAGGACGAAATCGACGGGAATCTCTTCCTGCGGCGCCTGGCCCGGCCGTGCGATCGGCTGCTTCTCGGGAGCTACTTCCGCCATCTGCCCCTACATCAGCGATTGCGGCACGAAGACGATGTCCCCGGGCTCGAGATAGAAGTTGGCCGCGAGGCCCTGCATGATCTTTTCCACCGGCAACGGGATGCGGCGCTCGTTCCGCGTGACGATCGTGTAGTTCGTCTCAGCCAGCGGCGCGAAGCCTCCCGCGAGCGTGATCGCCTCGATGATCGTCATACCGTCGGTGTACTGGAACTTGCCGGGCTTCGAGACTTTGCCGAGCACGTAGATCTTCTTCGAGTTCAACGCCGCGATCGAGACGATCACCTGCGGGTTGCGGACGAATCCGTTCGCGAGGCGTTCGCTCAGCCGGCGCGCCAGCGCCGCAGCCGTGAGGCCCTCGCACGCGACCTCGCCGAGCAGCGGGAAGGTGATGGTTCCCTGCGGCGATACTTCGTAGGTGCCCTTGAGGTCCTCGTGGAGGTACACGCGGATGTTGACCGAGTCGCCCGTCCCGAGGGTGCTGGCCTGCACGGCCTGTCGGATATCCTGTTGTTCGTTGACGTAGTTCGTCGTCGCAGCCGGTGAACACGCAACGGCGAACGCAAGCACGAACAAAGTCAGGAAGAGATGGCGCATCGCCGGGCCTGTGCCTTGCATGAGACCGCGCGCGCGCGTCCCAAGCGTCTCAGTAGCGGATCACGACGCCAGCGTAGAGTTCGTGCGCGGTGTAGGCACCAGCGTCCAGGATCCGTTGGGCCGCGTCGTCCGACTGGACCTGGAAGTTCGTGATGACGCCGCGGAAGGTGTAGCCGATATTGACGCCGATGAGGCGCGACACGTCGACCCGTCCGCGGATACCGCCGGTGAGCTGATAGTCCCGACGATTCTTCTGGGTGATCAGGACGCCGGCAGGCAGGTTCGTGAACTCGCCGTAGGTCGCGTAGTTGAAGCTGAACCACGCCGTTGCGGTCATCAGCGAGCCGAAGCCCTGCTGCAGGCTGGCCACCACCTGGTGGAATTCGAAGTAGTTGCCGTAGAACGAGTCCCGGAAGTCGTGCTTGTAGTTCAGGCTCAGCATGGTGAGCGCGCTCGGGCGGTAGAGCAGGCCGACGTCAGCCAAGTATCCCGAGAACGTCGCCGTATCGAGCTCCGTGTCGTGCAAGGACATGCCCCAGCCAGCGGTGGCGCGGAACGAGATCGTCTGCGTGATGGCACCCGCGAGACCACCCTGCACGCGCCACGGCGTCGAGTTCGCGGTCAGGCGGGCCGAGCTCGGCGACTCGAACGAACGGAAGTCCCAACTCGCGTCCAGCAGGACCGCCGTCATCGGCAGGAAGCGCCAGCTACCGGTGAGACGAGAGCGAATGGTCGAGGTGTCGCCGGCGCTGAAGTCGTCGAAACGATCGAGCACGTAGCTACCCGACAGGGCGATCTCGAGCGGCCGACGCTCCGGGATCTCGCCGGGATGGAAGGCCACGCGGGCGCCGATGGCGTTGCTGATCCGATTGAGCGTCTCGGTCGTCTCCCAGTTGTTCGCCTGCAGCGAGCGCCGGAAGTTGTCGGACAGCGTCAACGAGATGGCGCGACGGCGGAAGAAGGTCACGCCGAGGTCGGCGCTGCCGCCGAAACGGGTCAACTCGGACACAGCGTCGTTGTCGGTGAAGTACGCGCGGCCGTCACCGGTCGCGCGCAGCGCGAACTGCACTTCCGAGTCGGTGCCGTTGGTCAGGCCCAGGCCCGGCATGAGGCGCAACGAAGTCGCCGAGATCGGGGCATTGCCCGACTCTTTCTCGTTGCCGTTGAACACGTTGGTGTCGTGGTGCAAGTCGATCCCGAGCGACGGCGTGAGGATGAACTCTCCGCTCTTGAGGCCGTACGACTGGCCCGACTTCCCACGCAACGACTGCATCGCAGCGGCGCTGCCGAGTTCTGGCGCACCCAGCGAGCCGGCCTGCGCGAATGCAGCGGCGGGCAGCGCGAGCGACGCCGCGAACGCGCACAGAACGATTCGCAGCTTCATCGAGGGACTCCGTGACTTGATCATGTCTTCCTGCACGTTGCGGCCTGCTCCGACGCGCGTCGCGCGACTCGATCCGCGGCCCGCGAGAACCCGGAGGCCCCGCGACGACCCGAGCGGCTAGTTGCCGCCCTCGATGGCCTTGTCCGAGCCGAGCTTGGACTGCTCGGCTCCAACCTGCAGATCCGACAAGTTGTCGGTTCCGCTGCTGCCACCGGTCGGGTTCGTCGTCGTCTGCATGTTGTTCGAGTTCTGCTGGAGCGGGGCGCCGTCGATGACAGCGCCGCCGGTCGCGCCGCCGCACCCCTGCATGGCACCGTAGGCCGACACGACGACCTCGTAGTAGCTCGCCACGCGGCCGTAGGCCTTGGTGGCCTCCGACTCGTTGTTGTCGCGAACGGCGTTCTCGAGGTCCTTCGCGCTGTCGAGCGCGAACCGGGCGGCCGAACGCATCCGAGTGTAGGACTCGTTCATGCAGGTGAGATCGCCCGCCGAACCGCTCTTGGCGTCCGAGGTCATCTTTTCGGCGGCCTTCATCATGTCGTTGATCTGCGTGACCAACCCGGCACCCTGCGTGCGAAGCTTCTCGAGGTCGACTTTCTCGGTCGAACTGTCGTCACCGGTGCCAGCGCCGCCACCGACCTGCGCGCCGACCGCAACCGCCGTCAGGAGCGCCGTCAATCCGACCAAGACTGCCATCAATTCGCGTCGCATCCTGCCTCGTCTTCCCGCCGTCGCTACGCGTATCGACGTAGCGCGCCGACCATACGGCCGCGGCGGTATGCCAGACCCACACATCATCCGCAAGCCTAGTTGCAGAGTCTAAGAATGGGTACTGAGGGTGTCAACCTACCTGACCTTGCCGACAATCCCCCGCTTTCGCGGGCTCTTCGGAGACCCGCACGGAGTCTGTCCATGGCTTTGGTTGGCGCTGGGCAAGCGCAGGATCAACGCGTCGCAGATAATTTTGCAACATCTTGTCATGCTTCGAAAAACGCCATGATCGGCGGCCAAGCGGCCGTCCCGGCGGCGGGCTGTGCCCCCCGGGCGCCCCGCCGCCACAGCACCCCGTCTCGGACCGAGATCGCGTCGGCGCCAGCGACGGTGGCGGCGAGCTGCGCCGCGAAGCGCCGCTGGACCGTGGCGGCGGGCTGGTGCGGGAAGACGTTGGCGCACCAGCCTTCGGTGGCGACCCAGCCATCGGCGTCCGGTGGGTGTGGTAGGCGGACGAAGAAGGGAAGCCGATAGAAGAGGTACGAACCCGCGAGTCGCCTGCGCGTCGCAGCGGCGCTGCCGGGCCGCTGCTGCTCGAGGGCCATGAGGTTGCGCTCGGCGAGTGCCAGTGCCTCGGGGCAGCGCGTGTGGCAGGGGTAGAAGCCGATCAGTTCGAGGTTCGACAGGGGGCATAGCAGCGCGTGGCCCGGATTTGCGGTTTCGAGCACACGACGACACGCGTCGTCGTTCACCGTGTCCTGGTCCTCCCGGCTGCGCTGCATGTCGTCGATGAAAGCATCGATGCAGCACTCGGGGAAACCCAGCAGGCGGCCAGCGCCACGGGCGTCGTCGGGCGAGGCAGCCTCGAGGGCGGCGAGTCGGCTCGCCCGGTCGTCCCGCGACGCGTAGATCGTGACCAGCCACTCGCGACCCGGGACCGGCCGCTCACTTCGCAAGAGCAGACCATCCTTGACGTACGGCTCCGAGCGCACGAGTTGGAAGCGCCCGTCCATGCGGGCGACGAACGCGTCGGCGTCGGCGAGAGGGATGTCTTCGAACTTCACGACCGGCTTGTCGCCGGCGGCGAGCATGGCGAGCTCGGCGGGCTTGAAGCCGCGGTAGGCCAACATCGAGGAAACCCGGGGGGACGCGCGTGGCGTGGCGGCGTTCAGGCCCAGCAGGACGCCGAGCGTCCGGTCGATGGCCGCGCGGTCACCCCGACGGCAGGCCGCTGCGAGGCCTGCGTAGATTCGGGCGAGTTCGTAGAGGTGCGGTGCTGGCGGGGCAGTGGCCACGTCGCTAGCATGGCACGCACCGGGGCCGGTGGAAACGAGCCTCGGTGCACGGGAGTCGAACCATGGCAAAAATGCGGGGGACCGATCCGCTCGCCGAGCTGCTGGACTTCTTCGTCCAGGCGTCGCCGCACAGCGCGTCGCATTGGAACGTCGAGACCGGTGAGCTCTTCTCGGTCCGTGGCCGCCGCGGCAATCGTGCGGCCGTCGAGGCCTTCGAGGAGCGTCTGTTCGACGAGGAAGGCTGGGTCGAAGTGCCTTGGCTCGAGAGCGACGATGCCTTCGCGATGATGGAAGCCTTCGTCGCTTCGCTGGCCCCCGGCCGGGGGCGGACGGCGCTGCAGCAAGCGCTCGCGACGGACAAGCCGTTCCGCGCGTTTCGCGCGGCGATCGCCAGCCGGCCCGGCTTGCTTCGCCGCTTTCGCCAAGTCGAACTCGAGGAGGCGAGTGAGCGACTGTGCCAGGTTGCCGTTGGGCTCGACGTAGAGCTGCCGTATCCGGCGCTGGCCGAGCGGCAGGCCGCGATTCGCGCCGAGATCGAGGCGGCCGAAGCCTCCGACGCCGCACAGGGTCGGGTGGCCGTGGGCTCGCTCCGCATCGGCGGCGCCCGGGGCGCGCGCTGAGTCCGCAGCGCCGACGCCGTTCGGACTGCCACCCCGTCGGATCGAGTGCCACGGTGGCCGGCCTCCTCGTCGGCGCGATCCTCGGGCTCTACGGCTGCTCGGGTGCGGCCGAGCCCGCACCATTCACGATCGCGTCGTGCGACGCCTTGCGGCTGGGTAGCGCGCTCGGCGGCGAGGGGGCGATGCCGCCGGGGCAGCGCTTGGTGCTGTACGGCGAGGGCGGCGAGCTCACGGTCGATGCCGGTCCCGCCGCGGGGCCGAGCGGAACCGCCGGGGGGTGGTCCGGCGTCGTCGTCGGGGCGAACGGGACCTTGGCCGATGGCACCGCGCTCACGCGCGCCTGTGCGCTGGCGGACGTCTCCGCGGGTGTGGCCACCGAGCGCTGCATCGTGCTGCGGAGGTGCCGCACGCGCTCGCTGGCGGCATTGGCGGCACCGACGCTGGTCGATGCCGAGGCCGCCTCGGGTGGCTGGGCACTCGGCCGGGAGGTCGAGGTCGTCGGCGCTGGGCTGCCGGTCGGCGCGGAGGGCGTGACGTGGCTGCAATGGGAAGCGTCGGCCGATTCGCCCGTACCGATGCCCACCTCGCCGACGTCGGTGGTGGACGTGGCGACCGAAACCAAAGCCACCACGCGGCTCCCGCGCCTCGGGAGTTGGCAGGCGGGCGTGCGTCACGTGCGAGCGCGCTTCTGGCGTCGTCTCGCCGGTTCGCAGCAGGACGAGGCTGGTCCGTGGGGCCCGATCTGGACGCTGCGGACGCTCGAGCCGAGCCTCTCGGTGGCCGACGGGGCCCTTCGTGTCGGCGAGCATGCGCCCGCGACGCTGAGTGGGATCCCGGCGGCGAGTGGGCTGCTCCTGCAGCTCGATGGCGTCTGGCTTGCTGGCTCCGAGGTGCGGGCGGATTGGCGTGGCGCGGCCCGGCAGACGTTGCCTTTGGCGCTGGCCGAGGGCGCGGCGGCGGCTTGGCTCCCGGCCGCGACGGCCTCGACTGCTGCCTGGTCGGCCCTGCAACCCGGCGACCGCTTCGAGGGCAGCGCCGCCCTGGTCTCTGCGGACGCGGCGTTGCCTGCACGGCCCTGCAGTTGGCGCTTCGGGGGGCGGCGCCAGCACGTCGTGGTCGCCTTCGACCCATCGGCGGCGATCGGGCTGTGGCGGTTCGGGCTCGCGGTGGCCGAGTCACGCCTGCGAGCGCGGGTCCTCGCGCTGGTCGCCGAGCATTTCGCGCCCTACGCGGTGCAGGTCCACGCGAGCTGGCCGACACACGTGGTCGAGGCCGTGCGCGTCGAGGTGCACGGCGACGACCCCAACGGCATGGGGCTGCTCGGCACCGAACCCTCTCCCGGCAAGGACGACGGCAACCTGCAGCTGGACGAAGCGATCGGCGGATTTTGCCCAGACGCCTGGGAGGCCGGCGTGCCCGCGTGGGGGGGCGTCTTCTTGTCCGGATTCTTGCGTTTCTCCCCGACGCTGTTGCCGAGCGGAGGCTCGGTCGACGCCCGCTTCGACGCCCTGTTCGGCCCCTTTGCGCCCGAGCTCGGTGGCATCCCCGCGCTGAAGGACGGGCCGGCACTCGATGCCGCTGTCGAGGCCCTGGCGCAGCTCGTCGCAGGGACGGTCAGCCACGAGACCGGCCACGCGCTCGGCTTGGCAGCCGGAACGACCGGTTGGCATCACCCGGGCGATTCGCCGGGCTGGCGGATGGATGGCGTCGGGGCGCGGCCCTTCGCGGAGCGCGCCGGACTGGCGGGCGCGATCGAAGAGCGGTGGGGCGTCGTCGATGACGCTTATCTACAGGAAGTGCTGCCGAAGTCCGGGGTGGCGCCGTGAGCGGGCTCCGCGCATGCTGGGCTTCGGGCGACGGACACGCCCGGCGGGAGCGCGCGATGGGGCGGTGTGCGGGGACGGTGGCGTTGGCGACGGGCGTCCTGCTCGTGGCGTGCGGCCGCCCCTCGGAGCGTCGCGTGGATGCGCCTCCGAGCGCGCCCACGCCGATGCCGGTTCTGGCCCCGCCGGCCGCGCCAACGGCTGCGCCCGGGACGTTCGCACCTGGCGACGCGAGCCCGCTGCCACGGCGGGGGCGGATGCAGATCGTGGGTCGCAGCGCCGGACCGAACTTCGACGTCGAGCTCGCCATCGACGCCGCCGAGCGGACCCGCGGCATGATGTGGCGCCGGACGATGGCCGACGACAGCGGGATGCTCTTCTTCATGGGGCAGGACCACGATTGGGAGTTCTGGATGAAGAACACCTATCTCCCGCTGGACATGGTGTTCCTCGATGCGGAATTCCGCGTGGTCGGCGTGCTGGCGAACGTGCCGCCGCTGACGCTCGACATGCGGAGCTGCGGCACGCCTTCGCGCTATGTGCTCGAGCTCGCGGCGCATCAGGCCGAGAAGCACGGGATTCGACCGGGCGTGCAGCTCTCGTTGCAGCGGGACGCCCCATGAGCGAGTCGAACCCCGTGCAGGAGGCAGCGGAGGCTCCGACGTTGGCGGACGCCGATCTCCGCGGTCTGCTCGACGGCGACGCGGCGCGGCTCGCCGGGCTGCTGCGAGCTCGAGCGGGCGATCGCAGCGCGCGAGGCGAGGCCCGCACGCAGCTCGCGCTGGCGTTCGGGCTGGCGGCGGACGCCGAGGCCGATCGCGCGGCGTTGTTGGCGGGGCTGACGGAGCTCTCGCACTCCCTGGCGGCCCTCGGTGACCGAGGCAGCGCGACCGTTCGACCGCTGCGCGAGGTCCAGGTACGTACGCCGCTCCCCGATCGCGTCTTGAGACCGCGGTCGGCATGGCTGGTGGACACCCTGAGCGCGCGCATCTCGGAGCGTTTCGACCCGCCGATGGCGCTATCGGAAGAGCGCATCGCGTGGATGGAGGCCCGCTGTTCGCAGCCCGCGCCGGGCCTGCTCAAGCCGATGCGGCAGAATCCCGGCGAGGGCGACAAGCTGGTCGGCAGCGAGTTCGAGCTGCTGCGCAAGCGCGGACGCTCGCCGTTTTCCTGAGCCGCGGCGCGGAGCCGGCACACCCAACCTCACAGCCATCACCCTTCTCTCGGCGCGCCGGCTCGTGTAGAAGGTCGCCGCTTGCAGCGAGCCGGAGGTCGTGATGCGGAAGACGTGGGGATGGTTGGTGGCGCTCACGTGCAGCCTGGTGCTGATCGCCTGTGGTGGCGAGGAGAGCGAGAAGAAGGACGCCGGCGCGACCGACGTCGCCACCGACGCGGGCAACGACGCCAGCGCTGCGGATACCGCCGACACCGGTGCTGGCGATACCAGCGGCGACACCGGCGAGGTCTGCGCCGGCCTGCCCAAGTGCGTCGACGACAACGGCATCGAGAACCTCGGCCTCTGTCCCGCGCCGCAGAGCGACTATGCTTGCCAAGACGGCTGCTGCGTCGTGAAGAAGGTCTGCAAGAGCGACGCCGAGTGCGCCGACCAGCTCGGCACGCCGCTGTGCCCGGACGAGCGCTTCACCTGCGGCTGCGACCTCGCGACCGGCGCCTGCATCCAGACCGTCTGCACCGGCGACGCCGACTGCGCTTCGGGCACCATCTGCGACGGCGGCGGTTGCCGGAAGGCGCCGGCTGCCAGCGACCTGTCGGCCGTGCTGCTGCGTCCGATGTGGATCGCCCGTCCGGGCGAGAGCGGCGAGGCTGCGATCCTGCTCGGCGCGCAGGCGCGCGACGCCAAGGGCCACGTCGATCCGGCCGCCACCTTCGAGTGGAAGCTCGAGGGCCAGGGCTTCAGCGTCGACGCCGGCAAGCTGACGGCGGG
>JBEARB010000082.1:0-6919 GCA_041163625.1 Pseudomonadota bacterium | reverse complement strand
GTGCTGCTCGTGCTCGCCCGCACCGGCGCGCCCGACTCCGGCGCCAAGGGCTTGACGCTCTTCCTGGTACCGAAGCCGCCGACCAAGGCGCCGGCCGACGACCGCAGCTTCGCCCACGATGACGGCCGCGGCGGCACGCTCTCGGGTCGCGCGATCCCGACCGTCGGCTACCGCGGGATGCACAGCTTCACCTGCTTCTTCGAGAATTGGTTCGTGCCCGACGATCTACGGGTCGGCGAGCTCGGCGGTGGCTTCGTGCTGCAGATGAAGGGCTTTGCCGGCGGCCGCATCCAGACCGCCGCCCGCGCCGTCGGCGTGATGGAAGCCGCCCTGCGCACCGCCGTCGCCTACTGCAACGAGCGCCAGGTCTTCGGCCGCAGCCTCGGCAGCCTGCCGCTGCCGCAGCGCAAGCTGGTCGACATGGCCGCGGCGATCGCGCTCTCGCGGCAGATGACGATGGCCGTCTGCGACGAAATGGACGAGCACCGCGGTGACGTCGACGCCAGCCTGGTCAAGCTGCTCGCCTGCCGAGACGCCGAGGCCGTCACGCGCGAGGCGATGCAGTTGCACGGCGGCATGGGCTACTCCGAGGAGTACGCGGTCAGCCGCTACTGGCAGGACGCGCGCGTGCTCTCGATCTTCGAGGGCGCCGAGGAGGTGCTGGCGATCCTCGTCATCGCCCGCGCCCTGCTCCGCGACGCGATGGCCGGTGGGGCCGGCGGATGAGCGCCGGCGCCCAGCGACAGCCCTGGATCATCCGCACCTACGCCGGCTTCGGCGACGCGGCGAGCACCAACGCGCGCTTCCGCGACAACCTCGCGCGCGGCCAGCGTGGGCTCTCGGTCGCCTTCGACTTGCCGACCCAATGCGGCTACGACGCCGACCACGCGATGGCGCGCGGCGAGGTCGGGCGCACCGGCGTGAGCGTCAGCCACCTCGGCGATATGCGTGAGCTCTTCGAGGGCATCGAGCTCGGCACCGCCAACACCAGCATGACGATCAACGCGACGGCGCCGTGGCTCTACGCCCTGTACCTCGCGTTGGCCGACGAGCGCGGCGTCCCGCGGGCACAGCTGCGCGGCACGACGCAGAACGACATGCTCAAGGAGTTCGTGGCGCGCGGGACCTACGTCTTCGAGCCCGACGCGAGCTTCCGCCTCAGCCGCGCCCTGATCTTGGCTTCGGTGCGGCATACGCCGCGCTGGAACCCGACCAACTGCTGCGGCTACCACCTGATGGAGTCCGGCGCGCGCAGCGAGGAAGAGGTCGGCTACGCCATTCTCGGCGCGCTCTTTCTGCTCGACGCGGTGCGCTCCGAGCTCTCCGCCGAGGCCTTCGAGAAGGCGGTGTCGGCGATCTCGTTCTTCATCAACTCGGGCATCGAGTTGGTGCCGGAGATCGCCAAGGTCCGCGCCTACGCGGCGCTCTGGCCGGCGGTCTGCGTGGAGCGCTACGGCGTGAAGCCGCGCTTCCGTGCCGGCTGTCAGGTGCGCTCGTTGACGCTGACGGCGCAGCAGCCCGAGGTGAACATCGTCCGCATCGCGCTCTCGTGCCTGCCGGTGCTCGCCTCGGCCGACGCGCGCGTCGGTGCGCTGCAGCTGCCCGGCTTTCGCGAGGCGCTGGGCCTGCCGGACGTCGCCGAGCAGGCGCTCGCGCTGCGTACGCAGCAGGTCTGGATGCACGAGACCGGCATCGCCGACGGGCCCGATATCTTCGCTGGCTCCTTCGTCATCGAGTCGGCCACGCAGGCGACGATGCAGGCCGCCCGCGCGATCATCGACGAAGGGCTGCGGCGCGGCTACAGCGCGACGATCCTCGACCTCTCCGCCCTGCTCGGTCGCCGGATGTCCGAGTACATCGCGTCGGTCGAGTCGGGCGAGCGCACGCTCGTCGGCGTCAACGCCTTCGAGGAGGCGATCCCCGTCGCGCGCGACGGCGTTCCCGAGGACCAGCCGGACGCGGTCGCCCTCGGCGCCGCCCGTGCCGCCGCCCTCGCTGCTTGGCGCGGCGGCCGCGACGCCGGCGCCTGGGCGCAGGCGCGCGCCGCGCTCATCGCTGCGGCCCGCGACGACGGCGACGTCATCGAAGCGTCGGTCGGCTTCGCGCGCGCCGGCGGCACCACCGGCGAGTGGACCGAGGCGCTGACCGAGGTGTTCGGCGCGCGCTGGTCCGCCCCGCTGGGCGTGGACGTCGCCACCCGCGCCGCCGAGGCCGTGCCCGCCGTCACCCTGCCCGACGGCCGCCGCCTGCGCGTCCTGCTCGCCAAGGCCGGCCTGGACGGCCACACCAACGCGCTGCGCCTGCTCGCGATGACGCTGCGCGACGCCGGTGCCGAGGTGGTCTGGCTCGGACCGGGCCACGCGCCCGAAGCGATCGCGCACGCGGCCGTCAGCGAAGGCGTCGACGCGATCGGGCTCTCGAGCCTCTCGGGCGCGCACGGCTGGATCGCCACGGCGGTGCGCGGCGCGCTCGGCACGCTGGGCGCGCCGACGCTGCCGATGCTGATGGGCGGCATCATCCCCGACGAAGACCACGAGGCGTTGCGCGCGCAGGGCGTCACGGCCATCTTCGGCCCCGGGGCGCGCTCGGCCGATATCGTCCGGGCCTTTGCCGACGCCGCCAGCGCGGGCTGAGTCGCGGCGCACGGCGGCGCCCCGCCGGGAGGAGCGTCATGCTCGACGCCGACGAACGCGCCTTCATCGCGGAGGCTGCCGCCTACCTCGAACGACCGGGCTTCCTGGTCCGCGCCAGCAACACCATCGGCAAGCCCGCCGAGGCGCTGCTGCGCCGGCTGCCCGGGCCAGCGGGCAAGCTGCTCGACCGCGCCACCGAGGCGGCGTTGCGCCGCGCGATGGAGGTCGCGTTGGTGCGACTGCCGCGCAAGCGCCCGGTCGACACCGACGCCCCGGTCCGCGATTTGGTGGCTGCCACCTTCCATCGCGGCAGCGCACACACGATGGCGGTCGGCGCCGCGGGCTTCGCCGGCGGGATGTGGGGCATGGCGGCGCTGCCGCTCGAGCTACCGGCGACGACCATCGTGATGCTGAGGGCCATCGCCGACATCGCCGCGCAGCTCGGCGCCGATCTCGACGACCCGGAGCAGCGCCTCTCGTGCCTCGCCGTCTTCGCGCTCGGCGACGGCGCGCAGGGTGCCGCCGCGTCCGAGCTGCACACCCACCAGACCAGCTACTACGCCTCGCGTGTGGGCTTGCAGCGCGGGATGCAGACGCTCGGCCGTTGGGCCGCCGCCGCCAGCGCCGACGAGGTCGCCAAGCAGGTGCTCAAGGGCCGCGGCGGCTTGGTCGGCGAGCTGCTCGCGCGCTTGGTGCCGCGCTTCGGCACAGTGGTCTCGCAGAAGACGGCGCTGCAGATCTTGCCCGTCGTCGGAGCTGCGACCGCCGCTGCGATGAACGTCGCCTTCCTCGACCACTACCATCAGGTCGCGCGCTACCATTTCGCGCTGCAGCTACTCGAGCGCCGGCACGGCGAAGACGCAGTACGCGCCTGCTTCGAGGCCGCCGCCGCCGACCTCGCCGCGCTGCCGCCTCCCGATCCGCGGAGCAAGCCATGACCGCCATCGCCGGGCCCGCCACCGGCAGCGCCGAGAACCGCCCGCTGCGCCTGCATCCGAGCTGGAAGGCGCGGCTTTCGGACATCTTCGAGACGCCCGAGATGGTCGCGCTGCGGGCGTTCCTGCTCGAAGAGAAGCGGCGCGGGCAGGTCGTCTACCCGCCGGGCGCCGAGATCTTCGCCGCGCTCGACCACACGCCTTTCGAGCGCGTGCGCGTCGTCATCCTGGGCCAAGATCCCTACCACGGCCCCGGCCAAGCGCACGGCCTGTCGTTCTCGGTCCGGCGCGGGGTGCCGATGCCGCCCTCGCTGCAGAACATCTTCAAGGAGCTCGGTGCCGACCTCGGCGTGCCGATGCCGCGCCACGGCGAGCTGCTGTCGTGGGCCGACCAGGGCGTTCTGTTGCTCAACGCCTCGCTGACAGTCCGTGCGCACCAAGCCGGCAGCCACGCCGACAAGGGCTGGCACGGCTTCACCGATCGCGTGCTGCAAGAGCTCGACCAGGGTCGCGAGGGCCTGTGCTTCCTGCTCTGGGGCAGCCATGCCCAGCGCAAGGCCGGATTCATCGACCGGCGGCGCCATCTGGTGTTGCGCGCCCCGCACCCCTCGCCGCTCTCGGCGCATCGCGGCTTCTTTGGCTGCGGCCACTTCTCGCGGGTCAACGCGTGGCTGCAGGAACGGGGCGATGCGCCGATCGATTGGGCGTTGGGGGATTGAGGTCCGCGAAACGCGCTAGCCCAGCGGAAAGCGAAACAGATCCACCGGCAAGCTGCCGTTGGTCAGCGCCAGATGGCCCGACCAACGCAGCCCGAAAGCGCGCTCGAAGTCCTCGTGGCCGACCAGCAAGTGCGCCTCGCAGCCCGGGAATCCGGCCCAATGGCGACCGAGCTCGCGGTAGAGCGTCGTGACGTCGTCGCCGCCGAGGCGCTCGCCATAGGGCAGGTTGCTGATCAGCACCGTGCCCGGCGCCGGGGCGGGTCCGCGGCACGCGTCGCCAGCACGCAGTTGGACGTGCCGCTGCAGACCGGCACGACGGACGTTGGCATCGGCGAGCCGCAGCACGCCCGAATCGACGTCCTGGCCGAGTACGTCGAGCTTCGCCGACGCGAGGGTAGCGTGCGCGGCGTCGACAGCGGCGCGCCGTTCGCTGGTGATGTGCCCCGCGAGCTCGTGGCCCTGGTGGCGCCAACGCTCTGCGGCAAACGCCCGGTCGCGCCCCGGCGCGAGCTCGAGCGCGACGCTGACGGCCTCGATCAGCACCGTACCCGATCCGCAGAGCAGGTCGCGCAGCGGGCGCTCGCCGTTCCAGCCGGACGCCCGCACCACGGCGGCGGCGAGCGTCTCGCGCAACGGCGCGGCGCCCGCCTGCGCGCGGTAGCCGCGGCGGTGCAGCGCGGCGCCTCCCGGGTCGAGCCAGAGCGAACAGGCGTCGCCGGAGAAGCGGGCGACGATGCGCACGTCGGGGTCGTCGAGATCGACCGAGGGGCGCTCGCCCGTCGCGTCGCGCAGCTGGTCGCAGATGGCGTCCTTCACACGCTGGCAGGCGAAGACGTGCGTCCGGATCGGGCTGTCCCCGCGGGCGACCTTGCTCGGCAGGCGACCCGACGCGGAGACGGCGATGCGCTGGCCGGCATCGAGCCAATCGGCCCACCGGACCTGCAGCGCGCCGTCGTAGAGCGAGGAGCCACCGCCGCAGGGAAATTGGTGCAGGAAGACGAGCACCCGCTGCGCGATACGCAGGTGCAGCAAGGCGCGGGCGACCTCGGGCCAGTCGAGGTCGAGCTCGACGCCGTGCGCGCGGACCTTGCGGGGGCGCAGGCCGAGGTCGCCGCATTCCTCGGCGAGCAAGCGGGCGGTTCCAGCAGAGGCGGTGGCGAGGACGCGCATCGGCGGGATGCTGCCGCAGCGCCCTGCGAGATGCCAGCCGCGACGGCGACCTTTGCCGTCGGCTAGGTCGTCAGTCCAACAAGATCGGCCGATCCGGCTTGGGCTTGGGCGGCGGCTCGGGCTTGGCTTCGGGCGTCTGCGTCGGCGCCGCCGGCAACGGCCGGCCCTCGCGAACGGCCTGCACGCCCTCGCGCATGGTCCGCGCGTCGAGGAATTCGAAGGCGCAGCGACCGGTGACGGCGCGGTAGAGGATGACGCCGAGGCTGTAGAGGTCGGCGCGACCATCGAGCTCGGCTCCGAGGCATTGCTCCGGGCTCATGTAGGCGGGGGTGCCGAGCGCGGTGCCTTCGTCGGTGAGCGAGGAGTCGCGGGTCCGCGCGATGCCGAAATCGAGCACCTTGACGGTCGGCTCGTCCTCGCCGAGGTCGGCGAGCATGATGTTGCCGGGCTTCAGATCCCGATGGACCAAGCCGGCGCGGTGCGCCTCTTGCAGGCTGCGCAGCACGCCGTCGGCCACGCGCAGGGCGGCCGCTTCGCCGAGCACCTCGCCTTGCGCGGCGAGTCGACGCAGCTCGTCTTCGAGCGTGCTGCCCTGCAAGTGCTCCATCGCCAGGTAGAGCGCGCCGCCCTCCGCTTGACCGACGTCGAAGACGCGCCGCGCACGATGGTGGCGGTGCCGTCGTGTGCGCAATACGCCGCGTCGGTCTCGCGTCCACAGGCGGGGCAGGTTCGCAACTCGCTCATCGCTCCCCTATAGCCCGCGGCGCGCGAGTTCCTCCTCGTGGTGGGCGACCCAGCGGGCGAAGAGCTCGAGCAGCGCCGACGCCTCCTCGCTCGGGCGCAGGCCGCGCAGGAACGCGTCCTCGCTCGCCTCGGGGTCTGCGGCGTGCGCCGTCGGCTCGTAGAGCGCGCGGTAGCGCAGGTAGCGCGCGCGGAGCGTACGGTGATCCAGCTCGGGGTGGAATTGCGTCGCCCAAATCGGCAGCGCGCCGACGCGGAAGGCGTGCATCGGGCAGAGCTGCGAGCCTGCGAAGACGTGCACGCCCGCCGGGAGCGAGGCGGCGCGGTCCTTGTGGCCGACCTGCGTATCGAAGGCCGCGGGTAGCTCCGAGAAGAGCGGGTCGTCCGCGGCGGCGGCGGTGAGCGCGACGCCGTAGGTGCCCATCTCCATGTTGTCGGGGTCGCGGATCATCGTGCCGCCGATCGCCAACACCAAGATCTGGAAGCCGAAGCAGCTCGCGAACGTGGGCTTGCCGGACAGCACCAGCTCGTCACGCGTAAACGTGACGAGATCGCGGATCCAATCGTGCGCGTCGAGGACGGAATAGTCGCCAGACCCGCCGACCAGGACCGCCGAGGCGCGCGCGAGCTCTGCGCGGGTCGGCAGGCGTTCCCGCGCGTTGACGCTGAACAGGTCTGCATCGCGCAGGCCCATGGTGTCGCGAAAGCAGATCCGCTCGTG
>JBEARB010000081.1:0-3358 GCA_041163625.1 Pseudomonadota bacterium | reverse complement strand
GGAGGCTGCGTCACGAGTCCATCCGGCGCAGGCAGGCAACGGAGCGCGCTACATTGCCCGCTACTCCGCTGCGATCCAGCTCCTCTGGAAGATCCCTCATACGACGTACCCATTCAACACGTGGCAGCCATTCGTGCCGACGAGCGACACAGACTTCGCCGCGGTCTTCGCGGTGCAACCCATGACGCAGCCCAAGCTCCTGTGGCGAAGACTCACGGACGCAGGGACGGCTACCGACAGCGGCACAATTCTGCCGGAAAACACGTTCGCGACTGGTGCAAACTCTGCGGACTCGGTGCTGCTTGCGTGGCTCGACGGACAGACCCTTCGCGTCGAGCGCCACGCCTGGCCGATGACCTGGTAGCGCGACCGGCGTCTGGCACGCTCAGGACGCCGAACCCGCCAATTCCTCGGGCACGAACGCCGCGGTCGGCGGCGATTCGGCCGGCATCTCGGCGTTCTTGTCGCCGGCGGTGCGCAGCCGCCCCATCTCGGCGTCGATGCGGGTGGCGGCCTCACGCGCGGCGGCGGCGCCGGCGTCCTGCGGCCAACGGCGCGCGATGGTGCGGTTCAGATCCCGCGCCCGCTTGCGCCAACCGAGCTGCTCGTACGCCTGCGCGAGCGCGACGTAATCGTCGCGACCGTGCGCCCGCAGCGGGAAGCGCCGCATCATCTCGTGGCTGCGCCAGGCGACGCCGAGCCATTGGCTGCGCTTGCGGTAGAAGCGCACGACGTAGCGATGCTGCGAGAGCTCGAGGTCGAGCATCTCGTCGCGCATGCGCAGCGCCTCGGGCACGTAGTTCGAGGTCGGGTGCTGCCGAACGAAGCGCTCGAGGTGATAGCGCGCCTTGTCCGCCGCCGAGAGGTCCATCTCGTGCACCGGCGGCAGCAGCCAGAAATCGGTCGGCACCATCCGCGCGTGGCATTCGGCGACCTTGAAGGCGGCGTACGCGACGTCCGAGCTGCCCTCGTGGCGCTGCAGGTAGCCCTGATACGCCTCGATCGCCTCGGTGTACTTGCCCTGCGCGAAGAGCGCGTCGCCCAGGCGGATGCGCGCGGTCGCGGTCACACCGAGGTACGCCGGCAGCTTGAGCAGGTTGGCGAAGCTCTGCGTGGCCTCGAGCGGGTTGCCTCCGCGCAGCTGCTGCAAGCCCTCGAGGTAGAGGCGCTCGGCTTCGTCACGCGGCTGACCGACGGTCGGCGCACCGGCGCAGGCGGCGAGCGTCGAGGCGACGAGGAGCGCGACGACGCGGGCAGCGGCGGGCAGGACCGACCGTTGCGACGGCCGCGGAGAGAACTCGGTCATGACGAAAGGGGGCTCCCGCCCGGCGCCTAGAAGACGCCGAACACCTTGAGTGCGACGCCGACACCGGCGAGGACGACGACGGCCACGACGGCGATGACGACCGTCTTGTTGCCCGACTCCTGCTTGCGCGCGACCGGCTTGTGGCGCGTCGAGGAGACGCGGCTGTTCGGACCGGTGGTGCGGGTCTTCGACGCGGCGGCCGTGGTGCCGCTCACCCGCGAGGAGGCGGCCGGAACCCGCGCACTGGACCGCGTGCTGGGCTGGCTCGGCGCGCGTGGCTGCTCGGCGGTCTCCGCGTCGAGCAACTCGGCCTCGGATTCCTCGTCTTCGGGCGCGGTCGTGGCGACCTTTGTCTTGCGCGTGGCGCTGCCGGTCGCGACCGGGACCTCGAGCGCCGGTGCCTGCCCCGTGCGCGACTCGATCGAGCGCAGCACCTCGTCGCGCACATCGACGGCGCGGATATCGTCGAGCGCCGTGCGCCCGTCGGCTCCGGCAGCCGCGACCACGGCGTCGGCGGCGCGCTGACCGGCGAACTCGAACGCCGCTCGCCCTTTCTGACCCGCACGCACCGCCTCGAGGAAAGGCCGCACCGGGCGCCACTCCTTGCCGTCGATCGAGACCTGCAGATCGTCGTGGTTGCGGTTGCTGGCCCAGCCGAGCAGCGCGTCGAGGCTGTGGAAGTTGTAGGTCAGGCCCGGCGGCGAGCGCAGCTTCCACTCGCTCGGCTCGGGTAGGTCGGTCGGGACGCTGACCTCGGGCGCGGTGACCTCGGCGGCGATGTCGAAGCCGTCGCTGCCATCGCCATCACCGGGCTCGCCACCGTCGCCGAGCTCGCGCGTCGGCATCCGCGTGGTCGCTCCCAGATCCGGCGCCTTCGGGCGCGCGATGACCTCGACGGGCACGTCGTCGACCGCGTTGTCGAGCGTCGATCCGAACATGACGTCGAGCGCGTCGTCGTCTTCGGTGTCGGCGGTCTCCATCGCGTCGGCCTCGGCCAACGCCGCGGCCATCTCCGCCTCGAACGCGTCGTGGTCGTCACCGAGCCCGACCGCTTCGCCGGACTGCCGCGAGAAAGCGCCGGTATCCTCGAAGGGATCGACCTCGCCGAAACCCGCGACGTCGACGCTGCTGTGCGTCACCGACGCGGCAGAGCCGGCCGCGCTCGCTTCGACCTCGAACGCGCCGGTATCGTCGTCGATGCCGATCTCGGAGGCCGCCATCGGCTGCGTATCGCGTCCGATGGGGGCAGCCTCTTCGCCGGTGACGGCGTCGGTCAGGTAGGCCAGCAGCTCTTCGGCCGTGGGCGCCGGCGTCCGCGTCGTCGCAGTCGACGGTGCGGGCTCGGGCTCGGGCTCGGGTTCGCCGATGATCGCGGCGGCAGCGGCCTGCAGGTCTTCGGCGTCGAGATCCGGCTCGGTCGGCTCGCGCTCGATGATGGCGACGTCGTTGCTGCTCGCGTCGGCGCCCTCGACCGAGGTGTCCTCGGCGGCAAGCTCGCTGTCGAAGCCGGCCTCGTCCTCGGTGCCGGCGACGGCGAGGCCACCGGAGATCCGCTTGGACTCGGCCGGAACGACGACCACGGCGGGCGCGGGGTCGACGGCGGCGGGCGCGGGCTCGACTGCGGCAGCCTCGGGCGCAGGCTCAACAGCCGCCTCCTCCGGCGCGACGGGCGCACGCACGGCCGGCTCGTCACCGATCCCGACCTCCTCGTCATCCTCGTCGTCTTCGCGGCGGATCGCCTCGATCACGCGCGCCGTCAACGGCTCGGGCCGCGGCTGCACGTGACCGCAATGCGGACAGACCACCTCGCCGCCGGTCTGCCGGACGCCGGGATCCTTGATGCCGAAGCCGTTCCAGCAGCTTCCGCAGACGAATTCGGTCACGTTGGTGATGGGCCGGGCGTCGGACACGTGCGAAGTCCTTGGGGCGGCAGGGGGCGTCGACATGCCCCCGCGGAGACCGCAGGGTAGCAGCGGCGCGCGAAGAGGGTCAATCGAGCGTCTGCGCGTCGATCGCGTGCCAAATCGCGTCGTGCAGCGCCGGCCGAAGCGC
>JBEARB010000080.1:0-13882 GCA_041163625.1 Pseudomonadota bacterium | reverse complement strand
CCGTGGGCCGGCTTGATCAGCCACCAGACGGCGAGGCCGACCGGCAGCCGATGCACGACGACGGCGGTCGCGAGCGAGCCTTCGTAGGCGCCTTGGTGCAGGGCGGCGCCGTCCATCGCGGCGTGCAGGCCGAGGCCGAGGACGCCCAGGCCGAGCGCGGCGGTGTGCACGCTCTCGGCAGCGGCGCCGCGGCTGGCGCGCTCGAGCACCCCTTCGAGGCGCGCGGGCAGCAGCAGGCCGAGGAAGGCGACCGCGACGGCCCAGCCGCCGGCCACGTCGAAGGCGTGCGGCAGGACTTCGATCACGACCAGGCCGGTGATGGCGACGACGACGAAGCCGTCGACCGCATGCAGCAGCCGACCGCGCCGGGACCAGCGCAGCAGCAGCGGGCCGACCAGCAGGGCGAGCAGGCCGGCGAGGAGCCAGGTCATCCGGCGTGCTGCCGGGCCAGCTCGCGGATCTTGGCGATCATCGAGTAAAAGCCGTTGCGCCGGTTGACGCTGACGTGCGCGCCGAGGTCGAGGCGCTCGAAGAAGCCGTCCAGATCGGTCGCGAGCACCTCGGCGGGCGTCTTCTCGCCGAAGAGCAGCAGCGCGATGGCGACCAGCCCTTTGGTGATGTGCGCGTCCGAATCGGCCTGAAAGACCATGCGCGGGCCGGCGGGCGTCTCCTCGACGCCGGCGACCAACCAGACCTGCGAGAGGCAACCGGGCACGAGGTGCTCGTCCTGTCGCAGCGCGGCGTCCATCGGCGGCAGCTTGCGGCCGAGGTCGATGATGTAGCGGTAGCGCTCTTCCCAATCGTCCAGGAAGGCGAAGTCTTCGGCGAGGTCTTCGGGGGTCATCGTCACTCCGGGTCGGGCGTCCAGCCGAAGAGGTCGACGACCTCGTCGTGCGGCAGCTCCCAGCGGTCGAGGTGGCTACGCAGCCATCGTGCCGGGACGGCGGGGCTGCGCAGTTGCCCGTCGGCGGCCATCGCGCGGAAGGCCGGGGCGTCGGGCATGTCGGCGTCGTCGGCCGCGCGGATGGCGGCCTGCATGGGCGTCTCGATGACGCCCGGCGACAGCACGAAGATGCGGCAACGGGTCGGATCGGTTTCACCGGCCAGCACGCGCGTGCCGTGGTGCAGCGCGGCCTTGCTGGCGCAGTAGGCGGTCCAGCCGGCGATCGGGCGCACGGCGGCGCCCGAGCCGATCTGCACGATCGCGCCGACGCAGCCGGGCGCGGACTCGAGCTTGCGCAGGAAGGCGCCGGCGAGCAGCAACGGCGTGGTCGCGTTCAGCGCCATCGTGCGGGCGAAGATCGCGGGGTCGACGTCGGCGCCGCGGCCGATCGGCTCGATGGCGCCGGCGTTGTTGACGAGCACGGCGCGCTCGACGCCGACGAGATCGACGCTGTCCAGCGCCGTCGCCGCGGCGGCGGGATCCGAGAGGTCGCAGATCACGCGGTGGGCGAAGCGCAGGCCGGTCGCGTCCAGGCGCGCGGCGGAGCGGGCGATGGCGACGAGCGACCAGCCGGCGGCGGCGAGCTGCTCGGCGATGGCCAGCCCGATGCCGGAGGTGGGGCCGGTGACGACGGCGAGACGCGTGGGAGACATCGGTTTCCTCGGCGGCTAGAGCTCGGAGATGTAGAGGTTGGCGACGCACATCTCTTCGAGCGAGCCCTCCCCCCAATAGACGTCGGCCGGCGCCTTGGTGCCGTCCTTGGTGCGGATCTGATTGCCGGCGCTGTTGTCCCAGGTGCAGCGCACCGTCAGCGCGTCGCCCGGCTCGAAGCGCACCGGCTCGGCCAGCATGTACATGCGTTGCCAGTTGAAGTCGTACTTCGGCGTGTGGACGATGGTGACCTTGGTGCCGTCGGCGCGGGTCACGTAGACCTCGGCCGAGACGCCGAGCGTGTGCATGTGCAGCAGCGAGCCGTAGATCCAGAAGCCGCTCTCGACCTTCACGTCGCCGACGAAGTTCTTCCAGAAGCCGCGCGGGTCGCCGGTCTTGCTGTGCGTCACCGAGGACTCGCCGGCCGGGATCTTCATCGCCGTGCCGATCCAGGCCGCGTCCAGCCAGGGCGCGAACGCGCCGGGTCGCTGGATCTCTTCGGGCTTGTGCAGGCGGAACTTGACCTGCGTCTGGTCGGGCCCGGGCTCGGCGAAGTCGATGTTGTAGTGCATCTGGATGACGAGCTTGCTACCCGGCGGCACGCGGATGCCGGTGCCCTCGGGGAAGTCCATGCCCTCTTGGCCTGGCACCCATTGGCCGACCTGCTGGATCGGCACGATCAGGTCCGCCGCGCCCGAGGGGCCGCCGTAGCAGGCGTAGCCGGGGCCTTCTTCCTTGGCGTCGAGCTCGGCGAGCGACGACATCGCGCTCGAGGCACCGATCGCGTCGGGCGTGAGCAGGAACGCCGCGACATGGTGCACGACCTTCGGGTTGCCGGCCTGCACGGCGAAGCCGGTGACGAAGCGCTCCTCGGTCTCGGGCCAATCGACCAGGAAGCAGCGGTAATCGTCGGGCGCGTCGCTCTTGGGCGTGTAGGGCACCGGGATCTGCAGCGTGCGGTCGACGCGCGAGATGGTCTGCCCGACGTCCGGCAGCGACGCGCCGGGCTTGGCAGCGTCGCCCTCCGGCGTGCCGATCTCGACCCATTTCGCGATGGTGGCGATCTGCGCGTCGGTCAACGAGGGGTCGCCGAGGTAGCCCTGCTCGGCGCCGGCGTGCCAAGGCGGCATCGTGCGCGCCGCGGTGACCATGCCGACCAGCTCGGCCACCGCGCGGGTACCGGCGTAGGTGCTGAGGTCGAAAGGCCCGATCCCGCCGGCCTTGTGGCAGCCCGCGCAGCGCGCCTCGACGATCGGCCGCACGTCCTGATGCCAGGTCACCTCGGGTGCCGCGTTGCCCGCGTCCTCGCCGCCGCAGCCGGCGAACAGGAGCAAGAGCGGGAGTACGAGCAGGGAGCGGTCGCGTCGCATCGGAGCCTCGCGCGCCGAGGTCGGGTTCGGCGTGGGCGGGATTGTGGCATCGGCCGGGCGTGGCGTCACGCGTCGTGACGGTGGGGGGCGTTCATGGGCCGAGCCGCGCAGCGGCGGCAGATCGTCGCTTGGGGTGTGAAAAACTGGGGAAGCGTCGTATCCGCTGGCCGGTCGCGGCCGTGGTCGCTACCCTGTCGCGACCGTATGGCTCGCAACGTTGCCTCGTGCGTTCCTCGCGGCTCGGAGCCGCTGGCTGCAGGAGCGCCGGAGATCGTGGCCATCGAGCGTCGGCTCGAACGCCCCACATTGGTCGAAGGAGCGTCGCCTCTTGCCCGCAAGAATTCCCGCCCGTTCCAATCCACTAGCCGGCTGGATGCTGACGCTCGCCGCTGCTTCGACATCGTGCGCCTCGCCGACGTACCAGCCGAGCGCAGACGTCGCCTTGTCGGACGATGCGGCCGGAGCGGGCGGCGCGTCGGACGCCGAGGCAGGAGACGCTTCCAAAGCGGCCGACGTCATCGACGACACGATGGCCGCAGCAGACATCGACGCCGGACCGCAAGACACCACCGAGGATTGCGGCGGTGCGAAGCGGGAGGGATGCCCGTGTACACCTGGAGATCCGGAGTGTTGTTTTCCAGTTGGGGACTGGAGCACGGGCCTATCGTGTTGGCCTGAGAGAGGCTGGTGCCAGGGAAAGGAATGCCGAAAAATCGCTCATGTCTGGACCAAGGGAGCTTCCGACTGCGGCTGCTGGCAATACGGGCCCCGCAGCAAGTGGCCCGAGGACTGCTTCCGAACGACGATGGAAAACAATCGATGTGACATGTGACCGCGCCGTTACTGGACGTCGAGCACAGGCATCACCTGTCTCGGTCGAGCCGTTTCTGAACACGAGCACTGGGCACATGCGCAGGCATTGCGATGTCGAAAAGTACGACGCTGCAGTCGTGTACGCTCAGGACTGAAGTCCCGAGCTTGGAATGAAGGCCCGCCTACGCGGGCCGAGCTGTACCGCGAGCGTCGACGCTGCGGTCGGTGTATTCGTGAAGGCGTGCTTCCAGCCCGGCGAAGGCCGGGCGTTCAACTCAGCGCGAGACTTCAGTCTCGCGCGTGCCCGGCAGCGGTACCAACCTCGTCGATCCGCGCAGTGGGACCGCTCCTCGTCTTGCGCGCAACCGCGGCAGTGCACGTACTGCGACCATCGATGCGGCGACGACAGCAGGTCGACAGCAGAGCTGTTCCGCGGGCAGAGCCGCGAAGCGGCTGGGGGGGGGACGTCAACGCGCCTACCCAACGCCCGGCAACGCCGCCGCCAAGCCTTCGTAGAACGACCAGGGGATGTGGTAGCAGCCGACGCTGTGTTGGCAGTCGTCGATGGTCGAGGCGTCGTTGTCGTCGCAGTCGACGGCGACGTTCAGGCCTTTGCAGAGGTCGTGCTTCGGTGCGTCGTCGAATTCCGGTGGACAGCAACCCTCGACTGTGCCAATGCAGTTCACAATCAGACTGCAATGGAGGCAGCAATGTTGCTCTTCGGCCCTTCGGCCCTTCGGCTCTTTCGCCGATCGCGACCACACTCCGAGCGACGGGTTTCTCGAACGCAAGTCGGATTTCTGGTGTTTCTTGCTTGCGCCTTCGTGATGCCCGCCGCGCAAGCGGCTCCACGCATTCTCGATCTCGAGGCTCCGACCTTGCACATCGAAGCCGTGACGATCAGCCAAGGTGCCAATTTCTGCTTCACCACCGACAGCCCTCAAGGCGTGGATCCGGTCGCATACCTGCTCGGACCGGACGGTCTAGGCGGCTGGACCCAACTCGCCTACCACGACGACGTCAACTACCCGAGTGATCCGGACGTTCAACTCTGCTGGACGAACAACACGGTCTTCACAACGTTTTTGGTCGTCCTCCGAGCCTGGTCGCCAGGGGCCTCCGGGCTGACGACAACCACGGTCCAAGGCCAGGCTCCGCGGACAGGCGTTCCCGTCGGCGGCATCATGGTCGTCGCCGGCCTGCTACAGCGGCAACCAGGCGACGTCGTCCGTACCAGCCACGTGCCCGGCGGCAGCGTGGCGCAAGTGATCTTCAGGATGAATGGGGTCTACGACATCACGCAGATGGCGCTCTCGAACAGCACGGCCCAGTCGGCCGAGCTCGTTGCAGCCAGCAACGATGCCTACTACCTGCTCGGCACGCCGAGCTACGTGACGTCCAGCGAGTCGTTCTTGGCTCGGTCTGGCCCGGTTCGTCTGACGAGCAATGACGCATCGCCGGTGAGTGACGACGATGAAGACGGCCTCGGCAACGCGTTGGAGCAAGAGCTGGAGACCTGCTGGCAAGTGACGGGTTGCGCAAACGCAGCAAACGGCCATGGCCGTGACACCGACCGCGACGGCGTCGACGACTACGAGGAACTGTACGGGATCGCCGGTACCGATCCCGACGGTCTCGATGACGTCGACTTGCCGCGGTGGGGCGCCGACCCCTTGAAGAAGGATATCTTCATCGAAGTGGACCACCTGGCGCAGCTCGGGACGTTGCCCCTCGGCACCAACCCCTTCCAGTGGATGCGCGACAACCCAACATCTCCGATCGGGACGTTTGCAGCGGGCATCACCCCAGAAGCCTGGGTGGACAAGCTTCAACTGCCGTTCGATTCCGCGTCCAACAGCCACGTCCACAATCCGAACAACACCAATGGTGTACAGGTCCACCTCGATCTCGGCGTACAGCCGATTCTGCCCGACGACGAGCGCAAGTTCGGTGACTGGGGCGGACTCAGTCAACGGATGGTGGTCGAAGATCGACGGATCGAGGTCGATGTCCGCGGACCTGGTGATCCTCCCGGGGAAACGGTGACTGTCGGGACGTTCGTGACGTTGCAGATCAATGAATCGAGCCGCACCTTCAGCGCCGGGGGCATGAATGCCAGCGACATCTGCTACGGCCTGATGTTTCAACTTCTCATGATAATTATTGAAGATGGGGAACCAGTGCAACTGGTGACAGACGGCTGTGCCGAGACCAAGCCGTGGTTTAGGATGGGCACGTCGCAAACGAACGTGCCGTTCGAGGTTGCGGTGGGAGCGGCGCCTGCGATTGGGGGGGATCCGTTGCAGGCGTTCTTCGCGGTTGGTGGGCTTGGCAATGAAGAACTGACGTCGCCAACATACTGGAAGTCGACAACGTATCGTGACCTTGCGCGGCGGGGGCGTATTCGATACGCCATTGTGAGCGGGCTGTGGGGCGGAGGAAAGGGAAGTGGTGTCCGCTTTGTCGCTGGACTCGATCACGCCCCTGCTTTCACACACGAACTCGGTCACACTTTGGCATTGCAGCATTGGGGCCACGACGAGTGGGAAACGAACGGAGTCGATTGCATTCCACACTATCGCAGCTTGATGCGCTACGGATCACCCTACGAAGTCTTCGCTGATGCGGAAGTTGGCTGGACCCTCAATCCCGCAGCGACTGTCGAAACGCAGACGTTCGGCACCACGTTCGACCACAGCATTTTCGCGGCCGAGCCCTACCAATATCCAGTGCCTCCTACGGATTTCAGCCACGTCGACTGGAACAGAGACGGAGTTGCCGGCGACGCGACGACAGGGTACCGCTCACTCTCGCTCGCGACGCCGGGCGACAGCTGTCGTTCCTTTGTCCAAGGGGCCAAGACGATTGCAGCTGTTGCGGAGGGTCCAACAGGAGCGGTGGACCTGCAAAGGATCGGCAATCGGCTGTATGCCTTCTGGATTGCAGGCGGCCAGCACCTCCGCTATCGCTTCGCTGACCTCGCGCTGGGCAATACCAAGGCCTGCGCCGGCTCGGCCGACCCCAAAGCAGGCGACTGCCTGACATGGTCCGCGGTGCAGACTCTTGTCAGCGACACGTCGACCCACGACGCAATCTTCGGCATCACCGCCGCACACTATGATGCGCAGCTCTTCCTCGCGACGCGATCCGCGGCACACGGAAGACGTCTGAGGGTGTGGCGCTGTGACGCTGCGCAAGACGGCACACTTTCGATCATCGACCAGACCGACGCACCGGAACACCCGGCGTTGCTCTTCCCACGACAATACCGCTCCGATTTCGCGCCCGAGTTGGTGGTGATGCACAGACCGGGCTCCGCGAACCAGAACTTCGGCCTCGGGCTGCTCTACCTCGATGCAGACGGTGCCGGCACCGTCCACACGTACCGAAGCTACGGCTGGGACGGCACCAACTGGGTCCATCTCGGCGCGATGATCGATACGGCGGGGAATCCGATCCAGGGTCGCCGACCGCCTGCGGCCAAAGCGTGGCCGGGTGGAGAGCTCGGCTGGTCTGAGTCCGAAAAGCGGACGCTCGCCATCCTCACTGGCCCCGACGACAGGGTTCGCGTCTACGAGCTCGAGCATGCCAGCGATCGCTGGTTCCATCTCGACACCCTGGACGTCGATCAAGGCTCGGTATCGGGCTACACGACAGGTCGTCCATTCCTGGAGTTTCGGCCAGTTCGAAATGCCGCGGGGCAGGTGACCGCTAGTTTCGACGGCCACCTGATGGTCGGCTGGCTCGACCCACGACCCAACGAAGGCGACGTCGCGTACCTGCGGTTCTCGACGATCCTGAGCCGGACGAAGCCGCCGAGCATCGTGCTCACCCTGCCGCTCGGCGAGCAGCTTCGTATCAGCCAAGTGGAGGAGACCGTCTTTCACGACTGGGTGCAGAACATCTGGGCAAGCCAGGCGCCCGGGACGACCGTGGCACTCTATGGTGATCCGCAACTCGACAATGTCTTCGGCTTGACCTGGATCGATACCGGCGATTCATGGTCGAGCGGGCTCTATTTCCTGCCGCACGCGGACGGATCGCCGAACTCTCCACTCACGGTCAAGTCTGACTTCCGTGTGATGGAAGACGGCATCTGTGAGGGACTTTTGGCAGACGGACCGCCGTACGCGCCTTCGTGCGGCGCGCTCGACAACCACACGGACTAAGGAGCTTTGCGCCATGATCGCAAGAATCCGCGCACATTCTACACCACTCTGCGGATGGCTGCTAATGCTTGCCGGTGCCGCGACATCGTGCGCCTCACCGACATACCAGCCCGGCGCCGACGTCGTCTCGTCGGACGATGGAGACGGAGCGATCGCCGCATCAGACAGCGAGACAACAGACGGTTCCGAAGCAGCCGACGTCATCCATGACACAGTTGCCGCAGCCGACATCGATGCGGAGGCAAACGACACGAGCGAGGACTGCGACGGTGCGAAGCGGGAAGGATGTCCATGTACCTACGGCGATTTGGAGTGTTGTTTTCCAATCGGCGACTGGAGCACGGGCTTGTCGTGCTGGCCTGCGGAAGGCTGGTGCAAGGGCAAGGAATGCCTGAAGATCCCTCACGTCTGGACAAAAGGAGCTTCCGACTGCGGTTGCTGGCAATACGGGCCTCGCAGCAAGTGGCCCGAGGACTGCTTCCGAACGACGATGGAAAACAACCGATGTGACATGTGAGTCCCATTCGTCGCGAAAGCGAAATGGCGTCACGGACGTCCCCTCTCCGGAGTGAATCATGCGAAAAATGCAAACATTCATCACATTGAGCACGGGCTTGACCGGTGTCGTCGTGGCGCTCGCGCTTCTCGCCCCGCTTTCGGCGAGCACTGAGGGGCTGAATGCCACCGCCGCCGCTAATGCAGCCATGAAATCTGACGAGATCGTCGCGAAGTTGGCACTGAAGCCCACGGTCCTGGCGTCGCTGCTAACAGCTTCGACCGCTCCTCTGCCAGGCGTCCACAGCAAGGGCCAGCCGGCGGCTTCAGGCCATGGTTGCTCCAATGGGGAGTCGTCTGCCCTAACGTCGACGTCCAAACCCGAGTCCAAGCCATGGACACCGAAAGGCCCCACGGCGACCACGCGCGCGAACGACGCGCTACTGGTTCGGATCGCCAAACACGGCAGCAAGGGCATGTCTCTCGTGACAGCAGCCGCTCCGGTGTACAGCGCGGCGACGGCCGCCCTCGCGGGTCCGACGGATAAGCTAGCGAAGCCGGGCGGGCAATAGCGTGATCTGGTTGCGGCTGACCGAGCGCGTCTTCATTCGATCCGGCAGGCAAGCACCAGCGGCGACTGCACGCCGTCGACTCCAACGAGCTGTCGTTGTACGCGCGCGCAGCGAGTCCGCGTGACATCGAGAACCAGCTGGGAGAATTGTCTGAAGTCGATGTGAGCCCGCACCTCTCCTCGCGTGCAACCGCGGCGGTGCACGTACTGCGACCATCGATGCGGCGACGACAGCAGGTCGACAGCAGAGCCGTTCGGCTGGTCGAGCCGCGAAACGGCGGCAGATCGTAGCCTGGGCTGTGAACCCCCCAGGGGAACTTGCGCCCGAGCCCGCCGCGCGGGAACCTCGCGCAGCGGAACCCACCGCCGCGAGGTCAGCCGATGCGACAGCCCTCCCGCCTCCGGAACCGACGCCCTGCCCTCGCCGCGCTGCTGGCGCTGGCGGCGGCGGCCGTGCTGCTCGGTGCGCGCCCGGCGCCGGCGCCCGGCCCCGATCTGGCCGCCGAGGCCGCCAACAAGCCCGTCGAGCCGCCGCCCGAGACCCACGCCATCACCGAGCCCGAGCGCGCGGCGCCGGACGGCTTGCTCGCCGCCTACGAGGAAGTCGGTCTGTTCGCGCTCTTGCGGGCGTGGCCCGAGATGGTCGAGGCGCCGGGCGTCGGGGTTCTCGGTGGGCCGCGCGCGGGTCTCTCGCCGCGCGAATGGATCGGCTTTTACGAAGGTCGGCAGGCCTTCCTGCGCGTGTACACGGTGCAAGAGGGGCTCGGTCCCTTCTACAACGACAGCGGCTGCGGCCAATGCCACCAGCTGCCGGTGATCGGCGGCAGCGGCACGCCCGAGAATGTGATCACCATCCACGCGCCGGCGTGGACCGGCGGCGACGCGATGGGCCTGCGCAAGCACGCCGCGCCGGGCTTCGAGCCCGAGCGCGCGGCCGGACCGACCGCCCACCTGCGTACGCCGCCGCTCTTCGGCTTGGGGTTGCTCGACGCCGTGCCGGAGTCGGTGCGTGAGGCGCTCGAAGACCCGGACGACAAGGACGGCAACGGCATCCGTGGTCGCCGCAGCGCCCGCCGCGACCGCACCGAGCTGCGCCCCGCGCGCTTCGGCCACAAGGCCAACGAATGGGATCTCGAGCACTTCTGCGCCGGCGCGATGGTCGACGAGATGAGCCTGACCAATACGGTCCGGCGCGATCCGCACGCCGACCGCGACAAGCTCGCCGATCCGGAGGTGCCGCGCGCCGAGGTACTGAAGATCGTGGCCTTCGTGCGCAACCTCGCGGCACCGGCCCCGCTGCCGCGCGACGCCCTGGCCACCCGCGGCGCCGCGCTCTTCGACCAGATCGGCTGCACCGGCTGCCACAAGGCCAAGCTCGGCGAGGTCGAGGGCGCCTACACCGACACCCTGCTGCACGACCTCGGCCCCGGGCTCGCCGGCCTCAAGGACGGCGCCGCCGGCCCGCGGGATTGGCGAACCGCGCCGCTCTGGGGCTTGCGCCACCGCGCCCGCCTGCTGCACGACGAGCGCGCCGGCTCGATCGAGGAGGCCGTACGCGCCCACGGCGGTGAGGCCAAGGGCCGCAGCGACGCCTTCTTCGCCCTGCCCGAGGCCGACCGGCGCGCCATCGTCGGCTTCCTGAAGACGCTCTGAGCCACCGCGACGCTCAGAGCCCCACGCACGCTCACCGACGAGAGACCATGCGCTACAACGAGCTCGCCATCGCCCACCCGGGCCGCACGCTGGCCGCGCTGCTCCTGCTCGCGGCGGTGCTCGGCGCCGTCGGTAGTCGCCTCGGCGTGCGCAGCAATCTCGAAGACCTCTTCCCCGAGCACACGCCGGCGGTGGTCGCAGCGCGCGAGGCGCGGGCGATCTTGCCCTCGTCCAACCAGATGGTCGTCGTCTTCGGCAGCCCCGACCGCGAGGCCAACCGCGCCCTGGCGACCGCGTTCTGCGCCCGCGCCGAGGCGATGCCCGAGATCGCCAGCGTCGAATGCCGTCGGGAAGTCGAGTTCTTCCGCAAGAACGCGACGCTCTGGCTCGACGAAGCCGAGCTCGAGAAGCTCGACACGCGCGTACAGGCCTCGATCCGCGAGGCGACCCGCCGCGAGTTGGTCGACCCAGAGCTGACGGCAGGCCTCGGCCAGCCGGCGACCGCCGGCGCCGATCCCGACGACCCCGCCGACGATTTCGGCGCCGACGACACGCCCGCGCCCACCGGCGGCGACGACCCAGCCGACGATTTCGGTGCCGCCGACGACGTCGCTGGCGACGCGCCGAACGCCGACGCGCCCCCGGCCGAGCACGGCCTGCGCTTGCCGAGCGACGAGGAGCTGCTCGAACGCTTCGGCAAGCACGCCGACCTGCGCGAATGGGCCGAGAGCCCCGACGGGACGGTGCTCGGCGTCAAGCTCTTCCCGCGCGTGAAGGCGAGCGACGTCGAGGCCAGCGCGAAGCTGACGGCCGACGTACGCGCGCTGCTCGCCTCGCTCGAGCCGACGCGGCACCACCCGGCGATGCAGATCGCCATCCGCGGCGACTACGCCGAGATGTCCGCCGAGGTCGACGCGATCCGCCACGGCCTCGCCGTCACCACCCTGCTCGCCCTGCTCGGCATCGCGCTGATCCAGCTCTGGGCCTTCCGCCAGCTGCGCGCGCTGCTGCTGCTCTTCGTGCCGCTCGGCGTCGGCATCGCCCTCACCGTCGGCTTCGCCAAGCTCGCGATCGGCTACGTGAACCTGATCACCGCCTTCATCTTCGGCATCCTCTTCGGCCTCGGCAACGACTTCGGCGTCTACGCGCTCACGCGCTACCGCGAGGCCCGCGCCCGCGACCTGCCACCCGACGCCGCCCTGCGCGAGGCGATGCCGACGCTCTGGTCGGCCCTGCGCACCGCGGCGCTGACCACCGCGGCCGGCTTCCTCTCGCTCTCGCTCTTCGAGTTTCGGGGCTTCTCGCAGTTCGGCCTAATCGCCGGCGTCGGCGTACTGCTGGCGTTGGTCGCGACGATGGCGGTTTTCCCGCCGCTGGTGCTGGTCTTGCATCGCTTCTGGCCGGAGGCGCCGGTGCGCGCGGACCGCACCGAAGGGCTGCGTTGGATCGGCCGGCTGACCCGCCCGGCGGTGGCACGGGTGGCCGTGGCGACGCTGCTGGCGCTGGCGGTGGTCGGCGCCTACTTCGCGCAAGATCTGCAGTTCGACACCAACTTCCGCAAGCTGCGCAGCAAGCCCAAGGCGAGCGCCGAGGCCGCCGCGCCGGTCGACCCCGCCGCCGCCCGCCGCGCCGAAGAAGCCCGCCTCGGCAAGCGCTTCGGCAGCGAGGCGAGCACCTCGAACCGCACGCCGATCTTGGTCGTCACCGACAGCATCGAGGACGCCGGCGACGTGCATCGCCAGCTCGAGCTGCGCCGCCCCTACCTCACGCGGATGCACCATTTCGTCTCGATCCACAGCTTCCTGCCGCCGCGTCAGGCCGAGCGCGCCGCCCTCGCCGCCCAGATCCGCGAACGCATCGAGGCCAAGCGCGCGCTGCTGAAGGGCGAAGACGCCACCGAGGCCGACCGCGCCATCGCCCTGCTGCAGCCCGAGCCTTTCGGCCCCGAGGCGCTACCGGACTTCGTGCGCAAGCGCTTCCTCGACGTCGACGGACGCATCGGTCGCTACGTGCTGATCTATCCGAACGGCAACACCGCCGACGCCCGCTCGGTGGCCGAGGTCATCGACCAGATGGGGCATTTCCGCGTCGGCGAGCGCGATTACCGCTCGACGGCGGGCTTCTTCATGCTCGCCGAGGCCGACGCCGTGGTGCGCAAGGAGGGGCCGATCGCGGTGCTGCTGGCGGCGCTCGCGGTGCTGCTGGTGACCTTCCTGCACTACCGGCAGCTGCGGCCGGTGCTGCTCTCGTTCGTGCCGCTGGTGCTGGCGTTCTGCATCTTCCTCGGCGGCGCGCAGCTGGCGGGGCTGCAGCTGAACCTCTTCTCGATCACGGTGCTGCCCTCGGTCTTCGGCATCGGCATCGACGGGACGGTGCACTTGGTCCACCGCTGTTGGCACGAACGCGAGCGCGACGCGTTGCGCGTCGGCGTGCAGCAGATCGGCGGTGCGGCGTGGGTGGCGGCGCTGACGACGGTGGTCGGCTTCGGCGCACTGGCCTTTCAGGACAACCCGGGCGTGCAATCGCTCGGCGAGATGGCGGTCTGGGGCATCCTCGTGGTGACGACCCTCGCCAACGCGCTCACCGCGGCTTGGTTGGCGCTGCGCCCGAACCTCCGGGATTGACGTCCTTGGGCGCCGTGCCGCGCTTGTCCTTGGGTGGACGCGCGGGCTCGGGCTCGGTCGGCGCCGGCGGCTTGGCGTCCGGGCGTGCGCGCGAGGTCTCGGCGGCTTGCACCGTGATCGTCAGGTCGAGGTAGGTGATCGTGTAGCGGTGGCCACGCTCGGTCTCGGCGAGCGTGATCCGCGCCTCGCATTTCTGTTGCTGGCAGCCCGCGCAATCGCCCTTGCCGACCCATTTGCACTCGACCTCGACGGCGGCGTGCACGGCGCGGTTGGCGGTGACGTCGCGGACCTCGGCCTTCTTGTCGGCGTAGTCGAGCGAGTAGCCGTAGATGACGACGGTGCGGCCCTTGAGCACGCCGCCGTCGGCGGGATCGGATCGCGAGGTATGCGGCGGCATCAGCGCCAGCGCGGCGGTGGTAGCGAACGTCAGCGCGAGCGCGGCGAGGGCAGGCGTCTTCATCGGGGACCTCCTCGCGCCGGCGGCGGACCGGCCGGCGCGCTGCAATCCTAGCACAACGCAGCGCCAATCCGATGATTCGCGCACCTGCTGGGCGATGGGGTCGTGCGCGACGCGACGGGCTCGTGCTAGCATC
>JBEARB010000079.1:0-6094 GCA_041163625.1 Pseudomonadota bacterium | reverse complement strand
GCAATGCCTGCAGAAGTGCAATACGGCCTCGCCGGCGTGCCCATCGGGGAAGACCTGCCTGAAGGTCACCATCGACAACAACGGCACCGCCGCGCCGGACAACCTCGGCGTCTGCAACTAGAGCCTGCGTCGAGCCCGGCGGGCTCGGGCTTCGGCGGGCTCAGGCTTCTGCGGGCTCGGTCGAGCCGTCGTAGCGGCCGACGACGACCGTGGCCGGGCGGACGACCTTCTCGCCGACGCTGGCGCCGTGCTTGAGCTCTTGCACGACGACGTTGTCTTGCGCGGGGTCGGCCACCGGCAGGATCGAGATCGCCTCGTGGCGCTCGGGATCGAAGGGCTGACCGAGCGAATCGAACCGCTCGAGGCCGATGTCGCGCAGCGCGGTCTCGAATTGCGTGCGGATCATCGCGACGCCCTGGATGAACGCCATGCCACCGTCGCCGACGGCGTGCAGCGCCTGGTCGAGCGAGTCGAGCACGCCGAGCAGGCCGCCGACCGCCGCGACCTTCTGGGCTTCGACGATGCGGGCCTGCTCGCGCTCGAGGCGGCTGCGCGCGGCCTCGAACTCGGTGCGGGCGCGGTCCACGGCGGTGGAGTATTGGCGCAGCTTCTCCTGCGTGGCGAGCAGCTCGCGCTCGAGCTCGGCGATGCGGCGCGACTCGGGCGTCTCGACCGCCGCGGCCTCGTCGGCGGCGTCGGCCATGTCGATCACCTCGGCGGCTTCGTCCGGCGCCGCTTCGTCGGGCTGCTGGCTGCTGCGTCGGTCGGAATTCTGGGGCTTGGCGCTCATCGGATGCTCCGTGCAAAGCGCGAAGGGCCCGGCTCGGCGTACGCCGCGCCGGGCCCTTCGTTGGTCGGCAACCTCTCGCTACCCCGACGTGCGGGGCGGTGCGAGAGCGAGACTAGTTGACCTCGGCCTTGGCCTCGACGATGGCGCACTCGGTGGTGAGCAGCATCGTCGCGACCGAGGACGCGTTGGTCAGGGCGACGCGGACGACCTTGGTCGGGTCGAGCACGCCGGCCTCCATCAGGTCGGCCATCACGCCCTTGCCGGCGTTGTAGCCAAAGGCGCCCGAGGCGGCGCGGACGGTCTCGACGATGACCGAGCCCTCCTCGCCAGCGTTGGCGGCGATCTGACGCAGCGGGGCCTCGCAGGCCTTGCGCAGCACCTTGACGCCGTGGTCGCGCTCGTCGCCGAAGTGCAGGTCGTCGAGCGCCGCCGAGGCGCGGATCAGGGCCACGCCGCCGCCGGGGACCACGCCCTCGGCCGCCGCCGCGCGCACCGCGTGCAGGGCGTCGTCGACGCGATCCTTCTTCTCCTTCATCTCGAGCTCGGTGGCGGCGCCCATGCGGACGACGGCGACACCAGCCGAGAGACGGGCGAGGCGCTCCTCGAGCTTCTCGCGGTCCCAATCGCTCTTGGTGACCTCGATCTCGCGACGGATGGCCGCGGCGCGACCCTCGATCTGGTCGCCGTCGCCCAGGCCGTCGACGATGGTGCACTTGTCCTTGGTGACCACGATGCGCTTGGCGCGGCCGAGCGCGTTGACCTGCAGGTTCTCGAGCTTCTCGCCGATCTCCTCCGAGAGGACGCGGCCGCCGGTGAGCACCGCGATGTCGCCGAGCATGGCCTTGCGACGGTCACCGAAGCCCGGCGCCTTGACGGCGCAGACGTTCAGCTGGCCGCGCAGCTTGTTGTAGACCAGACCGGTGAGGGCCTCGCCGTCGACGTCCTCGGCGATGATCAGCAGGCCGCCGTTGTGGCGACGCACCTGCTCGAGGATCGGCACCAGGTCGCGCAGCACCGAGATCTTCTTCTCGTGCACGAGGATGAAGGGGTTCTCGAGCACGGTCTCCATGCGGTCGCCGTCGGTCACGAAGTACGGCGAGATGTAGCCGCGGTCGAACTGCATGCCCTCGACGGTCTCGAGGACGGTGTCGATGCCGCGACCTTCCTCGACCGTGATGACGCCGTCCTTGCCGACCTTCTCCATCGCGTCGGCGATGATGCGGCCGATCTCCTCGTCGCCGTTGGCCGAGATGGTCGCGACGCGCTCGATGTCCTGGTTGCCCTCGACGTCGCGCGAGATCTCACCCAGGCGGGCGACCACGGCCTCGACGCCGGCCTCGATGCCGCGCTTGATGGCCATCGGGTTGACGCCGGCGGCGACGAGCTTGCTGCCCTCGAGGATCAGCGCCTGCGCGAGCACGGTGGCGGTGGTGGTGCCGTCGCCCGCGAGGTCGTTGGTCTTGCTCGCGGCCTCCTTGACCATCTGCACGCCGAGGTTGGCGAAGTGCTCCTCGACCTCGATCTCCTTGGCGACCGTGACGCCGTCCTTGGTGATCAGCGGCGAGCCGTAGCTGCGGTCGATGACGACATTGCGGCCGCGCGGGCCGAGGGTGACCTTGACGGTATTGGCGAGGGTGTTGACCCCCTCGAGGATCGCAGTGCGGGCCTCGGTCGAGTAGAAGATGCTCTTGGCAGCCATGATGGGCCTCCGTTGCGTGCCCCGCTGTGGGGCGGTGGGGTTCTGCGTTCGGGTCTGGGCGGCGGGCGCCGGCTAATCCTTCAGGATCGCCAGCAGCTCGCTCTCCTTGAGGATGAGGAAGTCCTCACCACCGTAGCTGATCTCGTTGCCGCCCCATTTGGCGAGCAGGACCTTGTCACCGACGGTGACCTGCGGCGCGCGAATCGAGCCATCCTTGAGGATCTTGCCGGGGCCGACGGCGCGTACTTCGCCGTAGACCTGCTTCTCCTGCGCGGTGCTCGGCAGGTAGAGGCCGCCCTTGGTCTTCTCCTCGGGCTCGGCGCGCTGCACGAGAACGTTGTCGTAAAGCGGCTGGATGCTCATCTCTGTCCTCTCTCGCCGGCCTGCGGGCCGGAATCATTGGGGTGGTCCCCGTCGTTCGACCCCGACCGCTCCTTCGGACCGCTCCAACCCGCCGGCCGTACGAGGCTTCTGGCGAGCGCTGGCGGCCCCGGAGGGCCAGGGCGGCGGCAAGGTAGGATGCCCCGAGGGGGCGTCAAGGGGGGGGATGCACATTGCGCACCCGCCGCCGCGACTTTCCGCGAGCGGAACCCTCTGCTATCGTCCCGCGCCCTTCGAACGCGAAGGCCGACGACGGAGCAGCCAGCAGCATGAGCAGCAAGCCGACCACTCGGGAACCCTTGACGTTTCAAGGCCTGATCTTGGCGCTCGAGCGCTATTGGGCCGAGCACGGCGCGCTCGTGGTGCAGCCCTGGGACGTAGAGAAGGGCGCGGGCACCTTCAACCCGGCGACCTTCTTGCGCTCGCTCGGCCCAGAGCCGTGGGCGGCCGCGTACGTGGAGCCCTCGCGGCGCCCGACCGACGGTCGCTACGGCGACAACCCCAACCGCCTGCAGCACTACTTCCAATACCAGGTGCTGCTCAAGCCGAGCCCGAAGAACGCACAGGCGCTCTACCTCGGCAGCCTCGAGGCGATGGGCTTGGACCTGCGTGGGCACGATATCCGCTTCGTCGAGGACGATTGGGAGTCGCCGACGCTGGGCGCGTGGGGCCTCGGCTGGGAGGTCTGGCTCGACGGCATGGAAGTGACGCAGTTCACCTATTTCCAGCAGGTCGGCGGCATCGATTTGGATCCGATTCCGGTCGAGCTGACCTACGGCCTCGAGCGCCTGGCGATGTACTTGCAGGGCGTCGACTCGGTCTACGACCTGATCTGGTCGCGGCTGGCCGACGGCACGCCCGTCACCTACGGTCAGGTCAAGCATCAGGACGAGGTCGAGTTCTCGGCGCACAACTTCGAGCACGCCGACGTCGAGCTGCACCACATGATGTTCGAGCGCTTCGAGCAGAGCGCGCTCGCGCTGTGCCAGCTCGATCCGCCGCTGGTGTTGCCCGCCTACGATTACGTGATGAAGGCGAGCCACGCCTTCAACGTACTCGACGCGCGCGGCGCGATCTCGGTCAGCGAGCGGCAGAAGTACATCCTGCGCGTGCGCAACCTCGCCCGCGCCTGCGCGCACGGCTACTACGACCTGCGCCACCGCCTCGGTCTGCCGCTGCTCCCCGAAGGGGAGCGCGAGGAGCGCCTCGCCGCCTGGCAGCAGGAGCAGGAGCGCAAGGCCGAGCGCGCCCGCAAGAAGGCGGAGAGCGCGGCCCAGAAAGACAAGACCGGCAAGGAGGTGCGCCCATGAGCGCCGCCGCGAACCCGGACCGCCAGGACGTCCTCGTCGAGCTCGGTGTCGAAGAGATCCCCGCCGGCGTCGCGCCGAAGATGCTCGACGCGCTGGCCGACGCGCTGGTCGCCCACCTCGCCGAGGCGGGCCTGCCGCACGGTGCCGTCACCACGCTCGGTACGCCGCGCCGCCTGACGGTGCACATCGCCGGCGCCGTCGCCGCCCAAGCCGACCGCGAGCTCGAGATCCTGGGCCCGCCGGCGCGCGTCGCCTTCGACGCCGAGGGCAAGCCGACCCGCGCCGCCGAGGGCTTCTGCAAGGGGCAGGGCGTGGGCGTCGACGCGCTCTACCGCGTCGCCACCGACAAGGGCGAGTACGCAGCGATGCGCCGCTTCGAGGCCGGGCGCAGCCTTCGCGAGCTGCTCGGCGAGGCGCTGCCCGCGATCATCCGCGGCCTGCCGAGCCCCAAGCGCATGCGCTGGGGCCGCGAACGCGACGCCTTCATCCGTCCGCTGCAGTGGATCGTCGCCTTGGTCGGTGACCGCGTGGTCGAGTGCCGCTTCGCCGACGTGCAGAGCGGTCGCGACAGCCGCGGCCACCGCTTCTACGGCGAGGCCACGGGCGTCGGGCCCGTCGCGCTCGAGGGTGAGGTCGTCACGCTGCTGCGCGCCGATCTGGAGCTGTACCGCCACCTGATGCGCGCCGCGCACGTGATGGTCGACCCGATCGAGCGCCGCGCCGCGGTCGTCGAGGGCGCCCGCGCTCAGGCCGTCGCTGCCGGTGGCGAGTTGGTACCCGACGAGGACAACGCCGACGTCTGCACCTGGCTGGTCGAGTGGCCGACCTCGTTGCTCGGCAGCATCGATCCGGCGCTGCTGCGCATCCCCGATGCCGTCACCCAGACCACGCTGCGCGAGAACCAGAAGCTGTTCACGGTGCGCGGGCACGACGGCCGGCTGCTGCCGCGCTTCATCGCGACCACGAACACGCTGCATCCGGGCAGCGAGGCCATCATCGCAGCTGGCAACGCGCGCGTGGTGACGGCCCGCATGGCCGACGCCGCCTTCTTCTACGACGCCGATCGACGCGGCCCGCTCGCGGACTTCCTGCCCAAGCTGGCCGGCCGCACCTTCCTCGAGGGGATGGGCAGCACGCTCGACAAGGTCGCCCGCGTGCAGGCGCTGACGGGGCACCTCGCCGCCGCGCTCGCGCCGGCCACCGCCTCGGTCGCCGCTCGCGCCGCCGCGCTCTGCAAGGCCGATTTGGTCACGCAGATGGTCTTCGAGTTCCCCGAGCTGCAGGGCGTGATCGGCGAGGATTATGCGCTGGCGTCCGGCGAATCCGCCGAGGTCGCTGCCGCCCTGCGCGAGCACTACCTGCCGCGCGGCGCGTCGGACGAC
The DNA here is from genome assembly GCA_041163625.1 of Pseudomonadota bacterium. Classification (GTDB taxonomy): domain Bacteria; phylum Myxococcota_A; class UBA9042; order UBA9042; family UBA9042; genus JACKFC01. Next base: position 532 of record JBEARB010000079.1, on the reverse strand, counting down.
CTGCCGCAGGGCGACGCCGGCGCGCTGGTCGGCTTGGCCGATCGCCTCGACACCATCGCCGCCACCTTCGGCCTCGGTCTGGTGCCGACGGGCAGCAACGACCCGTACGCGCTGCGTCGCGCCGCGCTCGGCGTGCTGCGCGTGCTGCAGGGGCGCGGCTGGACGGCCGATCTCGGCGATATGCTCGCGATGGCCGTCGCCGGTCTGCCCGAGGGCGCGGCCACGACCACGCCCGAGGTGCTGCTCTCGACGCTGCAGGACTTCTTCCGTGGCCGTCTGCGCTCGTGGTTGGTCGACGCAGACGCCGTGGGTGGCGGGCACGCCGCCGACACCGCCGAGGCCGTGCTCGAGGCCGGCTTCGGCGACGTGCCGGCGGTCTTCGAGCGCGCCGAGGCGCTCTCGCGCTTCCGTGAGTCCGACGAGTTCGCGGCGCTGGCGGCGGGTTTCAAGCGCATCGCCAACCTCGCCAAGAAGGCCAGCGCCGAGGATTTGGCCGCCGTGGTCGACGCCGCCCGCTTCGAGAAGGACGCCG
>JBEARB010000078.1:0-26630 GCA_041163625.1 Pseudomonadota bacterium | reverse complement strand
CGGCGCACACCACGCTGCGGGCCACGCGCTCGCTGCGGGGCCCGTTCGGCGCGGCCTTCCAGACCAGGCGAAGCGCGCCCGCGGCACGGCGCACGGCGTCTTCGGCCATGGCCATCGCGGCAGCCGACGCCGGTCGCAGGGGATCGGCGAAGAGCACCAGCGTGCCGTGGGCGCGCTCGGTCTCGCCGAGCCGCAGATCCTCCGGGCTGATTTGCACCGCCCAGCGCTGGATCTCCGCGGCCCGCGCCGCCGGAAACGGCGGCAAGTCCTGCAGCGCCGGCACCGCGGCCATCCGCTTCGCGACAAAGAGCGCGCGCGCCGAGGCCGACCCGGTCGCCGCCGCGAGCCGCGCCGCGGTGCGCTCGCGCCCGATGGCGTCGCGGATCCGCTCGGCAGGCGCCGGCAGATCGACCCGTGTTGCGTTGACGTAGAGCTTGGGCGCCGCCCCGCCGGCCAGCGCGCGACCGCGCGCGGCCTCGCGCTGCACGAACGATGCGACGGCAGCGGCTTCGGCGCCGGCCTCGAGGGGCGGCAGCGGCGCGCTGCGTCCCGGCGCGAGCTGCGCCCGCAAGCGCGACCAGAAATGCCCGCGCGACGCCGCCACGACGAGGTCCCGCGCGGCCGAGTCGGCGTCGGGGGCGGTGGGCGATGGGTTCAATACCACACGCAGCGCGAGCTCTGGCGGCATTCCGCGCAGCACCTCGGACAGGACGCCCCAAGCGCGGGCTGCGTCGCCGCTGCTCGGGTCGAGGACCAGGGTCAGCACCACCACCGGCGTCTCGCTGCCCTGCCAGGGCCGGCCGTCGCGCACGCTGACATCGCCCGGCGCCGCGGCCAGGGCCGATTCGGCCGGCGTCGGCGCCTGCGCCAACGCGGTCGGCGCGTAGGTCGTCAACGCCGCCGCAGCCCACAGGCCGAGCTGCACGCATCGGCGGACGAGCCTCATCGCGTGCCCTCGCGATCGACGCGGTCGACGCAGGTGTAGACCGTCATCCGGCTGCCGCGCGCGAAGCCGACGACACAGACGCCGGCCAGCTCGCCCAACGCGATGGCGAGGCTGGTCGGCGCCGAGACGCCCACGACCAGATCGATCCCCGCTGCGAGCGCCTTCTGCACGAGCTCGAAGCTGATCCGTCCCGAGACGAGCAAGCCCATCCCGGCGAGCGGCCAGCGCTCGACGGCGAGCGCGCCGATCACCTTGTCGGTGGCGTTGTGGCGGCCGACGTCCTCGCGCACGACGCAGAGCCGCCCGTCGCGGTCGAAGAGCGCGGCGCCGTGGCTGCCGCCCGTGGCGGCAAAGAGCGGCTGCGCGCCGGCGAGGCGATCCGCCAAGCCGACCAGCGCCGCTGCCGGCCAGACCGGCCGCGGCCCCAACGCCGGCGCTGTCGCGAGCGCTCGCTCGACGCTGGCCTTGCCGCAGACCCCGCAGCTGCTGCCGACGTAGGTGTTGCGCTGCAACGACGCCGGGTCGACGCGCACGCCCTGCGCCAAGTCGACGCGGACGACGTGCCCCTCGGCTTCGGCGGCGTCGAAGGCTTCGCAATGCTCGACCTCGGCGATGGCCGTGGGATCTGCGACGATGCCCTCGGTGAGGACAAAGCCGCGCGCGAGGTCGAGGTCGTCGCCGGGCGTCCGCATCAACACGGCCAGTGGCCAGGTCGCGAGCCGGAGCTGCAGCGGCGCCTCTTCGGCCAACAGCTCGGTCGCGGGCTCGTCGCGCTGGCGGCCGATGCGCCGAGCCTGCACGGCTTGATGCGTCTCGGGCCTCGGTTCGGCGACCCCGAAGCGCGCGGCGTCGTTCCAGTTGGCCAAGCTGCCGACCGACGCGCGCGGCAGAGGCACCAGCGTCACGCCGAGGCGCGCGCACAACCCGAGCAGGCTGCGCTGCCCAGCCGCGAGCGCGGCCTGCACTCCGGCCTCGGCGCTCGCGTCGACGCGCAGCGGCAGCGGCGCCACCTGCCCCTCGGGCGTCAACAGGGCCGCCATCCCCGCGCGCGGGGCGTCCCGCAGGGCGAGGAGCGTCGCGGCGTCGACGCGCGGCATGTCGACCGGCAGCAGCAGCGCGACCGCGCCCCGCCAGCTCGGATCGGCTGCGGCGCGGGCGGCCAGCGCGGCGACGGCGCTCGCCACGCCGGCCAACGGTCCGATGCCCGGCGTCGCGTCGGGCAAGCGTGGCAGGGAGTCGTCGAGTCCGCGGCCGTGCCCGGCCACCACCACGGCGTCGCACACCGCGTCGAGCGTCCGAACCGCGCGGGCGCCGAGCGTCTCGCCTTCGAAGACGATGCCCGCCTTGTCGCGCCCGGCGCGCCGGCTCTCTCCGCCGGCGAGGAGCACGCCGAGGCAACGAATCGGCACGCTCATGCGCTGCGCTCGTGCTCGGCGAGCGCGGCGGCCACCCGTCCGGCGACGGTCGCGTTCGAGAGCGCCAGGGCGCGGTTGGTGCGCAGCGTACGACCGCCGGAGATCGCGAGCAGACGTGCGAGCACGAACGGCGTCACTGCCGCGCCCCGCACGCCTGCGGCCTCGGCGTCGCGCAAGCCCGCATCGACCCAGGCGTCGACCTCGGCGCGCGGCAACGCGGCGTCCTCCGGAGGGGGATTGCAGAGCAGCGCGCCGCCGGCCGCGCCGATCCTCGCCTGCAGCGCGAACGCCCGCGCGGCCTGCGCCGGCGTGTCCACGCGTAGCCCGACGCGCAGCCCACTCTCGCGGCAATAGAAGCTCGGGAAGGCGTCGGTGCCGAAGCCGACGACCGGTACGCCGCGCGTCTCGAGCGCCTCGAGCGTGCGCGGCAGATCGAGCAGGGATTTGGCGCCGGCGGCGACGACCAGGACCGGGAAGCGCGCGAGCGCGTCGAGATCGGCCGAGACGTCGTGCAACTCGCCGTGGCCGCGGTGCACCCCGCCGATGCCGCCGGTCGCGAAGACTCGGACCCCCGCCGCGGCGGCGAGCGCCATCGTGCCGGACACCGTCGTGGCGCCCCAATCCCCGGCGGCCGCACACCAGGCCAGCTCGCGCGCGCCGCATTTGCGGACCTTGCGGCCGTCGAGCAGCGCGTCGAGCCGAGCGGCATCGAGCCCGACGCAGAGCTGCCCGCCGCAGATGGCGATGGTGGCAGGCTCGGCACCGGCGGCGCGGACAGCGTCTTGGAGCGCGTCGGCGAGCGCGCGTCCCTCTCCGGCCGGGAAGCCGTGCGCGAGGATCGTGGACTCGAGGGCGACCACCCCACGCCCCTCGGCGAGCGCAGCCCGGACGGCAGGGGAGACGAGGATGGCAGAGGGCTCGGCGATCATGATCGCAGCCTACGACGCGCGGCGCGTTTCGCAACCGGTCCGCGCGTGGCATCCTGCGCTCCCATGCGTGCACCCACCTCGATTCGACTCGCGCTCTTCGCTCACGGCAGCCCGAACCCGCGTTGGGCCGACGGCCTCGCCCCGCTGGTCGACGCGCTGCAGGCCGAGCTCGGCGCAGGCGCCGTCCGCCTGTGTTTCCTCGAGCACCTCGCGCCCTCGCTGCTCGACGTCGTCGCCGAAGCCGCCACGGACGGCATCGATGAAGTCCGCATCCTGCCGTTGTTCTGGAGCGGGCGGGGCCACGTCCTGCGCGACCTGCCCGAGCGCGTCGCCGCCGCCGCCGAGGCCCACCCGAGCGTCCGCGTGCGCGTGCTCCCGGCAGCAGGCGAGCAGCCCGGCGTCCACCACGCGCTGGCCGACCTGGCCCGCGCCGGACTGGGCGACCCGCCGTGACCCCACGCCGTCGTGAAGCGCTCGGTCTCGCCGCGGCCGCCATCGCCGGCTACGTGCGCAGCTTCGACGTCCCGTTCATCTGGGACGACCTGCCACACATCGCGAACAACGCGCAGATCCGTGCGCCGCTCGGCTCCGGTGCCTGGCTGCACGCCGGCACGCAGGAGACCCGGCCGCTCCTGAACCTGTCGTTTGCCGTGAATCATGCGATCTTCGGCTTGGCCCCCGCTGGCTGGCACGCCACCAACGTGCTGCTGCACGTGCTGGCGGTGTGGGCCCTGTCCGCGGCGCTGCGGGCGCTGTTCCGTCGCCGCCCCGGTGCCCCCCTCGACCCCGACGCGGACGCCTTCGCCCCCCGTGCCGCCGCCGCCGGCGCCCTGCTCTTCGCGGTGCATCCGCTGGCCACCGAGGCCGTCACCTACATCAACAGCCGCTCGGTCGTCGCCGCCACCGCCGCGATGGCCGCCGCGTTCTGGGCATTGGAGCGCAGACGCGCGGCCGGGACCGCGGCGACGGTCTGGCAGCGCGCGCTCCCCGGCGCGCTGCTGGCGTTCGGGCTGCTGTGGAAAGAGATGGCGGTGACTCTGCCGGCGCTGGTGCTCGTCGTCGACGCGCTCTTGCCCCCACGCGACACGTCCGGCACGACGCTGCCGTGGCGAACACGCCTGCGGGGGCCGCTCGCGCTGCTCCCGGCCTTGCTGGTGTTGCCGATCCTCTTCGCGTTCTTCCGCTCCCCGCACACCCAGCATATCGGCTTCTCGGTCGCCGAGCCCATCCGCAGCGCGGCGACGCAGCCGATCGCGCTCGCTCGGCTCGCCGCCCTGGCGCTGCTGCCGGTCGGCCAGAACCTCGACCACGATCTGCCGTTGGTCCCGAGCCCGCTCGCGCCCGAATCCGTGCTCGCGCTGGTGGGGTGGGCGCTGGCCGTGGTTTCGGTGTGGCGCGTGCGCCACCGGTCGCCGCTCCCGCTGCTCGGGGTGCTCGCGTTCCTGCTGGTGATGGCGCCCACCAACTCGGTCGTGCCCTTCTACGACGCGATGTGCGAGCGCCACCTCTACCCGGGGCTGGCGGTCGTGTGCGCCGGCGGCGGCGCGGTCCTCGCGCGGTTGGCAGATCCGCCCGGCAGCCACCGCCGTGCGATGGGAGCGACCGCCGCCCTGACGCTCGTCCTGCTGACCCTGACCCTGCTGCGCAACGAGCTGTGGCGCGACCCGCGCGCCCTGTGGCGCGACGCGGCCGCCGGCTCCCCGCACAAGGCGCGACCGGCGGCACAACTCGGGGCCCACCTCGCCCGCGACGGCGACCTCGACCAAGCCCGCCCCCTGCTCGAGCGCGCCGTCGCGTTGGCCCCGGAGGTTCGGCCGTTTCGCGAGAACCTCGGCCTGCTCTACCGCCTGCAAGGCCGCCCCGAGGCGGAGCTGGCGCTCTGGCAGGCGCGCGTCGACGCCGCGCCCGACGACGCCGTGGCCGCTCGCATCCTCGCCCGTCTACGGCGTCGCGCCGGGGTGCCGCCACCCCTCGAAGGCCACACCGGCGCGCGACGCCTCCGAGAGCGCGGGCAATAGCGCGCGCTGGGTCCGGACGAAGGCGCGCGTGGTCGCGAGCAGCTCCGCTTCGCCGCCACAGCCGGCCGGATGCCGCTCCTTCGGGTCTCGGGCGAGTCGAAACACGCGACAGCTGCGATCCTTGGTGGAGAGCAACAGCTTGGTCCGATCGGCGTGGCGCAGCGCCGTCACCGTGCCCTCGTTGCCCCAGTGGAAGGTCACGGCGCGCCGCGGTCGTCGCTGGAAGAGCGACTCGCCCTGCAGCAGGCGCGGCTCGTAGCGCAGCCCCATCGCGTCGAGCAGCGTCGGGAGCAGGTCGATGTGGCAGGTCGGGCGCGACTCCACCCGCGGCGGGAAGAGCGCCGGTTGCCAGAGCACTGCGGGCGTCTGCAGGTTCTCTTCGTAGCTCCCGCGACTGTGGGCCCAGTTGCGTTCGTGCTGGCCGAAGGCTTCGCCATGGTCGCCGGCGAGCACCAAGATGGTCCGCTCGAGCAAGCCGTCGGCGCGCAGTTGCTCGACGATGCGGCCAATCTGGTGGTCGAGCAGCCACAGGTTGTTGTGGTAGCGATCGATGAGACGCGATCCGCGATATCGCCGCCATTCCCGGCCGTAATCGGTGTATTCCCAATGTGGCACAAACGAATAATAGACGCCGAAGAAGGGCTCCTGCGCGCGCCGGAGCCGGTCGAGGAAGAAGTCGACGGTCTTGATTTCGTCCTTGCTCAGCTTGTCGAGCGCGCGCATGTCCCGAAACGGCAGCTCCTCGAGCCCGACCAAGTCGCGCATCCCGCTGTGCTCGAGCAACGCCCGCGGGAAGAAGTACGAGAGCTTGCCGGGGGTCACCAGGAAGCGGTCGTATCCGGGCAGGAAGGCGGGCAAGGCCGGTAGGTGGTTGTCCTTCTGCACGCTCATCATCTTGCTGTGCGGAAGGGGGTACAGGCCGGTGAGTTGGGCCGAGATCGAGGTGGCGCTCGAGTTGCTCGGCGATCGATGCGCGGCGAGCTTCCAGCCCTCGGCGGCCAAACGGTCCAGGGTCGGCATCGGCCGGCGCCCGGGAAAGGTCTCGCCCTCGACGTAGCGCGTCCCCACGCTCTCGAGGATCAGCCAGACCACGTTCCAGCGCTCGTGCGGCCCCTCGGGTCGAGCGCTGGGCACGGACGAGGGATCGGCGACGCGGGGATCCGCGATGCGCGCACCGACCCGCGCGAGCGCCGGCACCCGCAGGCCGCCGACCGCCGCCATCGCGGCCGAGACCTCCGCCGGCAGCGGCACGTCGCCGGTGCCGGCGGCTTCGACCTCCGTCGCCGGGGCCTCGCCCGCGGTGCCCGGTCCGGTCGCCGCCGGCACGCCCTCACCCCCGACCTGCGCCACGACCGCCTCGGCCGTCGGTGCCGGCGGCAGCTCGGGCAGCGGCTCCTCCGCACGCCAACGCCCCTGCCAGGCAGCTTCGGCGACCTGCGCCGTGCTCCACAGCTCGGGAGGTGCCGTCGATTCTTCCGGCAAGGTGTCGACAGCGCCGCTGCCGAGCAGCGCCGGGGCCAACCCGACCGCGATGCACCCCATCGCGAGCCCAGCACGAATCCCCCGCGGTCGCTGAGGAATCATCATCACGACCGCGAGCGCAAGCGCGGGTGCCGCCGCCAGCGCGAGCTGCCCCGGGGCCGCAGAGGCCGTCGCCGTCGCGGCCTCCCCGCTGCTCAACAGATCGCGCAACTCGTCGGCACCGAGCCCCGTCTTCATCGCGGCGATCATCTCCAGATGACCGCGACGCAGGGCGCCGATCGCCAGGAGCAACGGCGCGCTCGCCAGCCAGCGCCACCGCCGGCGCGGGGCCGGCAACCAGCGGATGCGCCGGCGCAGCAGCGTCCACGAGGCCACGCCCAGCCCCGCTACGACACCGACCATCAGGGCGGCCGCCAAGTCCAGCCAATCGCGGGCGAACGCGGCCCCCCAGGCGGAGCCTTCGAGGACGCCGCCTTCCTCGACGGCGCGCAGCACGACGGCGTACAAGCCGAGCCGGTGTACGATGCCGGCGAAGAGCATCGCCACCACCACGTCGATCGCGTGCTGCGTGGCCGCCGATCGCCTCATCCGTCCCCCGGGCGCATCCGGCGCCGATCACCCGAGCATAGCGCCCTGCCGCGAGCCGTGCCACGATGGCCGCGTGAGTCGCACGCCGCCGAATCCACCCTCGTTCTCACGGCAACTGCTCGGCCTCGTCCTGGCGGCCGCGGCGGTGGTCTGCACGACACAGACGGCCCACGCAGCCCAAGGCGCCGCGCTCGACGATCCGGTGCTGCTGCTCAGCATCGATGGCCTCGGCTACGACCGCCTGCTCGCGAGCCGCGCACGGCTCCCGAACCTACGACGACTCCTGCAGCGTGGGGCGGCAGGCCCGCTGCGGACGGTATTTCCCTCGCTGACCTGGCCGGCGCACGCGAGCCTGTTGAGCGGGCGCGAGCCGGCCAAGACCGGCGTGATCGGCAACCGCTGGTTCGACCGCGCCTCGATGAAGGTGGTGCAAGCCTGGCAGCTCGACCGTCGCGAGGCGCTCCGTGGCGACACCCTGCTCGAGGCCGCGCACCGCGCCGGCTGGACGTCGGCGGTGGTGCTCTGGCCGCTGACGAGCCGGCTCGCGGCGGCGGCCTGGGTGCTGCCCGAAGTCTACGGCGAACGCGCGATGCGCAAGGCCGCGACGCCCGGATTCGTCGACGAATTGCAGGCAGCGGGCTTCCCGACGGACCGGCTCGACCGGCTCACGCACGAGGAGGCCTTCGAGCTCGACTCGTTCTCCCGCGATGTCGCGACGATGCTCATCGAGCGCCATCGGCCGCGCCTGCTGCTGCTGCACCTGCTCAGCTACGACACGATGGCCCACCGCTACGGCCCCGATGCGCGCCCGGCCACCTGGGCGCTCGAGCTCTGCGACCGCTACCTGGGCGACGTCCTCGCCGCCTACCACGAGGCCGGACTCTCGGCGCGATTGCACGTCGTCGTCGTCAGCGACCATGGCTTCGCCGCGGTGCACGACGGCCTCTCGTCGAAGTTCGTGGTCCAGGATGCCGCGCTGAGCCGCAAAGAGTCTGCGCAGCTGGAGTTGGTGCACAACGGCCACACGCTGTGGGTCTACGACCGCAGCCCCAAGCGGGACGCTCACAAGGCGATGAAGAAGCTGCTCGAGCGGCTGCAGCGTGACGAGCGCGTCGAGCAGATCTGGGGGCCCGAGACCATCGCGCAGCTCGGGCTCGGCGACCCTCGGAGCGAGGCACGCGCCCCCGACGCCGTCGTGCTGGTCCGCCCCGAGGTGATGCTCTGGAACCCGAAGCGGCGGGCGCGCGAGCGCAAGCCGACCTGGCGCGGCATGCACGGCACCCGCCCCGAGCGTCCGGAGATGCACGGCGTCTTCGTCGCCGCGGGTCCGCGGTTCGCGCATCGGCGGCGCCTGGACTCGATGCGCGTCATCGACGTCGCACCGACGCTCGCGGCCGCCTTCGGCCTGCAGTTGGAGGGCCCCGTGGACGGTCAGGCGCGGCGCGATGCCCTGCGCCGCGCCACCACGACCGCGAGCCCGACGAAGGCGAGCACGCCGGCGCCGGCACGCAGCGGGTCCGAGAGCGCCACCATGCCGAGCACCACGCCGGCGAACAGCAAGTAGAGCGCCGGCACCCACGGGTAGCCGGGCAGGCGGGCGTCCGCGCCGAGGCCCCGACGCCGGAAGACGAAGAGCGACGCCACCGAGAGCGCCGAGAGACCGATCATCGTCGCCCCCGAGAGCGTGACCAGGGCGCCGAAGCTGCCGCTGAGGAGCAGCACGAGCACCCACGCGCTCACGGCGAGCAGCGCCGACCACGGGGTCGCCCAGCGCGGATGCAGGCGCGCGAGCGGTCGCGGCAGGTGGCCGTCTTCGGCCAACGCCAACGCCACCCGCGACGCCGCCATCAGCGAGGAGTTGATGCCGGCGAAGATGGCGAGGGCGACAGCCGCGCCGAAGAGGTCCCCGCCGCGCGCGCCGAGCAGCCGCGTGGCCAGCGCGACGCCGGCGTTCGGGGTCTCGCGCAGGCCGTCGATTCCGAGCATGGCGACGAACGCGAGGTTCAAAACGGCGTACAAGCCGGCGACCGCGACGACCGCGGCGAGCACGGCGCGCGGGATGGTCCGCTCCGGGCTGCGCACGTCGCCGCCCACGTAGCACAGCACGTTCCAGCCGCTGTAGGTGAAGAAAACCGCGGCGAGGGCGCTGGCGTGGCCCGCGGTCGGCGCCGAGCCCCGTGCGGCCAGCGCCGCGCCGGCACCGCCATCGCCGAGCGCGACGACCCCGAGCGCGGCGAAACCGACCAACAACGCCGCCGCAAGCGTCGCCTGCACGCGGCCGACCAGGGGCACCGAGAACGCGTTCATCGCAAAGCAAGCCAGCACCGCCAGGACCGCCGCACCGCGAGCCAGCCCCTCGGGCCCGAGCGCGTCGCGCAGACCGGCGAGCGCCGGTAGTGCGGCGAGCGTGTCGCCGAGGCCGACCGCCATCGCCGCGAGCGACGCGGCGAAGCTGACGCCGAGCGAGATCCACCCCCACGCCACCGCGACCGGCCGACCGAAGGCCCGATCGAGGAAGACGTAGTCGCCGCCTGCGCGGGGGAAGAGCACACCCAGCTCGGCGACGACCAGGCCGCCTGCGAGCGCGACGGCGCCCCCGAGCAGCCAATGCAGCAGATACGCCTGGCCACCCTCGACCGCGACCGCGACTTCGGCGGGCGTCAGGAAGATGCCCATGCCGAGGATATTGCCGATGATCAGGGCCGACGACGCACGCAGCCCGAGGGTGCGCGGCAGTTCGGCGATGTCCATCGTTCCGGTCGTCACGCGGGCCTCCGCACGGCACCGTAGCCCAGCGCAGGTGCAGCGCAAGTTCGCGCGCTTGCCGGCCGGCGGCGGGATGCTACGCTGCGCCGCGACTGGAGGTCCCGATGTCCGTTTTCGCCCTCACCTCGATGCCACACGCCCGCTCGTGGGCCGCAAGCCTCGCGCTCGGTTGCACGCTCGCCATCGCCGGCTCGGCTCTGGCCGCGCCGCCGACGCCGTTGCCCGACGCCCAGCGCGCGACATTCCGCAACACACCCGAGGATCCGCCCGCCAAGGAGCTGTTCGGCATCAACGAAGAATTCGCCGGCCGCCACTACCTCGCCGGCGACGAGTGGAACATGGAGCTGTTCCGCGAACACATCGAAGGCAAGGGCGGCGCGTACGTCGGCGTCGGCTCGGACCAATCCTACCTGCTGATGACCTGGCAGCGCCCCGAGCTCGTATTCCAGATCGACTACGACCCCTGGGTGGTGCTGGTCCACGGCCTCTACCATCGCTTCTTCCTCGCGGCCAAGGACGCCGACGACCTGGTCTCGCTCTAACATCCGAGCAGCGCCGAGCGGGTGCGCGGCCTGGTCGAAGCCGACGAGAAAGACGCCGGCAAGCGCAACGATCTGATCCGAATCTGGAAGATCTCGCGGGCCAACATCCACGCCCGTCTGCGCCTGCTGCAGCGCACGCTGCGCAAGCGCAAGGTCCCGAGCTTCCTCACCGACGACGAGCATTTCCGGTTCGTGGTCGAGATGATCCGTGCCGGCCGCGTGCGCGCCCTCTCGGCCAACCTGCTCGACAAGGCGGGCCTGGTCGGCGTCGGCGAGGCCTGCCGAAAGCTCGGCGTTCCGGTCCGCGTGCTCTACATGAGCAACGCCGAGACCTATTGGCCCTACTCGGATCAGTTCCGCGCCAACATCCGCGGCCTGCACACCGACGACAAGGGCGTGGTCCTGCGCACCACGGGCTCGTGGTCGATCAACAAGGACTACCGCTACTACGTGCAGTCGTTGCCGACGTTCCAGCGCTGGCTCGAGCACAAGTTCCTGCGCAAGGTCCACCAGATGATCCGCCGCCGGAAGCTCGAGGGCCCCGACGACGTCGAGATCGCCGTCATCACCACGGATCCGGACGCGGCCGCCGCGCGTCGGGCCGGGAAGTCCAAGCGCAAGTCGAAGGGCAAGGCCAAGCCCTAGCTCGCCGCGCCTTCAGCCTTCGCAGCGCCGCCCGTCCGGCATCGTACGGTGCATCGGGTCGCGGTCGGGCCGGCACGCGCATCCTGCGGTGTCGGGTGCCGCGTCCATGCAGCCGCCGTCGATCCAGCAGAAACGCCCCGGCCCCGGAGCCACACAGCCGCCGCGGGCCGCGAGGCAGCGCGCATCGACACTGCACAGCTCCGCGCGCGGGCAATCGCCGAGGTCTGCGATCCCGTCGGGTAGGACGCGGTCGACACGTCCGCCGCCGCGCGCGGCCACGCGAACGGCGGTCTCGCCCTCGCCGATGACGACGGTCGCCGCCCCCTCTTCGGGCAGCAGACGCGCGAACCGTCCGTCGCGACAGCGAGCCGGCCAGCGTTCGTCGCCGTGCGCGTCTCCGATGACGTGCACCGACGCCGACGCCGGCTTACCATCGGCGCGCCGCAGCCGCCCGCGCACGATCGGGCCTTCTGCCACCCGTTGCAGGAGCGAGCGCCAGGTCGGCCGCACGGCCTCGATCTCGGCGCGCAGCCGCCGCTCGCTGCGCGGGTTGTGCCCGGGGCCTTCGACCAGCAGCGCCACCGCGCCCGTCGCCGCCCGGAACCAATCCTGATCGACCCCGTCCACAGGGTAGATGTTCTCGAGCACCCGGAACCGCCGGCCGTTGGGCTGCCGGGGCGCGGCCTTGGCGACCCGGTCGGCGACGCCCTGCAACAACGCCGCGTCGCGGTCCGGCACGCCCGCCGTGGTGTACGGCCAGAGCACGACGGTGCCCCAGGTATGGTAGCTGATGCTCGCGACCGGCCGGATGGCCTCGACCAAGCGCATCATCGCCTGCGTCTCGGGCTCGCTGCCGGGGATGTCCCCGCGGTAGTACATCGACCGTGGATCGGGCGAGGATCCGACCTCGCCGAGCGCCCCCCAGCGGAACGGGTAGTTTCGGTTCAGATCGACGCCCTCGTCCACGTCCACGGCGCCGTCGCCGTCGCTGTCGCGGCCGTTCTTGCGGCCGGCGTAGGTGCTGCGGTGCACGAACGTGTCGACGCCGTCGGGGTTGACCAGCGGAACGATCCACAGGTCCAAGCGACGGGTCCATCCTGCGAGCTCGGGGTCCTGCGCCTCTGCGTCGAGGATCCGCGCGGCGGCGTCGAGCGTCTGCGTCACCGAAACCAGCTCGTCGCCATGGTGCGCGCCGTTCAGCAGTACCGCCGGGCGCCGGTCGTCGCCTCCGATCCGCAGCGCCCACAACGTTCGACCTGCCCGGCTCCCGCCAATCGGGACCAGCGTCGCGCGCGGGCTGCGGGCGGCGAGCGCGCGCAACGCGATCTCGAGGGACGCCGAGTCGTAGTAGTAGCCGTCCAGACCCACGGCGCGGCCAGCCGCCTGCGGCGAGGCCATCCGCTCGGGCGCGAGATAGCGAAAGGGCGTGTCCAGCTCCTGCGCCTCCTGCGCGACGCGGAGGCGCCAGAGTCGCTCGTAGGTCAGTCGATCGGCGCGGACCAGCACCTTGCCGCTCGCCTCGCGAACGGGCTCGAGCAAACGCATCCGGCGACGCAGCTCGGCCGGCAGCCCGGCGACTCGAGCCTTGGCCAACGCGAAGAAGCGATACGGTCCCGCTGGCGCCGCCTGTGCCCCGGTCCGCGGCGCCGGAGCCGGGCCGGTCGCCGGCGTCGCCCACACCGCTGCGAGCCGCACCGCGGGCGCCGTGCGCGCGAAGAGCATCCAGCCGACGCCGCCCGAGGCGTACGCGCGGTCGCTGACCGAGACGCTCCCGAGCGAAGCCAAGCTGTTCCCGTCGAAGACCTCGGCGACGAGGTGCTCGCCGACCAGCCAGACCGCCACCTCCAGCGAGCGCCGCTTGCTCAGGCGGCGAATCGTCGTCGATGCCCCGAGCTCGCGGAGCACGCCGCCGTCCCGACGCATCCAGACGATGCCGTCGGAGCGGATCGCCAGGTGGTAGCCGTCGACGCGACGGACGTCGCCGTCCCGAGCGCTCGCGCGGACCAACAAGCCCACGTGCTTGGGACGCGCGCCCTCGAGTCGAACGCGCAAGAAGCCGTCCCCGAGCGTCGGCCCCTCGAGCAACCACGTCGACTGACGCTCCGGCGCGGGCGCGCGCAGGGCGACTCCCTGCGCGTCCGCGACGAAGGTGCCACGCGCCAGCGTGCGAGCGCCCTCGGCGATCGGCACCCAGCGGGTCTCGCGCGCGGGGTCGAGATGCGGCGCTGCCGCAGCGGGACGCCCGAGCACCGTGAGGCCGACCACGACCAAGCCCCACGCCGCTCGCCGCACAAAACCGAAAAGCCGTTTCGAAACGAAAGTTTGCGCGTCACGCGCCGGTTCGGCGGCGGGACTCGGCGGCGTCGAGGAGGGGCCCGTTCGGCTCATGGCTTCTCCTTGCCACGTCCGTCGGCACAAAGCCAGCGCGGCGAGTGGCCACAGTTCATGCTTTTTCGCTTGTTCGGTCGATCGGTTCTGGCACACTTCGCGGCTGGTGGGGTCCGTCTCGTGCGGACCGCACCGCCGACATGTGCACCCCGTGCGCGCTCGCGCCAAACCGGAAGGATGTCCATGCACGCAATCCGACCGCCCCGAATCGTCGCCCTCGCCCTCGCGCTCTGGCTCGCCGGCTGCGGAACGACCTCGACGTCGCCGTACGGCTCGGGCCCGCTGCTCTTCCCAGGGATCGACACCGGCACAGGCGGAGGACAGGCCGACGCGCTTCCCGCCGACGGCGCCCAAGCCGGCGACGACGGCGCGACGCTCGATGGCCAGGGCGGCACGGACGACGCCGGCAGCGGCGGCACCGACGGGACCGCCGCCGAAGACACCACGGCGCCGGGGCTCGACACCGGCAACCCGGGCCAAGACACCGGCAATCCCGGTCTGGACGCCGGAACCGAGGACGCCGGCGAGCCGGAAGACACCAGCGGTACCGAAGATGCCGGCTCCGTCGAGGACGGCGGCGGCGCCCCGGACGGCAGCGTCGAGGACGGCGGCGCGGTCGAAGACACCGGCGGCGTGCAGGACACCGGCAGCGTCGAGGATACCGGCACCACGCCGGACGCCGGCGGTGGCGGCGATCCCTTCGGCGCAGACGTGCCCTGGGGCAGCAGCGACGATATCGAGCCCTACGACGCCGGACCGGTGAACTACCCCGACGCGGGCGCCGGCTCGGCCCCGCCGCAGATCTGCACCCCGAAGGTGGCCGAGCTGAACCTCAAGGAGGAGAAGGTCGGCGGCAAGGTCGACGTGGTCTGGTGGATCGACACCTCGGGCTCGATGAGCCAAGAGGCCAAGTACCTGAACCAGAACATCAACGCCTTCGCACAGTTCATCGCGGGCGCGAACATCGACTACCGGATGATCCTGGTCGGCAACGGCTTCGGCATCTGCGTGCAGCCGCCGCTCGGCGGGCCGGGCTGCACCGACGGGCCGAACTTCCACCACGTGAAGCAAACGATCGGCTCGACGAACGGCCCCAACATCCTCGTCACGAACTACGCCAAGTGGGGCCAGTTCCTGCGCCCGGACGCGTCGAAGAACATCGTCGCGGTGACCGACGACAATCAGTCTACGCCTTCGAGCTGCTCGACGCAGTGCTCCTCGGCCAATGGCGGCCCGATCGGCCTGCCGTGCAGCCAGTGCAAGGCGCAGTGGTTCGCCTCCGAGTTGCAAAAGGCCGATCCGGTGAACTTCCCGCAGACGCCGCAGACGCCCTACGGCTTCACGCACCACAGCATCGTCGGCTACGAGACCAAGGCGGACTGCCCGACCATCGCGCAGAAGGGCGCGGCCTACCTGGAGCTGACGGCGATGACCAACGGTGCCAAGTTCAAGGTCTGCGACACCAACTGGGCACCGATCTTCCAGACCCTGGCGCAGAGCGTGATCCAGACGGCCAAGCCCGGCTGCGAGTACGGCATCCCGTACCCGAACGGCGTCAAGCCCAACCCGGCCATCGGGCTCTCGTACGTCGCGAAAGACGATCTCTTCGACGTGCCGAAGGCAGTCGGGAACGTCTGCCCCGGCAACGGCAACGGCTTCACACTCGACAACGACGCCAACCCGACCAAGGTCACGCTCTGCCCGGCTTCGTGCGATCTGCTCAAGGGCGGCGGCAACATCCAGTTCGACTTCGGCTGCTTCTAGGCGTTGGCCCGTTCGGGGTCGAAAGCCCCCGCCAAACGGGCAACAGCGCGTCCGAACCTTGCATTCGCGGCAGCGCATCCGGACACTCGACCCGGGGGTCGTCCCGGGAGGAACCATGTCGCGCGCTGCCATCACCGCCATCGCCCTGCTCATCGGCGCCTGCGGTAGCCCCACGCCGTCGGGCTACCAGCCCATTCAGTTCGGACAACTGCCGGGCAACGGCAACGGCGGCACTGCCGACAGTGGCGCCGGTGGCGCCGACGGCGCCCCGATCGATCGACTCGACACCGGCGGCACGGCGCAAGACGGCGTGACGCTGGACGGAGCCAGCGGTGGTGCAGACGACGCGACCTCCGGAGACGACGCGGGCACGGGCGGAGTCGATACCGCCGGCGTCCCGGACACTGGCACCGGCGGCGACGCGCTGACCGATGGAGGCGCCTCCGAGGACACCGGCACCGGTGACGGCGGCGCCCTGCCCGACATCCTGCCGCCGCTCGACATCGGCGGCACGCCGGACAGCAGCACGACGCCAGACAGCGCCACCGAGGACGGAGTCCTCGCCGACACCGGCGCGGTCGACGACATCGGCGGGGGTGGCAGCGACACGGTCGGCGGCGGCGGCTCCGGAGATCCTTTCGGTGCCGACGTACCGTGGGGCAGTGAGGAAGACGCCACGCCCTACGACGCCGGCCCGGTCGGCTACCCGGACGCAGGTGCCGGCGGATCGCTGCCGCAGATCTGCACGCCGAAGATCGGAGAACTGAACCTCAAGGAAGAGAAGGTCGGCGGCAAGGTCGACGTGATCTGGTGGATCGACACCTCCGGATCGATGGGCCAAGAGGCCAAGTACCTGAACCAGAACATCAACGCCTTCGCGAACTTCATCGGGAACGCCAACATCGACTTCCGGATGATCCTGGTCGGCAACTCCACGAGCTGCTGCAAGATCTGCGTCGCGCCGCCGCTCGGTGGTCCGAATTGCACCGACGGACCGCAGTTCAAGCACATCAAGCAGACCATCGGCAGCAAGAACGGCCACTCGGTCTTGGTGTCGAGCTACTCCAAGTGGAAGAGCTTCCTGCGCCCGGACGCCACCAAGAACTTCGTGGCCGTGACGGACGACAACAGCAACCAGAGCGCCGCCTGGTTCATGAGCCAGATCAAGAATATCGACCCGGTGCAGTTCAAGCCCTCGCCGGAGGTCCCGCACGGCTTCGTCTACCACTCGATCGTCGCCTACAACTCCAGTTCGGACTGCCCCACCATCGCGAGCAAGGGCACGGTCTACCTGGACCTGACGGCGCAGACCAACGGCGCCAAGTTCAAGATCTGTGAGAAGAACTGGGCGCCGATCTTCCAGTCGCTCGCCAACAGCGTGGTCCAGACGGCCAAACCCGGCTGCACCTACAAGGTGCCCTTCCCGGCCGGTGTCGGCGCGAGCGACAAGTTCGGCGTCTCGTACGTCGCCAAGGACGATCTCTTCGACGTCCCGAAGGCGCCGAACAACGTCTGCCCAAGCAACGGCGTCGGCTTCACCGTCGACAATCCGAACGCACCGAAGGAGATGACGCTCTGTAGCTCGAGCTGCAACCTCCTCAAGGGCGGCGGCAATATCCAGTTCGACTTCGGCTGCTTCTAGACACGAACCGGCCCTGAGGGCTGGCCACGACGTCCAACCGCGCAGCCCGCGACCGAGCGGCCGGCTGGCGTTGGTCGGCTGCGCACGCCCTCCCGGGCGCTCTGGGGCCGGCGAACGACAACGCGTTCGGGTCCGTGGCGTGTATCGATGGTGACCGGTCGACGGAGCCGACGCGCCTCGACGGGCGAACCTCGGAGGGGATCGAGTCCGTGGCGTGCATCGATTGTGACCGGTCGAGGCAACGTCGGCCAAGCCGAGGCTGCCTCGATCCGGTCACGGATTGAACGCGCCGTAGCCGAAGTTCTTCTGAATGCCGTAGAGCATCGCCCGGGCGATCTCGTTGCGGAAGTTGCTGTCCTTCAGCTTGGCAGCGTCGGTGCTGTTGCTGAGGAAACCGGGCGCGGGGAAGCACGCGTAGGGGCTGCTCACGTTCTTGATGATCGAGTAGCCGGCGGTCGTCTTCACGCCGCGGTTGTAGAAGCCCGTCCGCGCGACGATCTCGTTGTGCAGCGTGTTGCAGAAGCCCTGGCTGGTCGACTTGTAGAAGTAGGTCTCGATGCCCTTCGCTGCGGTCGAGGTGTAGGCGTTCACGGCGATGCTGATCACGCGGTGCGACCCCGCGTTGTTGCAGGTGGCCACGCGCGAACTGATCGCCGGGTCGGTGTCGCCGGTGCGGGTCATCACGACCTTCCAGTTTCCGCCGCCCATGGTGTTGGCGGTGTCGGCGTTGAGGAAGGCCTGCAGCTTCTTCGCGATATCGAGGTTCAGGTCCTTGGTGCAGGCGCCGTTGTGGCACGCACCGACGGACGCGCCACCGAACTGCGGATCGATGCAGATCGTGTACTGCGGCTGCTGGCTGCACGTCGAGCCGCTGCAGCCGCCCGAGCAGGCCTTGCAGGAATACGTCGAACCCGAGGCTTGGCAGAGCTGGCCCGTGGTGCAGTCCTTGACCACGCCTGCGCTCTGCTTCTTCAGGTTGCTCGTGCCGCAGGACGACGCGCCGCCGCTGCAGTAGGCCCACGTCTCGTACTTCACCACGTCGCCGCCACAGGCACCCGAGCACTGGTACTCGGTCTTGGTCGGCGAGCTGCCGCACTTGGTGGTCGCCGGCTTGAAGTTGCAGCCGTCGCAACAGGCACCGCTGGTGCACTTCGGCGTCGGCGCCGAGCAGGCGCCCCACTTGCCCGCGTTGCAGGTCCGCTCTCCCTTGCCGCACCCGTTGCTGCAATCCTCGATGAAGCTATCGACCGAACCGTCGCAGTCGTCGTCCTTGTTGTTGCAGGTCTCGGGCGCGCCGGGGCGCACGTTGCCGTCCTGATCGTCGCAGTCGCCCTGTCCCTTCGGGCAAGCGAGGCTGTTCACGAACGGCATCCCCTTGTCGCAGTAGCCGTCGTTGTCGTCGTCGCAGCCCTCGTCGGTGATGCCGTTGCAGTCGTTGTCGAGGCCGTCGCACTTCTCGGCACTACCGGTGCCCGGGACGGCGTCGCAGATGGCTTGGCCGCCGGCGCCGCAGACGGTCTGACCGGTCTTGGCGCAGACGCCCTGCCCGCTCACGCACGGCGTGCCGACGCCGAAGCCCTCGTCGGTCTGGCCGTTGCAGTCGTCGTCCTTGCCGTTGCAGACCTCTGCACCGCCCTGGCCCGAACCCGCCGAGCAGACGACCGACTTGCCGTCGCCGCTGCAGACCATCGTGCCGAAGCTCTTGCAGGCGCCGATACCGCTGTCGCAGGCGGCGCCCTTCTCGAAGCCCTCGTCGGTCTGGCCGTCGCAGTCGTTGTCACCGTTGTCGCAGAGCTCTGCGGCACCGGGCGCGATCGTCGCGACGACGTCGTTGCAGTCGCCCGCAGCGGCGCTGACGAAGATCTCGTTGGCCTTGCACAGACAGGCGCTCTTCTGCGGGTCGCCAAAGCCGTCCTTGTCGACGTCGGCGAAGTAGGTCGTGCAGTTCGTGGCGCCCGCCTCGTCGGTCTGGCCGTCGCAGTTGTCGTCCTTGTTGTTGCAGGTCTCGACGGCGCCCGGGTGGACGCTCGCGTCGTTGGGCGCGCAGTCGGCGGGGTTGGCGACGCCGTCGCCGTCGAGATCGTCGTCGACGCAATCGGCCTTGCCGTCCTGGTCGAGATCCAGGAAGTCCTCGTCGGTCTGGCCGTCGCAGTCGTCGTCCTTGCCGTTGCAGGTCTCCTCGGCGGGCTCGGGACCGTCGCACACGACGTTGCCCTCGCTGCAGATGGTGCTGCCGGTGCAGGTGCCGAAGCCGTTCTGGATCTTGCAGGGCTCGCCGCCACCGACACCTTCGTCAGTCTGACCGTCGCAGTCGTCGTCCTTGCCGTTGCAGACCTCGGCCGCGGCCGGGGTCGCGTCGCAGGCACCGAGGCCCGCCGCGGTGCAGGTGCGCATGCCCGGGCAGACGCCGAACTCGTTGCTGACGGCGCAGACCGTCGCAGCGCCTTCGGCCGTCGACTTGGCCGAGCACGTGCACTGACCCTGCGTGCGAACACACTGCTTGGCCTCGCCCTTGCTGCCCTTGGCCATCTCACAGGCGTACTCGAGCGGGCAGTCGCCGTCGTCGTCGCAAGAGCCGCCGCAGAACGCGCCGTCGCTGCCGTAGGGCACGCACAGGGCGCCCTCGTTGATGGCGGCGCACTCTTCGTCGGCCGCGCAGGGACGGCAGAGCGCGGCGAGACGCGGCATACAGATGAACTGGGTGTCTTCCTTGCTCCAGGCGCTGCAGACGAAGCCGCTCGGACAGCAGGTCGTGCAGGTGCGGCTGCAGAGCTTGCCCTCCGCACCCTCGACACAGATGGCGGAGTCACAATCGTCGTTCTCGGTGCACGGCGAGCCCGGCTCGCCCGGCAGCGGACTCGGGTCGAACTCGCAGCCGGTGCCGGCGCGGCCGCCGGCGTCGTTGCCGCGGCCCGCGGCGTCGGTGCTGCGGCCGCCGTTACCGTCGGCGCCGCCGACGCCCCCGAGGCCGTCTCCGCCGAAGACCGCGCCATCCCCGAAGCCGCCGAAGCCGGCGCCGTAGGCGTTGGCCCCGGCGCCGGTATCGGTCGCGGCGTCGCTGCAGCCGACCGCCAGCATGAGGACGGCACAGCACGCGAGCGCGTGACGGTGGAAATTCAGGGTGAGAGCCAATCGTGCGTGCATCGAGCACCTCCGCGCGCGGGATGGTAGCGAATCCCCGCGTGCTGCCGAGAGGCCAAACGACGGACGCGTCGTCCGGCGGGGCGAACGCGCCCCGGTCACGCGTGGCCGGCGAGCAAGCCGAGGTGCAAACCCCGGTAGATCGCGAAGGTCACCAAGACGACGTAGACCACCACGGTGAGTTGCAGGACGCGGTCGCGCAGCACCAGCCGAGTGGGCGATCCGCCCTTGCCGCGGTGGATCTGCATCAGGTAGCGCAGCACACCGAAGAGCACGAAGGGCACGCTGAGGACGAGCGCGTCGGTGCCGAGGCGCTCCATCACGTCGTGGTCGATGGTGTAGAGCGCGTAGCTCATCACCGTCATGCCCATCAGCGCGGCGAGCGTCTGATCGAGAAACGCCGGGCCGTAGTCGTCCAGGGCCGCGCGGTGCTTGCCGGCGTCGTCGCCGAGGTCGTCGAGCTCGGCGCGCCGCTTCCCGAAGGCGATGAAGAGCGCGAAGAAGAAGGTGCAGATCAGCAGCCACGGGCTGATGCCGGCGTCGATGCCGAACGCGCCCGCCACCACGCGCAACAGGAAGCCGAACGCGATGATGAACACGTCGAGCAGCGGCACGTGCTTGAGCCAAGTCGAGTACGCGAGGTTGACGACGAAGTAGATGCCGACCACCGCCGTCGCTGCCGGCGTCGACTGCCAGGCCAGACCGAAGCCGCCGACGGCCAGCACCAACGCCATCAGCAGCGCGGTGCGAACCGAGACCTCGCCGGCGGCGATCGGCCGCAGCCGCTTGACCGGGTGCGCGCGGTCGCGCTCGACATCAGCGCTGTCGTTGACCAAGTAGATGGCGCTGGCCACCGCGGAGAAGCCGCAGAACAGCAGCGCCGCGGCGAGCACGGCGTCCGAGTCGGTCAGCTTGCGGGCGAAGATCAGCGGCGCGAGCACGAAGCCGTTCTTCGTCCACTGATGCGGGCGCATCGCGCGGAGCAAGCTGGACATCTCGACGGCCTCCATTTGCAGCGCCGGACACGGCTACGCTAGCGCGCGAGCGCGCGAGCGCGCGAGCGTAGCGCAGCAAAGGCGACGTCGCCAGCGGGCGGGGCTTGTCGTCGGGGGGCGAGGTGGCGCAGGCTCTGGGGCCCGCGACCGCATGGAGGAACCGATGCGCCCGACCCACGCCACCACCGACATCCTCGCCGGCGTCCCCGGCCTCGCCCACGACGTCGTCGACGCGACCGCCGTGGCCCACACCGTCGCGCGGCTGCGGGAACGCGGCGTCGTGCTGCCCCGGCTGTCTTGGCTCGCCGATCCGTCGACGATGCCCGAGGCGTTGCGGGCCAGCACCGCCGGTGTCGACCCCGACGCCGCCGATCCGCGCAACCTCTTCCGCATCCACTGGCACAACGACGCGGTCCGCAGCGGCCTGTGCGACGTGCCCGGCCACGTCGTGCTGCCCAAGAGCCTCACCGGCGTCGACGCCCCGATCGTCGTGCTGCTCGGCGAGCGGTTCCCGATGATCGGCGCGCACAAGGTGCTCGCGGCATACGGCGTGCTGGTGCCGCGGCTGGTCAACGGCGAGCTCGACCCGACCAACCAGAAGGCGCTCTGGCCGTCGACCGGCAACTACTGCCGCGGTGGCGTCGCCGTCAGCCGAATCCTCGGGACCCGCGGCGTCGCGATCCTGCCCGCCGGCATGAGCCAGGAGCGCTTCGACTGGCTGGAGCACTGGGTGGAGTCGCCCGACGAGGATATCGTCCGAACGCCGGGCACCGAGAGCAACGTCAAGGAGATCTACGACACCTGCGCCCGCCTCGGCGCCCAGCCCGACCACGTGGTGCTCAACCAGTTCGCCGAATACGGCAACCACCTGGTGCACTGGCTGGTCACCGGTCGCGCCGCCGGACGCGTGTTCGAGTCGGTCGCCGCGTCGCGCCCCGGCCTCGAGCTCTTCGCCTTCGTCAGCGCCACCGGTTCGGCCGGCACGATCGCCGCCGGCGACTACCTCAAGGAGACCTACGGCGCACGGATCGGCGCGGTCGAGGCGCTGCAATGCCCGACCCTGCTCGAGAACGGCTACGGCGAGCACCAGATCCAGGGCATCGGCGACAAGCACGTCCCGCTGGTGCACAACGCGATGAACACCGACTACGTCATCGCCGTCGACGACCGTGCCTCGGACGCGCTCTTCGCGCTGGGCGCCACCGAGGGCGGCCGCCGCTACCTCGGCGACCGCCGCGGGGTCGACCCCGAGACGCTGGCCGCGATGGAGTCGTTCGGCTTCTCGGGCTGGGCCAACGTGCTCGGCGCGATCGAGATCGCGCGCCACCACCGGCTCGGCCCGGATCAGGCGATCGTGACGGTCGCGACCGACGGCGCGGCGCTCTACCCCTCCGAGCTGCCGCGCGTGGTCCGCGACGGCTTCGGCGGCCGGCTCGACGACGTCGCCGCGGCCGAAGCGTTCGGTCGCTTCGTGCTCGGTTCGGCCGGCGTCCTCGACGAACTGGACGACCGCGGCCGCCGCCGCATCTTCCAGCTCGGCTACTACACCTGGGTCGAGCAGCAAGGCGTGACCTTCGAGCATTTCGAGGCCCGCCGCCGCCAGGCCTTCTGGCGCGAGCTGCGCGGCTTGGTGCAGGCCTGGGACGAGCGCATCGACGCCGTCAACGCCGAGACCGGCGCGCTTGCCGCCCTCGGAGCCTGAGCTTGGGCCCGCGCTTTCGCTGCAGCGGCTGCGGTACGGAACAGCCTGCGGTCGCCGACGCGGCCACCGCCCTGCCGTTTCGCTGCGTCGCCGCTCGACCGGGCGACGATATCGACCACATCGTGGTCTCCGAAGCGCGACCGACCGCGACCGACGCCGTCGACCCCTCCGCGGAGCCGCCGCTCCTGCGCTGGCGCCGTCGCCTCTCCGCGCACGCCCTCGCGGTCGACGGCGGGTTGGGAGACTCCGGATTTCGCGCCCTGTACGACGAGCTCGCCGACGCCCTCGGGCGCATCGAGGGGCAGCCGCCGACTGCGACACGACTGATCACGATCCGACCGACAACGTTCCGCATGAAATCGACAATCCACGGAAAGGTGGAGGCCGATTTCGTGGCCGGATCGCACAAGGCGCGGCATCTGTTGCCGGTGCTGCTCTGGCTGCGCGTGGCCGAGTCGATCGGCCTGCTGGATCGGGCCGCACGCCGACCGCTGGCGATCGCCTCCTGTGGCAACGCCGCGCTCGCCGCCGCGACCCTCGCGGCTGCCGCCGCGTGGCCGATCCGGGTCTTCGTCCCGCCGAACGCGGCCGACGCCGTCGTCGCCCGCTTGCAGGCGCTCGGCGCCACCATCGTCCGTTGCCCACGGCGACCGGGCGAGGCAGGGGACCCCTGCGTGCTGCGCGCGCGGGAGGCGACCGGGGCCGGCGCCATCCCGTTCTGCGTACAAGGCAGCGAATGCGGGATGACCATCGAAGGGGCCGAGATCTTGGCCTTCGAGACGGCAGAGCAGCTCGCCGACCTCGGCTGCCACCCGACCGCGGCCGCCCCGCTCGACGTCGCGGTTCAGATCGGCGGTGGTGCCCTCGCGTCCGGATTCTCGGCGGGGCTCCGCGCTGCCGGCGTGCCGCACCGCCTCTTCCCCGTCCAGATGGAAGGCTGCGCACCGCTGGCTCGCGCCTACGAGGCGTCGTTGGCGGTGCCGACCGAGGCCTTGGACGAGACCGGCCGCGCCCTCGCCGCACCGCGCAGCCGCGCGATGTGGCCGTGGCAGCCGACGCCGGCGAGCGCGGCCACCGGCATCCTCGACGACGAGACCTACGACTGGCGGGCCGTCGTCGCCGCGACGCGCCACAGTGGCGGCCGCCCGCTGGTCACCCCGGAATCGGCGCTCGAGCCCGCACGCGCGCTGGCGGAGGCTGCCACCGACACGGCGCTGGCGTTCACCGGCGTGGCGGGCCTCGCGGGTGTCCTCGCGACTCCCCAAGCCTTCGGCCCGAACGTGCTGGTCTTGCTCTCGGGCCAGCGTCGCGGAGCCGATCCCGGCTAGCCGATTCGAGCCCGTGCGAGGCGTTCAGCTGGTCGGTTCCTTGCGTCGAATCAGCCGACGCCACAGCGTACTGCCCCCGTCGAGCGGGAAGGTCAGCAGACCCGCCGCGAGCACGATCAACGCGGCCACGGCACCCAGGACCACGTGCAAACGCGTGCGCAGCGCAGTGAGCTGGGCGTTGCCGACGTCCACGCCCACGAACATCGTCGGCTGCACGCCCTTCGGCGCAGCGATCGGCGCATAGCCGGAGAGCGAGATGCCCCAGGCATCGACGGCGAAGTCCTGGTCGGTCTGTGGCTTGCCGGTCTCGAGGACGCGCTGCATCGCGGGATAGGGGCTGCCGTCGTAGGAGCGACCAGTCTCGGCGCCGCGCTCGTCGTCGCTGATGGTGCCGTCGCCGTCGTCGTCATGGTCGTAGGGCTCGGCGTCGGCGACGAAGCGGTACTGCATCGGGCGGTCGGTCTTCCGCATCACGTACAGGCCCTTGATGTCACGGTTGTCCCGCTTGGCCCGGGCGAGGCGACCGTGCACGCGCTCGAACGCCGGCCCCTTCATGTCGTCGGGACCGCGCAGCCCGTCGAGGTCGGCGGGGTCGAGGTCTCGCGCGACCAGCTCCGCCAGACGGGCCATGCCCGGCTTCATCTCGGCGAGCACGGCGCGACTGACCACGCCGAAGACCGCCGCGTCGAGCGCGAAGGTCAGCGCCGCGGTGATCAGCGCCGTCAGCAGCCACGCCCGCGCCCACGCCCGCCGTCGCTCGCCGCGACGCAGCACGTCGAGCACCTCGTCCATGTCGCTCGGGCGGTCCGACGGACGCTTCGCCATGCAGCGTTGGATCAGCATGGAGAGGTCACGATCGACCGAGGGCACCTCTTGGCGGACGTCGGGTGGCGGCGTCTCGCGGTGGTGACTCGCGATTTCCGCCGGCGTGCGCCCGCGGAACGGCGCCTTCGCGGTCAACGCGACGTAGAGGATGACGCCGAACGCGTAGATATCGGTGCGCGCGTCGCCGCTCTCTTCGTCCCACTGCTCTGGCGCCATGTAGGCGGGGGTGCCGCGCCCGGCAGAGGTCACGTCCCACGGCGTGTCGAGCGTGTCCGTCGGCGCAGCCGGGCGGGCACGGGTCGCCATGTCGATTGACGAGCGCGTCTCGCTGATCGAACCGGCGATGCCGAAATCCATCACCACCAACTGCCGCTCGTCGGGCACCAACATGATGTTGGCGGGCTTCAGATCCCGATGCACGATCCCGGCACGATGGGCGGCTCGCAGCCCGAGACACAACGGCACCGCGAGCGAGCGGACCTCACCAGGACCCAACTTGCCGCGCGCGCGGATGCGATCCATCAACGTCTCGCCGTCGAGCCACTCCATCGACATGTAGTGCACGCCGTCTTCTTCGCCGATGTCGTAGGTGCGGGCGACGTTGGAGTGGTTGATCGCGTGCGTGATCGCGGCCTCTTTGCGGAACCGTTCGAGGTCCTCGACGCCGGTGGCGGCGTCCAGGCGCAGCGTCTTCAGCGCGACGCGTCGGCGCAGGAGCAAGTCATCGACCAGGAACACAGAACCCATGCCGCCCTGGCCGAGTTTGTCGACCAGGCGGTAGCGACCGTCGAGGACGCCGCGCGCGAGCAGCTCTTCGGCGCTCGTCGCCGGCGTCATCGGCAAGGGCGCGGCGGCGACGACGGGCGCGGCGGCAGCCGACGGTGCCGGACGCGAAGTGGCCCCTGCGCGCGCCGTGAGGGGTCGCGTCTGGTCGTCTTCGTCCTGCGTCGGAACCATACACACCTCCTGGTGCGGCCAAGCCTAGCCCGAAATGCGCCGCGCAACGAGCCCCACGGCGTCGACGCGCTGCGTCACACAACCGTCACAAGACGACCACAAATCCACCATTGCGACACGTTCGACCACGGCTAGACTTCGCGCGCGGCCCGATCGCCGCGAGGAGTCATGACCATGCCGCAGCAGACCATCCCCGTTGTCAGCCTCGACGCCTGGGCGCGCGGAACCGACCAAGATCGCGATGCGATCGTCGAGACCATCGGCGACGCCCTCGTCGACCTCGGCTTCTTTGCCGTCGAGGACCACGGCGTCGACCAGAGCCTCATCGATCGGGCCTACGAGATGACGCACGCGCTCTTCGCGCTGCCGCCCGACGCCAAGGAGCGCTACAACATCGCGGGCGGCCGCGGCCAGCGCGGCTTCACCTCCTACGGGATGGAACACGCGAAGGACAGCGAGGCACCGGACCTGAAGGAGTTCTGGCACGTGGGCCGTGAGCTCGACCCGGCGGATCCGGAGTACCCGACGCTGCGGACCAACGTGTGGCCGACCGAGAT
>JBEARB010000077.1:0-2542 GCA_041163625.1 Pseudomonadota bacterium | reverse complement strand
GCCCCGGTGGCGGGCAATTCGACGAGCGCGTGCGTCGGACGTCCGCCGGCGGGACAGAGCGAACGACCGTGGCGCTGACCGACACCGAAATGCCGCATCGCGACGCCGTAGAAGCCGGCGTAGCCGAAGGTGGCGTAGCCGGGATCGAGCTCCTCGAGGTAGCGCCGCAGCGACTCTTCGCGGTCGTCGATGCAGGTGAAGACCTGCGTGTGTGCCTGGGGTGGCCCCGGATGGCGGCGCATCGCGGCGCCGTGCAGCGTCAGGGCGTCGAGGACCTGCGCCCGATAACGGCGCTCGTAGGCGAGCTGCCAGAGGTAGCGCAGGCGCCAATCGGTGCGCTCGCAGGCGAGTTCCAGCAGGGCCTCGCGCTCTGCGACGCCGGCACGAGTGAGCGCGCCGGGCAGCACGCCGAGGCTGACGGCGACGTGGAAGAGCGGGGCGACGCGGCGGATCTCGGCGTAGGGGTCGCGCGGCGCGCTGGCGAGCCCGGAGATCTGGGCCATCAAGGCCCCCTCGCGCGGCTCGATCCCGCGCCCGGCGAGCAACCAACGCAGCGTCGCGCGCTCGAGCAGCAGGCGCACTGCGAGCAGATCGCTCACCCGGGTCGGCGGCAGCGTCGGCTCGCCGGCGGGCGGCGCGTTGCCCGAGGTCGGCGCCAGATCGGGTCGCGCCGCCATGCGCTCGAACAGGCCCGCGAAGCCGGGCAGGGCCAACACCGTGTCACGAACGAAAGCCTCGAGCGCCACCCCGGGCTCGGTGAGACCGAGGTCGCGCAACGAATCGAGCACGCTCGCGCGGGCGTCGATGCCGGCGCTGCGCTGGGCCCGCGCTTGCCGGCGCAGCCAGCGTCCGCCGGGCAGCAGCGCGGTGCCGAGCGCGCTCATGCCGTCGAGGGCGCACGCGAAGAAGCCCTCGGCACGCCCGGGCATCGCCCAATCGGCCTGCCCGACGTCGAGGAAGGCGGCGGCCCAACGCGTCAGCGGCGGCTCGACCAAGGCGTCGAGGTCGGCGTCGAGATGGCGCCGGCAGAGCGCGCCGAGGCGAGTCGCCCCCGCCGCCGGCGCCACCGGCCGAGCCAACCTCCGGCACGCGCACCAGAGCCCGTGCAGCACCTCGGAGGCCGGCCCGGCCGCCCGCAGCCGTTCGGCAGCGGATCGATCGAGACCGTCCGGCAGCGCGTCGAGCGAATGCTGCTCGTGCAGCGCCCACGCGCTCGCCTCGGGCGCGTGCAGACCGGTCTCGGGCGCCAGCATGAGCAGGCGCATCACCTCGCGACGGGGCAACCGCAGCCCGGGTAGGGCCACGATCTCCCCGGATTCCTCGCGCGCGAGCACGTCGTCGACGTCGCGCTGCAGCACGCGTCCGGACTCCCACGCCTCGCGGAACAGGCGCATCGTCGGCCACGGTCGTGCGCCGTGGACCCGTGCCGCCGCCTGCACCGCCTCCTCGAAGGGCCGATCTTCGAACGCATGCAACGGGTTGTGGTGCACGAAATGCTCGAGCGGGTTCTGCGTCGGCAGCAGGTGCCGCGCGTGGTCGAGCGCGTGGTCGAAGGCGACCTCGAAGGCATCGTCGCTGTGCATCGCGGCCCTCCTCTCGTCTACCTACGCGTGCACGCGGCAAGAATGCGGCGCGGTGCCGACCGACCGCAGCGCGTCGAGGCCGACCACTTCGAGCTCGCAATCGGGCCACTCCGCCGCGACCTGCTCCATCCGGTGCAGCACCGTGTGGTCGACGACGCGGGCCTCGCGGACGTCGAGCCGGACGCGTCGGACCTCGGCGTCGCGAGCGGCGGCGATGGCGCGCTCCAAGCCGAGCAGGTTCAGGAAGACCGCAGCGCCGCGCACGCGCACCTCGAGGACCTCGCCGGCGCGCGAGACCTCGAGGCGCTCGCCGCGCAAATCCGCCGGGCGCACGCCGCGCACGCCGTGCAGAATCGCCTTGAGCAGCAAGCCGGCGCCGACGCCGAGCAGCAGGTCGGTCGCCAGCGTGACGACGAAGGTCGTGGTGAAGACCGCGAACTGATCGGGTCCGAGCTGCCAGGTGTGGGCGAACTCGCGCGGCGAGGCGAGGCGGAAGCCGACGACCACGAGCATGGCGCCGAGCGCCGTCAGCGGGATCAGGTGCAGGATATCGGGCAGCAGCGCCACGAAGAGCAGCAGGTAGACGCCGTGGAAGAAGTTGGAGCGGGCGTCCTGGGCGCCGGCGTCGACGTTGGCCTTGCTGCGCACGATCTCCGAGATCATCGGCAGCCCGCCGATGCTCGCGGCGACCAGGTTGGCGA
Source organism: Pseudomonadota bacterium (assembly GCA_041163625.1). Taxonomy (GTDB): domain Bacteria; phylum Myxococcota_A; class UBA9042; order UBA9042; family UBA9042; genus JACKFC01. Next base: position 258 of record JBEARB010000077.1, on the reverse strand, counting down.
TGCCGGTGGCGAGCAGGTCGCGGTCCAGGTTCGACGCGCGGCGGGCTGGGTCCATCGCGTCCACCGCGACCACCGAGAGCAACGACTCGACCGCGCCGACCAGCGCGAACATCGCCACGTATTTCCACGCCACCGGGTTCGACAGCGCCGAGAAGTCCGGGAACGTCACCGCGCTCGCCAGCTTGCCGGGCAGCGAAACCAGCAGCTCGGGTCCGAGCTGATAGTCGTGCGCGGCGAAGTGGTACATGTGCGGGGCCG
>JBEARB010000076.1:0-22684 GCA_041163625.1 Pseudomonadota bacterium | reverse complement strand
GCGAAGGGCTGCAGGTCCGGGAACGCGGCGCGATCGCCGAGACGAGGCGCGGGCAGGTTCGAGTCGATGGGCATGGGTCTCCGGGTCAGCGCGGGCGCGTTCGAGCGCCCGCTTCGGCGATCACGAGAGATCGTGGACGACGAGGTGGGAACCGCTCACCCAAGCGTCCGCGAGCGCGCCGCCCTGCAGCGCCGCGTGGGTCTCCGGGTCGAAGAGCGTCAAAGCCGGGTGCCTGCCGTGCGAGACGGCGAGGCAACGACCCGTGCGGTCGATGGCGACGCCGCGCGGGCGCTCGATGTCGTGACGCACGTGGCGCAGCCTGCCGTCGCGGATATCCCAGAACGAGAGCTGGTCGCCCTCGGGGTTGGTGGCGACGACCTGCCCGCTCGCGGCGTGCACGGCGACCGAGAGCGTCTCGGCGCGCATCCGGACGACCTCGGGCCCGCCGACGCTGTGCATCGTCATCGGCTCGCGTGGATGCCAGAAGCTGACGTCGCCGTGCACCGAGGGGGCGTGGACATCGAGGCCGTCGCGCGGCGCGGAGACGGCGACCATGCCGCCGTCGGGCAGCAAGGCGACGTGGCCGGCGTTGACGCGCGGATCGCCGAAAGGCAAGCGCTCCCGCAGCGCGCCGTCGCGGAGCGCGACCACGGCGATATTGGGCACCTCGCCGCTTTCGAGGGTGCCGCCGCCGTTGCTGATGACCAGCGCGTCGCCGTCGGGCGTCAGCACCATGTCGTGCGGCGCGAGACCGTGGCTCGGCAGGGTGCCGATCAGCTCGAGCGAGCGCGCGTCGCGGATGGCGACCACACCGCGGCGGCTGCCGTCGCCGACGATGGTCTCGGTGCAGTAGAGCAAGCGCCCGTCGCGGCTGAAGGTGCCGTGACCATAGAACTGCCGGTCGGCGGTGGTCGGCACGCTGCGGGTCGCCCGACCGCGCACCAGGTCGACCTCGCAGCAGCCGGGTCCGTGCTTCTCGAAGACGATGGCGCGTGCAGGCTTGTCCGGGTCGAAGGCGATGCCGTGGCCGTAGAAGGGGATCGCGATCGGTCGGACCTTCAGCGGTCGCTCGTGCAGGTCGATGCGGACCACGGCGTAGCGCGTCGGCTTGCCCGCCTGCTCCAGGCGGCTCATCCCGATCAGGCTGCCGCGGCACGACGCCACGCCCACCCGCGGCGCGGCGGCAGGCGTCGGCGGGGCCGAATTCGCGGGCTCGCGGCCACAGCCGACCGCGGCCAAGCCGAGGGCCGAGGCTCCGAGCCGCTGCAGCGCGCGTCGCCGATCGATCGCCATCGCCGCTCCTGCCGTCAGCGCTTGCCCGCCTTGGGCAGCTGCTTCTCGAGCGTCGCGAGGCGCGCCTCGAGCGCGTCGATGCGGGCCTGCTGCTGCTGCACCGTCGCCACGGCCATGCTCAGGTAGCCGTACAGGTCGACGCGCTCACGCGGCCCGTCGACGGCGGGGCTCTGCGGATCGTCGTCGATGATGAAGCCGAGCTGCCGCCGTGCGCCCTGCGGCAGCGCCTTGTAGCGCCAACTCGCCAAGCGCAGCGCGAGCAGGCGGTCGGCCAAGGCGCGCGCCTCGGTGGGATCCACGTAGCGGATCTCGGTCTTGAAGCGCGCCATCGAGATCGGACAGCCGCCCGGGTTCTGCTTCGGGTCCTTCTTCGCGCAGACGAGCAGGCTGTTGCAGGTATCGTGCGGATCGCAGGTGGCACCCTCGTTGCCGCATTCGGCGCCCGCCTTCTCGTCCTTGCAGTCGGGCACGCCGCTCTTCTGCGACCAGCCCTTGCAGACCGGATCTCCGCAGGTCGTGTACCAACTCGTCTCGCCCGCGCCGCACGCGCCCTTCTGCGCGACGTTGATGCCGACGGTCTCGGCGCCACAGGCGTTGCTGTAGGTCTTGCCGTCACAGCCGCAGACCGGGTCGTAGACCATGTCGCAGGCCACGGGCTTCTTGGCGCAGGTGCCCATGCCGGTACACGCGCCCTCGGCCCGCTTGCAGTACAGGCCTTTGTCGCAGGGCATGATGCTGCTCATCACCTCGTTGCAGGGGTCGCCGGGCTGGCCCCAACCACCGACGCCGTCCTTGGCGTCCGCGACGACGACGTCGCCACTGCCCGTATCCGCGCTGCCGCCGCCGGTGTCGGTGGCGCAGCCGGCCGCGACGAGCGCGAGCCAGAGCCCGGCAGCGCCGACGCGCGCCGTTCCGCATTGAATCGAAACCATGACCGCCTCCCTGGCGCGACGACGGCGGCTCCGAGGCCCCACACGCCACGCCGACGCCCCCGCGCCCAGCGTCAATCTAGCATCCCGTCGGCGCGGCGTCAGCGCGGCGATTCGGAGCCGGTCGGCAGCAGCGTGAGCAGCACCTCGCGGATCGCCGAACCGAAGGGGGGCTCGACGCGATGGCCGATATCGGGCAGCGCGAAGGTGGCGCACCGCGCGTCCGTCGTGCCCGCACACACGCCGCGTGCCTGCGCTTCGCAGCGCACCTCGCTGCAGCCCACACGGACGACGCCGCCACCGGCGAGGTAGCGCCGCAGCGGACGCCCACGCAGCTGCGGCGCGCCGCCCTCCCACAGCAACAAGGCCGGGAATTCGGCCGGTGCGGCGGTGGCGAGGCGCGCGGCGCGCGAGGCGCCGAGCGAGAAGCCGAAGAGCAGCGGCGGGCCCAGGAGACGCGCGCCGTAGCGGGCGCGCAATGCGGCGATGGCGGCGCGAACCTCGGCGGCGGTCTCGGCGTCACCCGGCCAGGTCCAGCGCGGGTCGGTCGGGGCGGCGTCGCCACGCGGCAAGCCGGCGGGGCAGAGCAGGACCGCGCCGTGCGGCAGGCCGGGTCCCGGACGCGCGATCGGGTCGAGGTGCCGGCACATCCACTCGGGTCGATCGGCCGAGCTGTGCAGCGCCACGATCCACGGCAAGCGCACCGCGTCCGCGCCGGCGGCGGGCATCCGGACGACCGCGTCGGCGAAGCCGGGCACGGGCAGCCGTGCGATCTCCAGCGCCGGCGCGGGAGGCGGCGGCGCAGGCGGCGCGGGCGGCGCAGGCGGCGCGGGCGACGAGGGAATCACGGACGGAGCGGCCGATGTCGGCGCGGACGGCCCGGATTCCTCGGCGAAGAGCGGGTCGGCGTCGCGGCCCGAGGCGCCCCCGCAGCCGGCGACGACGAGCGCGAGCGTCAGGGCACGACGCAGCGCTCGTCGTCGCGGCCGGGAGCGTCGCAGCACCGGTGGGCAGGTCGTCATCGACCCGCAGGGTGCCGCAGCGTACGGGCCGCGCCCAGCCCGGGGGGCTACTTCTTCTGCCTGCTCCCGGGCTCGGCGGACGATGCGGTGCGCGCGTCGGCGGCGATGCTGCGGGAGTTGGCGGCGTTCAACGCCGAGCGCGGCGAGCCCGGCGTACCGGCGCTGGAGATCGGCATCGGTCTGCACCGAGCGTGTGCGCGGCCGCGACGAGGCGGTCGAGCTGTTCACCGTTCGCGCGGCGCCGATCAGCATGGCGCTCGAGGCGACGCCGCTCGCCCCTTGACGCCCCGACCCCGCAAACCTAGCGTCAGGGCAGGATGTTGCGCTTCCTCGCCAGCCTCGTTCTGCTCCTGAGCCTGCCCGGCACCGCTGTCGGTGGGCCGTGTGCGTGTGGTCCGGGGCCTTCGTCCGCGACCGCCGCGACGCCGCCCGAGGGCCTGCATCCGTGCTGCTTGGCGGCGTGGCAGAGCGCACAGCGCGAGGCGAGCGGGGCGACGGTGACGGCGCTGCCGACCGCGCCCGACGCCAGCGCGGGCGCGTGCCGATGTGGCCTGCGCACGCTGGAGGCCGAGTCCGAGCGCAGCGCCGTGGTCGTGGGCGCGCTGCACGTGCGCAGCGGCAACGCCGCGGGTGCCCAGCTCGGCGGCGTCGCGCTGACCCGCGCGCTCGGCCTGCGCAGCGGCTTCGCGGGCGGCCTGGCGCCTCCCGGGCCACGCTGGCGGACCGACGGCTCCGACGCGAGCGCGCCCGATCGCGCCGAGCGCCGGACGCTCCTGCAAACCTGGCATTGCTGATCGACCCGAGATGAAGGCCCGGCCGCCATGGTGCGGCCTCGTACGGCTCTCACTCGGGTGATCGCATGCGTCTCACATCTCTCGCCGCCGGCCTGTGTTGGGTCACGGTTTGCCTCTCCGGCGCGGCCCATGCCGCCGCGCCCACCTACGATCTGCCCGCGTTGCTCGACTTCGCCGCGGCGCAGAGCCCCGAGCTCCGCGCCGCGCGGGCGCGCTGGGAGGTGCGGCGCGCGACCGCGCACGTCGCCGAGCGCTGGCCGGAGCCGAGCGTCTCGGGCGGCGTCTTCCTGCGCCCGGTGCATACCCGCGTCGGGCCGCAGCGCGCGCGCCTGGACGTGGCGGTGCCGCTGCCCTGGCCGGGCAAGATCGCGGCTCGGACCGAGGCGATGGCGGCGATGCGCGACGTCGCCGAACGCGAGATCGACGCCCGCCTCGCCGCCCTGCGCGCTCGGCTGCGCGCGCCTTGGGCACGCCGGCGCGCGCTGCTACAGATCGCCACGCTGCACGACGCGCAACGCGGTCTGCTCCTGCAGCTCGAGCGCACCGTGCTCGCCCGCCTCGAGGTCGGTCGCGCGAGCTACGCCGACGCGCAGCGGCTGCGGCTGTGGATCGCCCAGCTCGCCAGCGACGCCGAGAGCGCGCGCGACGAAGCCCGCGCCCTCGAAGACACCCTGCGCGCGGTCGCGGGCTTGCCCGCCGGCGCCACCCTCGCCGACGCCGAGCCGGCCGGCCCCGCCGACGCCGCCCTGCCCGGTCCGATCCCGACCCTGCACGCGCTGCGCGACACGCTCGCGAGCGAGCCGGGCGTCCGGGTCGCCGAGGCCCGCATCGCCGCCGCCGACGCCGGTCGCCGCGTCGCCGCGCTGCGCGGACGCCCGGATTTCGGCGTCGGGCTGTCGTGGATCGCCGTCGGCGAGGCGGTCATGCCCGGCGTCGCCGACTCGGGCGACGACGCGCTGATGCTGACGGCCCGGGTGACGGTGCCGGTCTGGCGCGAGAGCTACGACCACGAGGCCCGCGCGGCGGACGCCGAGGTCCGCGCCGCCGCCGCCGAACGCGACGCCGCGATGCGGCGGGCCGAGGCGCGCGCGACGCAATGGCTGTTCGAGCTGCGCGACGCCGAGCGGCGGCGGCGCTTGCTCGACGAGGAGTTGCTGCCGCGGGCGCGGGCGGCGCTCGGCACCGTCACGGCCGCGTACGGCGCCGGCAAGGCGGATTTCCAATCGGTCGTCGAGCTGCAGCGGCAGCTCCTCGGCTACGGCGTCGAGCGCGCACGTGCGGGTCTGCGGGCCGCGGTGGCGATCGCCGAGCTGGAGGCGCTGCTCGCGGCGCCGCTGTGGGGGACGCGATGAACGCGACGGATTCGATGCGGCGTGGCCGCTTCAGCGAGGGCGCCTCGGCGCTCGCGCTGGTGTTGGTCGGGGTGATCGTCGGCGCGTGGGCGCTCGGCGGCGGCGGCGGCACAGGTGGCAACGGCATGGGCGGCGCCAGCGCGGCGGCGGCGACGGCGCACGCCGGCGACGCGGACGGGCCCGACGAGGACGCCGCAGGAGCGACGATCTGGACGTGCTCGATGCACCCGCAGATCCGTCTGCAAGAGAAGGGGCTCTGTCCGATCTGCAATATGGACCTGATCTCCGTCCGCGCCGGCGAGGCGGGCGGCCCGGCCAAGGTCGAGCTCAGCGAGAGCGCCCGCGCACTCGCGGAGATCGAGACCGTGGCGGTGCGCCGCGAGCCGGTGACGATGCCGCTGCGCTTGGTCGGCAAGGTCGCCTTGGACGAGACCCGCGTCGCCCGCATCACCGCCTGGTTCGGCGGCCGGATCGAGCGCGCCTACGTCGACTTCACCGGCACCCGCGTGCGCAAGGGCGACCACCTCGTCGCGCTGTACAGCCCCGATTTGGTGGTCGCGCAGCAGGAGTTGATCGCAGCGGCGCGCGAGGCCAAGGGCGCGCCGGCGGGGCCGCTCGGCGAGGCGGCGCGGGCGACGGCGGCGGCGACGCGCGAGAAGCTGCGGCTGTGGGGCCTGCAGGATTGGCAGATCCGCCAAATCGAGCGCCGCGGCCGCCCGCAGGAGCAGACCACCATCTACGCGCCGATGGGCGGCGTCGTCGTGCACAAGGCCGCGCTCGAAGGCGCCTGGGTGCAGACCGGCACCCCGCTCTACACCATCGCCGACCTCGGCCGCGTCTGGATCGAGCTCGACGCCTACGAATCCGACCTCGGCTGGCTACGCTACCAACAGCCCGTGCGTTTCGAAGTCGCCGCCTTCCCGGGCGAGCCCTTCGAGGGCCGCGTCAGCTTCGTCGCCCCGACCATGGACCCGCGCACCCGCACCGTGAAGGTCCGCCTCGAGGTCGACAACCGCGACCTGCGCCTGAAGCCGGAGATGTTCGTGCGCGCCGAGGTGCAGGTCCGCCTCGGCGGTGGCGCCCACGACGCCGACCACGACCACGCCGCGCTCGCCGGCAAATGGCTCTGCCCGATGCATCCGGCCGAGATCGCCGACAGGGCCGGCCGCTGCGGCGTCTGCGGCATGGCGCTCGTCCCGGCCGAGAAACACTGGCTCGTCGGACCCACGCTCGGCGCCGAGGCCGGGCCGGCGCCGCTCGTCGTCCCGGCGAGCGCGCCGCTCTACACCGGCCGCCGCACGCTGGTCTTCGTCGAGCAGCAGGGCGCCACCCGGCCGACCTACCTGCAGCGCGAGGTCCGCCTCGGTGCCCGCGCCGGCGAGTGGGTCATCGTCCGCGAAGGCTTGATGGAGGGCGAGCGCGTCGTCAGTCGCGGCGCCTTCCGGCTCGACGCCTCGATGCAGATCGCCGGCCAGGACGCGCTGATGTCCGAGCCCGACGCCAAGGACGCCAACGCCAAAGCCGCTGAACACGCCGACCACGCCGGTCACGCCGACCACGCCGAGGCGGCGCCGAAGCTGCCCGAGGCGCTGACCGCACCGACCTTCGCGCCGCGGCTGCGGACGCTGCTCGAGCCGGCGTTGGCGCTCGCCGCCGCCCTCGCCGACGACGACGCCAAGGCCGCCGCCGCGGCAGGCGCCGACGTCGCTGCGGCCGCCAAGGCGTTGCGGTCGAGCGACGCGCGGGTACGGGCGATCGCCGAGGCCGCCGACGCCGTCGCCGCCGCTGCGGCGATCGAGGCCCAACGCGCGGCCTTTCTGCGGCTCTCGGAGCAGCTCCGGCCGCTCGCGGAGCACCACGCCGAGACGATCGGTCTGCCCTTCGAGCACGCCTTCTGCCCGATGGCCAACGACGGCAAGGGTGCGGCGTGGCTGCAGGCGCCGGGCGAGATCGCCAACCCCTACTACGGCGCCTCGATGCTGCGCTGTGGTGAAAAGCGCGGCGGCGCGGGCGGGGGTCGCTGATGCGCGCGCTCGCGACATGGGTCACCGAGCGGCGGCTGGTGGTGGTGCTGCTGTTGGCGCTCGCGACGGGGATCGGCGCGGCGGTGGCGCCGTTCCAGCACGGCTGGTGGCACCTCGACCTCGGTGAGCAGGTCGAGAAGGTGCCGGTCGATGCGATCCCCGATATCGGTGAGAACCAGCAGATCGTGTTCACGGCGTGGCCGGGGCGCAGCCCGCAGGACGTCGAAGACCAGATCACCTATCCGCTCACCGCCGCGCTGCTCGGCACCCCCGGCGTGCGCACCATCCGCAGCGCCTCGATGTTCGGCTTCTCGTCGGTGAACGTGATCTTCGAAGACGACGTCGCGTTCTATTGGAGCCGCAGCCGGCTGCTCGAGAAGCTCGCGGCGCTGCCGGCGGGCACGCTGCCCGAGGGCGTGCGCCCGCAGCTCGGACCGGACGCGACCGCGCTCGGCCAGGTCTATTGGTACACGCTCGAAGGGCGCGACGCGCAGGGCCGACCCGCGCCCGGCTGGAGCCTCGAGGAGCTGCGTTCGATCCAGGATTTCTACGTCCGACCGGGGCTCGGCGCGGCCGCGGGCGTCAGCGAGGTCGCCTCGGTCGGCGGCATGGTCCGCGAGCTGCAGATCGATCTCGACCCGGACGCGATGCGCGCGAACGGCATCACGCTCGGCGAGGTGGTGGGCGCGGTGCAGCGCAGCAACCGCGACGTCGGCGCCCGCACGATCGAGGTCAACGCGGTCGAGTACGTCCTGCGCGGCGTCGGCTTCCTCCGCGACCTCGACGACGTGCGCGGCATCGTGCTGCGCGAGCGCGACGGCGCGCCGCTGCGCATCCAAGACGTCGCGCGCGTGCACGACGGCCCTGCCCCGCGCCGCGGCCTGCTCGACAAGGGCGGCGCCGAGGCGGTCGGCGGCGTGGTCGTGGCCCGCTTCGGCGGCAACCCGATGGCGACGATCGCGGCGGTGCGCGCCAAGATCGCCGAGATCGAGCCGGGATTGCCGCACAAGACGCTCGCCGACGGCCGCGAGAGCTACGTCCGAATCGTGCCCTTCTACGACCGCAGCGGCCTCATCGGCGAGACCATCGACACCCTCGACGAGGCGCTGACCTCGGAGCTGCTGATCACCGCGATCGTGGTGCTGGTGATGCTGTTGCACCTGCGCGCGTCGCTGCTCATCGCGCTGACGCTGCCGGCGGGCGTGCTGCTCGCCTTCCTCGGTATGCGCGCGCTCGGCGTCGACGCCAACGTCGTCGCCCTCTCGGGCATCGCCATCGCCATCGGCACCATGGTCGACATGGGCATCGTGGTGACCGAGAACATCGTCGGCCATCTCGAGCGCGCCCCCGACCGCCCGCGCCCGGCGCTGGTCCGTGAGGCGTTGCTCGAGGTCGGACCGGCGGTCGGCACCTCGGTCGCGACGACCGTCCTCTCGTTCCTGCCGGTGTTCGCGCTGCAGGCCGCGGAGGGCAAGCTCTTCCGACCGCTGGCCTTCACCAAGACCTTCGCGTTGCTCGGCGCGCTGCTGCTGGCGCTCTCGCTGCTGCCGGCGCTGGCGACGCTGGCGTTCCCGCGGCTGCCGGCGCGGTGGACGGCGCGGCTGCCCGACCATCCCGCCCTGCCGTGGCTGCGCAAGGCGTTGTTGCTGGCGCTGGCGGCGTGGGCGGCGGCGCTGCTGGCCGAGCGCTGGATGCCGCTCGGTCGGGGCGAGCCGATGGCGGACAACGTCGCCTTCACCTTCGTCTGCGTGTTCGGGCTCCTGGCGGTGTTCTGGGCATTTGCGCGCGTGTATCCGGCGCTGCTCGGCTGGGTGCTCGCGCGCAAGGCCGCGTTCCTGGTGCTGCCGACCTTGTTGGTCGCGCTCGGCGCGTCGGCGTGGCTGGGTGCGGAGCGGGTCTTCGGCTGGTTGCCCGAGGCGGCGCGGGCGGGGCTGGTCGAGCGCTTCCCGGGGCTGGGCAGCGAGTTCATGCCGAGCCTGGACGAGGGCTCGTTCCTGTGGATGCCCTCGACGATGCCGCATGCGGGGATCTCGGCCGCGTCGTCGATCATCGCGCAGATGGACGCGGCGATCGCGGCGATCCCGGAGGTGCAGAGCGCGGTCGGCAAGCTCGGGCGGGCGGAGTCGGCGTTGGATCCGGCGCCGCTCTCGATGATCGAGACGATCGTCACGCTGAAGCCCGAGTTCTCCGAGCTGCCGGACGGCACGCGCCGGCGCAATTGGCGGCCGGAGATCCGCCGCCAAGCCGATATCTGGGCCGAGATCGCGCGCGTCGCCGCCGTCCCGGGCGCCACCGGCGCGCCGGAGCTGCAGCCGATCGCCGGCCGCATCGTGATGCTCGCCACCGGCATGCGCGCGCCGATGGGCCTGGAGCTGCGCGGCCCCGACCTGGAGACGCTCGGACGCTTCGCCGTCGCCGTCGAGGCGTTGGTCAAGCAGGTGCCTGAGGTCAAAGCCGAGGCCGTGCTGGCCGACCGCGTCGTCGGCAAGCCCTACCTCGAGATCCACGTCGACCGCGACGCCATCGCCCGCTACGGCGCCCGCGTCGAGGACGTGCACCGCGTCATCGAGATCGCCATCGGCGGGATGCCGCTGACGACGACGGTGCAGGGCCGCGAACGCTACGCCGTGCGCGCCCGTTACCCGCGCGAGCTGCGCGACAATTTCGACGCCATCGGTGCGATCGTGGTGCCGACGCCCTCGGGCGCGCAGGTGCCGCTGCGCCAGCTCGCCAAGCTCGAGTTCCGCCGCGGGCCGCAGGTCATCAAGAGCACAGACACCTTCCTGACAGCGTACGTCGTCTGGGACGGCCGCCCCGGCCACGACGAGACGCACGTCGTCGCCGCGGTCGAGCGGGCGCTGCAGTCGGCGATCGACGCCGGCCGCTTCATCGTGCCCGCCGGCGTCTCGTGGCGCTTCGCCGGCAACTACCAGAGCAAGCTGCGCGCCGACGCCCGGCTGCGGCTGCTGATCCCGATCGCGTTGGTGCTGATCTTCGTGTTGCTCTACCTGCAGTTCGGCCGCGTCTCCACGAGCCTGATGGTGTTCTCGGGCGTGGCGGTGGCGCTCGCAGGCGGCATGCTCGCGGTCTGGGCCTACGGGCAGCCGGGCTTCTTGCAGGCCGAGGTCTTCGGCCACGATCTGCGCCACGTCTTCGGCATCCACCCGGTGCACCTCTCGGTCGCGGTCTGGGTCGGCTTCATCGCGCTCGCCGGCATCGCCACCGACGACGGCGTGGTGATGGCGTCGTGGCTGGAGCAGCGCTTCGCGGCGGCGCCGCCGACCGACGTGGCCGGCGTCCGCGCCGCGGTCGTCGAGGCGGGTATGCGGCGCATCCGGCCCTGCCTGATGACGACGGCGACGACGCTGCTGGCCTTGCTGCCGGTGCTGACCAGCCAGGGCCGCGGCAGCGACATCATGGTGCCGATGGCGATCCCGGCCTTCGGCGGCATGGCCTTCGAGCTGCTGACCTTGTTCGTGGTGCCGGTGCTCTACAGCGGCTGGGCCGAGTTCCGAGTGCGCCGCGCGCCGGTGGGCGAGGTGACGACCGCCGAGCCCTGATCTACGATCTGCGCCGAGCCGGGCGCGCGCGACGCCCACGGCTCCGCCACCCACTGGAGGCTCGCGATGAACACGCGCCTGATCGGCCGGACCTTCCTGCATCCGGCCGCGGACTACCTGCTGATCGGCGGCGGGCTCTCACTGCTCACCGTGCCGTTGGTGCTCGGCATGCGCGACGCCGCGGCCGACGGCCTGTTCTCCTTCCGCGGACCCCAACTCTTCGGCATCGCCGTGATGTCGTATTTCGTGCTGGTCGCCAACAGCGCCCATTTCGCCGCCTCGACCGTACGCCTGTACACCAAGCCCGGCGCCGGTACGGCATTGCCCTTCCTCTCGTTCGCCTTCCCGCTGGTCACCCTGGGCGTCCTGGGGCTATGCCTCGCGCTCCCGGAGACCGCCGGGCGTCACCTGCAATCGCTCTACCTGACGTGGTCGCCCTATCACTACGCGGCGCAGGCGTACGGGCTGGCGGTGATGTACAGCTTCCGTTCGGGCTGCCTCATCGACGGGCGCGAGAAGAAGTGGCTGTGGTGGGCGGCGATGATGCCCTTCTTCTACGCCTTCAGCTTCACCGGCAGCGGTCGCACCGGCATCGGCTGGCTGGTGCCGATACCCCTGGGCGAGGTGCCGGTCGCCGGGCCGCTGTTGGCGGGGCTGCAGCTGGGGCTGGAGTGGGTACTGCCGGTGGCGTCGTTCGCGCTGCCGATCGGGCTCTACGTCCGCGTCGCGCGCAGCGGCAAGGGGCCGATGCCGCTGATCAGCCTCGTCGTCCTGCTCGCCAACGCGGTCTGGTGGCTGGTGCTCCCCGATCTGGACGCCTTCATGCTGGCGACCATCTTCCACAGCATTCAATACCTCGTGATCATCGCGATCTTCCACGTCCGCGACCAGCAAGCCGAGCCGACCAACCGTCACAGCGGGCGCTGGCACGCCTGGACCTTCTACGGCGCGTGCCTGGTGCTGGGCTACGCGCTCTTCCACCTGATGCCACGCGGATTCGTCTGGGCAGGCGCCGGACCGGTCGAGAGCTTCATGCTCGTCGCCGCGACCATCAACCTGCACCACTTCATCGTCGACGGTTATATCTGGCGCCTGAAGAAGTCCGATCCGAACCGCCGTGTGGTCGACGCGGGCGCCGACGCCGCCGACGCGGCAGCGCCGACCGGCGCGGTGCCGGCGTGAACGCGGCGCTGCCGGCGGGCTATCGCGCATTGGCCTGGCTTTCGGCCGCGTTGGTGCTGGGCTTGGTGGGCATCGGTCTGGTCGACGGCTGGCGCGTCGCCGGCACGCCGCCCGATATCCGCACCGGCTTCAACGCCGCCCTCGCCACCCTGAGCCAGCGCGGCGGCGTCCCCGTCGAGCAGCTCGAGAAGGCGGTGGCGATCGCCGTCAACGAGCGCCACGCGCACCACTACAACCTCGCCACGGCGCTGGCGGCGCGGGGCGATCGTGCGCGGGCCATCGACGAGCTGCGCGCGGCGCTGGCGGTCAAGGGCGACTACGCGCTCGCCCACCGCGACCTCGGGATGCTGCTCTTGCAGACCGGCGGCGCGCCCGAGCTCGCGGCGCAGCACCTGCAGACCGCGGTGCAGCTCGACGCGCGCGACGCCGTCGCCTGGTTCGGCATCGGCAACGCGCTCGGTCGCGCCGGCCGCTGGCAGGCGGCCGCCGACGCGTATCGTGGCGCCGTCGAGCGCGGCCTCGCGTTGCCGGCGGTCCACCACAACCTCGGCACGGCGCTAGGCAAGCTCGGCGACGAGGCGGGCGCGCGCGCCGCATACGAAGCTGCCCTGCGCCTGGACCCCACCTACGAGCGCAGCCGGCGAGCGCTGGCCCCGCCCGCGCCCTGAGCCCGAGGAACGGCCATGCACGCTCCGATCTCGACCCTGTACGCGGGCCTCGCCGGCTTGATGCTGCTGGCCCTCTCGGCGTGGGTGGTCCGCATGCGCGGCGTGACCCGCACCTCGCTCGGCACCGGCAGCGACCGTCGGATGGAGCAGGCCGTGCGCGTCCACGGCAACTTCATCGAGTACGTGCCGATGATCCTGCTGCTGCTCGCGCTGGCCGAACTCGGCGGCGCACCCGCGGCGCTCCTGCACGGCGCGGGTGGCACGCTGCTGCTCGCGCGCGCGCTGCACGCTTGGGGTCTCGCCGGCCGCCACGGCGCCTCGCCGGGGCGATGGTGGGGCACCGCGGGGACGTGGACGACCCTGCTGGTGCTCTCGCTCTACGACGCGTGGTTGGCGCTCACGGCCTGATCAGCGAATCCAGAAGGAGGTGGTGTTCGTATTGACGCCGCCCTTCTGCACGCCGTTGCCGGCGGTGCCGGCCCAGCCGCCGCCCCACGAGCTGCAGCCGTCGTTGTTGCCGCCGCCGCCCTTGCCGCCGTAGTAGGCGCCGGTGCCTTGCCAGCCCTTGCTGTTGCAGCCGCAGACGCTGGAGGCCTCGGACTTCTGCTTGACGGCCCAGCTGGTATCGCCCGGCACCAAGTTTGCGGCGTAGGCGCGGCAGAAGCCGGCCGAGCAAACCTGGTCCTGCTTCTTGCAGCTGCCGCAGGTGCCGCCGCAGCCATCGTCGCCGCATTCCTTGTTGCTGCAATCGGGCGTGCACTTCTCGACGCATTGGCCGGCGGTGCAGTTCGGCTTGGCGGCGTCGTCGCAGCTGCCGCAAGTACCGCCGCAGCCGTCGCTGCCGCAGCTCTTGCCGTCGCAGGAGGGCACGCAGCCCTGGCAGATGCCCTTGTCCTTCACGCAGCCGTTGACGGTGCAGTCGGCGACGAAGTTGGCCGGGTCGGCGCAATCCGGGTCGTGCGCGCCGCAGCCGCAGGTACAGTCGTCCTTGCCGCCGTAGGAAGCCTCGGGGCAGGTCCAGCCCTTGGCGACGCAATGGCCGTACGAGGAGCAGCTCGACTCACCGGTGCAGGCGCCGCGGTGTCGGTCGCGGCGAGGACGCAGAGCTTCTGCGCTGCGTCCCAGACCGTCCCAGCGCCGCAGTTGCCGGCGCCGGGCTCCTTGCAAGTGCCGTCGACGAGGATGGTCCCCGCCGCGCACGCCTGTTCACCCGGCGAGCAGCCGAGGGCGAACGCGAAGAGCGCGGCCAGCAGCGCACGAGGAAACTCGGAACGACACGCGATCATGGCGCTTCCTCCACTGCAGGGGCGGCGGACCCGTGGATCGACTTCCCGACCAGCGCGCCCTCGGCGGTCTTGGCGGTCTTCTCGACCTGCCGTTCGACCGCGAGCACACCTTCGGGGATCGAGGGGATGTGCTGACCGCCGTGGAGCATCGGCTCCATCGTGACGGCGTCACCCTCGGTATCGCGGAAGAGCATCGGCTCGAGATCGCGCATCGCGCGAGCGACGAAGGGCTTGGGCTCGCGCTGCGCGGCCTCGCGCACGGCCTCGATCAGCGTCGGCGACTCGTAGGCCCAGAACGCGAGGTTGTAGGCGGCGGCGAGGCGGACGTTGGCGTGCACGTCCTCCTTCAGCGCGCGGTGGGCCGGGTCGATCATGATCGCCGCGGGGTGGTAGGCCGCGGCCATCACCGCCGAGCGACGCACCCAGCCGTCGGGGTCGCGGGCCATCAGGTCCATGATCAGCATCCGCGCCGCGACGGTCGGCACCGAGCGCAGCGCCATCGTCGCGGTCATGCGGATCTGATGGTCCGGATGCCGTGTCCGCGGGCGGATCAGCTTGAAGACCTGCTCGCCACCGAGGTTGCCGAGCGCGTCGAGGAAGGCCATCGCCTGACCGAACGTCGCCATCTTGCCGGGCCGATGCGCGAGCGGATCGACCGGCGCCGGACCATCGGGCAGCGAGTCGGGGTCGACGCCGTCGGCGAAGACCACCGGCCCGGGCGGCGAGGCCTCGCCGATCTTCTCGAGGTGGACCGTATCCGGACCGAGCACCTTCTGGGTGCGCGCGAGCACGTCGGCGCTCAGCCGCGCGGCCAAGGCCGCGTCGTGACGCGTCTGCAGCTCGGCCTGCGCCGCGAGCGCCCACAGCGCCGAGGTGCCGAGGCGGCTCTCGCCCGCGACGTCCGCATTGTGCTGCAGGCTGGCGATCAAGGTCTCGCCCGGGCGCGGCATGAAGGTCGTGCCGGTGGCGACGTCCGCGCGCAGCTCGCCGTCGAGCATGGCGTCGTCCATGATGCCGGCCATCTCGAGCTTGGCGGCGGTCGAGTCGGCGCCGGCGAGCGCCTCGATCAGCGTGCGCCGATCGACGTCGGGCCCACCCTGGCGGAGCAGCTCGGCGGCCTCGCGCGCGTTGCGGGGGTCGGCCGCGATCAGTGTCGAGAGCTGCGCCCGCAGCGCCCGACGCTTCTGGCCCTGGTCACGCGCGGCCGCGCTCGCCTCGATGACCAACCCGCGCACCGTCGCGCCCTGCGCGCCGTAGCGACGCGCGCACCTCGCCGCGGTAGTGCACCGGCGCGCCGCCCATGCCGAGGTCGGCGTCGACGTCGAGGCTGTGTTGGGCACGCTCGACGCGCAGCACGCCGGCGGTGCGCTCGAGCGTGAGGTCGGTGCTGCCGGCCGCGAGTATGGTCAGGCCGCCGTTGCCGTCGGCGCCCGTGCCGGTGCCGGCGAGGCGGTCGCGCTTCCAGCGCTTCTCGATGCGATCGCCGAGCTTGCGGTAGGTCGCGTCGACCTGCCCGTCGGTATCGGGCTCACGCACGTCCCATGCGGCCTCGTCGACGTCCTCTTCGGTCTGCACGACCTGCACCGCGTGCATCAGGCCCGAGACGAGGTTGCGCGAGCCGACCGGCGCGGCGGCGTCGTGGCGCAACTCGGCGATGGCGCCGTCCTCGTCCACGCGCAGGGCGAAGGTCTCGGCGAGCGCCGCCGGCGTGACGGCTCCCTGTACCCCGAGCATCCCGCTGATGCGCTCGTCGGCCGAGAGCTGCGCGACCGTCAATCGGCCGATTCGCCAGCCGTCGGCCCGCAGCTCCGAGAGGCTGAGCTCGCCGGCGGGCCGCAGCTCGGCGCGTACCGAACGCCCGGTCTGATCGGGCGCTTCCATCGCCATGCTGTAGTCGAGCGCGTGGCGGCCGGCCATCAGTTGCGCGCCGGCGAGCGGTCCACGACGGCGTGCGCCGAGCGCCGCCGACGCGGCGTCCCCGCCACGGCTCGCCGCCGCAGCGTCCTGCTCGACGCGCGCGCCCGCCGTCGGCTCGTCGGGCCAGAAGCCGATGACCGCGCCGAGACCGAGCAGGCCCGCGCCCGCTGCCAGCCACCGGCCCGTAACCGTGCGCGGCGTGTAGCGCGCCTTGTTGCAGTGCTTGGCGTCCTCGCCGAAGCAGATCTTGACGTTCGTGGGCCGGCTCGACTGGGTCGAGACCATGTCGAAGCCTGAGAAATTCTTCGAGTTCTTACCGTTGTAGCTGGGCTTGTTCCCGGAGTTGGCCGCGATGGCGCACGAGGGCTTGCCTTCGCAGGTCTCCTTCACCTTCTGCAGCGAGATCCCTGCGTGGCAGCTGCCGTTGGAGAGCGCGCCGCCGCAGGTGCCGTTGGGCGTGCCGTAGCTGGCGTAGGTGATGGCGGAGATGACCGAACCGGCCGGGCAACCCAGCGCGAGCGACGAGCCTTCGGAGGCTTCGGTGCAGATCGTCTCGGTCTTGACGGCGTGCGACCTTCTCGCTGCTGTCGAGCGCACCGCCGAACTCCCAGCGCCAAGCGCCGGTCGGCTTGGGTCGATTGTGGTTGCCCCACATCTTCCAGATCGGGTTGATGTCCAGGACATGGTCGGAGTCGTCGCTGCTGACCTTGTTCTGCAGCACGCCGTCGACGGCGACGCGCGGCTCCAAATCGACCGTCATCTGGTCACGCCGAGGTGGTACCACTGCGAGCTCGGACCGACGGCCAGCAGGCGCGCGTCCTGATAGCTGCCCGCCGCATTCGAATTGTCGTTGAACACGCCGGTGCCGCACATCGCCCAGATCGAGTTGGAGATCGAGATGAGGCCGAACCAAGCGTCCGCGGATTCGCCCGAAGCGCCCGGGAACGTCGTCGCGGTCAGGCCGACCTCGGTGGGTCCGGGATCGGGCCAGACCGCGATCAAGCCGGTCTGCGCGCGGTGCTCGAGCTTGGCGATCTCGTCGTCGGTCAAGGCGCGGCGGTAGACGGCGAGGTCGTCGATCTGACCGCGCGCGAAGAGCATCGCCGGCGAGGCCTGCCAGTTCGGCTGCCCCACGTACTCACCCGACGCCACGTCGAGCGCGCCGACCGTCACCTGACGCAGGTTGCTGGTCAGGTCGGTGCAGTACTCGTCGATCAGCGCGCCATCGACGAACAGGCGCAGCAGGCCGCGGCCGGCGCAGGTCGCGTTGGGCTGGCCGCCGCAGCCGTTCGGGTTGGGCGGCTGCCAGAAGTTGAGCACCACGTGGTGCCATTTGCCGTCGTCGATGCGCAGCGTCGGTTGATGGCCGACCGCCTCGCTGCCGAGGTCGAAGAAGGCGCCGTTCTTCTGCTTGTGCGCGAGCACCGGCACGCCCTTGCGGAGCATCAGCGCGAAGGCCCAAGGATGCGCAGAAGAGCGCCGCCTAGGGCGCCAGAATCGCAGAGAATGTCAACGAAGTTGTTTCCTGGCGAGGCACAATTCTAGAGACGCGATCAAAAAATCGCCAGGGGCGATATTCTGGTCGCGGCTCGTGGAGGGGGATGGTTCGCGAGAACCGCGCTTCTCGCGACCAGGGGGCGCCTAGCCCCCAAACAACAGACGAGAGACTCGGCTAGAAAATGCGAAGCTGCATGTTCTGGTCGCGTCTCTAGAGGTCACCCAAGGCCAGTTGCGGGAGTCGAATCATCGGCAGCTCCGCCCACCAGCGCATGGATTTCGGTTGGGTGCGGAGGGTCCCGGGCGTAACTCCGACTGTCAATCGGACTTTGTGTCCCGCGTCGGTTCGCGTTGGCGCGGCCCCGCCGGATTGCTACATTTCGCGGACGATCCCTGCTCGACCCGCCAGGAGCCCCCAGATGCCGACCCTCGTACCCACCCCGACCCGCGTCACGGCGGTCGGTCATCCGCCCAAGCAGATCGACGAGATCATCGGTCGCGTCAATACCGGCGACGCCGGCATCTCCGTCGCACGGATGCGCAGCCCCGCCGGTTGGCAGGAGCCGGGTCAGCGCCCCGAGTTCCGCGAGATCACCGTGGTGCTCGCTGGCGCGTTGCACGTCGAGCACGAGCGGCCGAGCGGCGACGGCGGACCGCCGCGGCGAGAGACCTTGGTCGTCTCCGCCGGACAGGCGGTGATCACCGAGCCGGGCGAATGGATCCGCTACGGCACACCGGAAGGTGCCGAATACATCGCAATCTGCACACCGGCCTTCGCTCCGGAGACCGTGCACCGTGACGCCGAATAGGCGCTGGCTCGGCGCCGGTCTGCTGGCGCTGACGCTGCTCGCCGCCTGCTCCACCCCCTGCGATCCCGACGCCTGCCCCGGCCCCGAGCCGGCGTGGCTGGCCGCGACCGTGCGCCACGGATTCGAGACCGAGGCGGAATTCTTCGCCTACAGCCAGGCGAACGAGACCGGCGGCACGCTCAAGGTCGTGATCCCCGGTCTTGGCGCACACGAGGGCGGCTGCCGCGTCGATTTCCTCGACCCGACCTTCTACAGCCTGCACGACGAATGGCGCTGGATGCGGCGCCTCGCGGGCGTCGACGTCGCCGGCTGCGACGACGACGGCTGGGCCACGCCGGCGGTGCCGCCCAAGACCGTCGCCGAGGCCTACGCGTTTTTCGAGGACCACGAGGTCGGCACCTACGGGCTGAGCCGAACGGGCGACCGCATCGTCGACTGCTCCTTCTACCGTCGCATCATCGGTAGCTGCGCGCCGCCGGGTCCGTTGCGCTACGACGATCTACCCGACGCGGGCGGGATCTTGTGGTGGGTGCCGGCGAACATCTCGGCGAGCGGCAAGGCGGTATGGGCCTTCCAGGTCTACCGCTGGGCGATTTTGACCCCCGACGAGCTGCTCGCGCGCATCGAGACGGTACAAGCCCACCTGCCCGCGTCGATCGGCTCGCTGCGCTGGCTGGTCAACGCGGCGGGTTGGGCCCAGACGTTGGCGCTGCAGGAGCGCCAAGCCGATTCGCCGCTGGGCCGCCGCGTCGTCTTCGAAGACGAGCTGCTGCGGCGCGATTTCGCCGAGGGCTACACGCTCGGCGTCGCCGCCGGCATCCCCCGCCGGGTGCAGCCCCAAGGCGCGGTGGTCGAGGCGCTCGGTGTGCACGATATCGCGCTGCTGACCAGCCTCCCCGACGAGATCGGACCGGTGGCCGGCATCGTCAGCCAGACCCGACAGACGCCGCAGGCGCATCTGGCGCTGCTCGCGGCCTCGCGCGGCACGCCCAACGCCTACGCGCCGATGCTCTTCGACGATGCGACGCTCTCGTCACGGGCAAGCAGCGGCGCTCCGATCGCCCTGCGCGTGCGGGCCGACCGGATCGATTGGATCCCCTTGGACGAGACGCAATATGCCGAATGGCTGGAGCGCTCGACCGGCTTGCCGCTCGCGGTGACGCCGATCGGTCTGGACGGTCTCGCCGAGACCGTCGCCCTCGACGGCCGGTCGCTGCCCGCGGCGCGCGCGGACGTGCCGCGGATCGGCGGCAAATGCGCGGGGATGGACATCCTGCGCGGCAGCATCGACGCGCAAGACACCGCGCTCACCACGCCGCCGCAGCCGCTCTGCATCACCGTCGGCTTGTTCGCCGAGGTCCTGCAGGGCATCGGCCTGGACGTCGCCGCGCTCGAAGACGACCCGCGCATGGCAGATCCCGTCGTGCGCTTCATGGTGCTCGAGGGTCTGCCCGCATACCTGGCGCTGTGGCCCGGCAACCCGGCCAAGCAGAACGAAGCGAAGAAGCTGTTCGCGGCGATGCCGCCCGGCGATCGGCTCGGCGAACTCATCGGCCGGGGTGGCGTCGTCGACGTGGTCGAGAGCGTCGACCTCGACGACGTCGACGCGCCCTGGGCGCCGCGCTGGAAGGCCGTCAAGGCCGCGCTGAAAGCCCGGTTTTCCGCGCTCGCAGCGGCTCAGGCGTTGCGCCTCCGCAGCAGCTCGACGGTCGAGGACAGCGCCGCGTTCCACGGTGCCGGGCTCTACGAATCCGAGACGGGGTGGATCCATCCGGCGGCCGGCGAGCGCCCGATCGCCAAGGCGGTCGCCAAGGTGCTGGGCTCCTATTTCCGCCTGCCCGCGTGGGAGGAGCGCTCGCTCGCCGGCATCCGCCACAGCGACGGTCGGATGGCGGTGCTGGTCCACCCGCGCTTCGACGACAGCCACGAGAGCGCCAACGCCGTCGCGCTGCTCGGCGCCTGGCTCGACGACGCCGGCGCGCTGCACACCCGACTCGAGATCAACGCGCAGCTCGGCTCGGTCTCGGTGACCAACCCGGTCGCCGGGACCGCCGTGCTGCCCGAGATCGTGCGCGTGGTCGACCACGGCGAGGGACCGGAGATCGCGCGCCTGCAGGCCTCGACCGAGCTCTCGGTCGGGCAATTCGTGGTGGCGGACGCCGACGCCGCGATGCTCTCCGCCCACCTGCGCGCGGTGGCGAAGGCATGGCTCGAAGGCCTGGCGCAAGGCCGACCGGTGGCCGAACAACCGCGCGCCGCGCTGCTCGACTTCGAGTTCAAGCAGATGGCCGAAGGCTGGCCGCGCCGCCCGATGACGCCAGCGGCGCCGGAGCGTTGGATCGCCAAGCAGGTGCGGCCGCTCTCGCAGCGCCAACGCATCCCGGACGCCGCGTTCGCGGGCTTTCCGCTGCCCGAGACGTGGAAGGTCGCCACCCGCGAAGTGCGCTCGCTGCGGTGCACGGCGGGCCCGACCGTTGCGCCGACCTGGGTCGCCGACGCCCGCTGGCTGGCGCTGGACCCGAACGACGCGCTGCTCGGTGACAATGCCCTGCTCGCGCTCGATCCCTGGCCGACCGGCCGGTGGCTCGGCGCCGAGCTACAACGACAGACCGACGCCGGCCCCGAGACCCGCCGCGCCGACTGGCCGGCGCTGCAGATGCAGCCGACCGTGCTCGCCGTGACGACGCCGACGGCGCCGCGTTTCACGTGGAGCGACCGCCGGCTGAGCGTCGCGGCCGACGGGAGTTGGCAGCTCGAAGCGTTGAACGGTGCCGGCTGGCAGGTGATCGACAGCGGTACGGGCGCGAGCTGTGCCGGCATCGTCCGCGCCGAGAGCGCGCAGCGGTGGTTGGAGACGCTCTTCCCGGCGGATTGAATTCGCGGGATCGTCCCCGCCGGATCGAATCATCGCGGCGGCCGGCGCGTCCGGACCAGCCTGCGACCCCTTCGACGGAAACACCCACGCGCCGACGCTTGCTGCTCACCCTCGCCGCCCTCTGCGTGGCCGGCCCCGCCACCCTCCACACACCGCCCGCCGCCGCGCAGGACGTCGCTCGAGCCGCCGGCACCGAGCTGCTCTGGCGCTGGAAGAAGGGCGACGTGCACCGGTACGAAGCGCGCTCGACGCAACGGATGCGGATGAAGTCGATGGGCGTCCACCTCGACGTGCAGGCCGAGACCGAGAGCCGCTTCGCCCTGCACATCGAGGACGTCGCCGCCGACGGTGCCGCGCGCGCGACGTTGGTGCTCGAGCGTTTCATGGTGCGCGACAGCAAGGGCAAGAAGCTGGCGACGATCGAGAACTTGCCGCCGACCGCGCTGCGCACGCCGGTGGTCATCGACCGCAAGGGCCAGTTCCGCTTCGAGCGCCTGGTGTGGCTGCTGATCGACGACGCTGGCGAGACGATGTTGGTCGGCGGCAGCGTCAGCCCCGACGGTGCCAGCGCGGACGCTCGCGCGGGCGGGCAAGAGGTCAGCCTCTACGCACGCTTCGACCGCAAGTCCGGCAAGCTCTCGGCCTCGAAGGCGTCGTCGCTGTGCATTGCAGCCCCCCTCGCGCCTGCCTACGCGTGCACGCGGCAAGAATGCGGCGCGGTACCCACCGACCGCAGCGCGTCGAGGCCGACGACATCGAGCTCGCAATCGGGCCACTCCGCCGCGACCTGCTCCATCCGGTGCAGCACCGTGTGGTCGACGACGCGGGCCTCGCGGACGTCGAGCCGGACGCGACGGACCTCGGCGTCACGGGCGGCGGCGATGGCCCGTTCGAGCGCGAGCAGGTTCAGGAAGACCGCGGCGCCGTGCACGCGCACCTCGAGGACCTCGCCGTCGCGAGCGATCTCGAGGCGCTCGGCGCGCAGGTCGGCCGGACGCACGCCCCGCACGGCGTGCAAAATCGCCTTGAGCAGCAGGCCGGCGCCGACGCCGAGCAGCAGGTCGGTCGCCAGCGTGACGACGAAGGTGGTGGTGAGGTAGACGCCGTGGAAGAAGTTGGAGCGGGCGTCCTGCGCGCCGGCGTCGACGTTGGCTTTGCTGCGCACGATCTCCGAGATCATCGGCAGCCCGCCGATGCTCGCGGCGACGAGGTTGGCGATGCCCGTGGCGAGCAGGTCGCGGTCCAGCTTCGGCGCGCGGCGGGCCGGATCCATCGCGTCCACCGCCACCACCGAGAGCAACGACTCGACCGCGCCGACCAGCGCGAACATCGCCACGTACTTCCACGCCACCGGATTCGACAGCGCCGAGAAGTCCGGGAACGTCACCGCGCTCGCCAGCTTGCCGGGCAGCGAAACCAGCAGCTCGGGTCCGAGCTGATAGTCGTGCGCGGCGAAGTGGTACATGTGCGGGGCCG
>JBEARB010000075.1:0-6724 GCA_041163625.1 Pseudomonadota bacterium | reverse complement strand
CTCGAGATCCAGCGGGTGCTTGGGCTCGTCACCGGTTTGACGCTCATCGTCATCGGCGCGAGCTACTTCTTCGGCCCGCGTCGACTCGGCAAGGTCGGCACGCTCTGGGCGCGCTGGGTGGCCGAGTTGTCGGGCATCGCACGCCGCGCGGGCCCCCGCACGGGGCCCTACCTGCTCGGCTTGTCCGCCAGCCTGCTGCCGTGCGGCTTCCTCTACACGTTCGCGGTCGCCGCGGCCGCCACCGGCACGCTCGCCGGGGCGTTGGTGACGATGGCCGGCTTCTGGCTCGGGACCGCACCTGCGCTCGTCGCGACGGGTTGGCTCGCGGGCCGCGTCGGGACCGGCTTGCTACGGCACGCTCGGCGATTGGTGGGCGTCACGCTCATCGCGCTCGGCGTGCTGGGCGTGGTCGGTCGCTGGGGCAAGGAGCCGGCCGCCGACGGCAAACCGACTTGCTGCCAGCACGCGCAGCAGTCCGCGGCGGCTTCACAGAACCGCACGAACACACCCGGCCGGTAGGGTGCCCGCGCTCGCCCCATCGCACCGCACTGGCCGCCGGCATTGCACGATGGCAGTGTACGCGGAGCCGGCATCGGGCCCGAGCCCGTCGACGCGCGGCGGGAGGTATCGTGGCGACGCTGCATCCAATCGAAGCCAGCGCGCTGCACGCGCGACGCGAGCGCGTCTTTCTGGTGCTGGCCGGGCTGTTCCTGGGCACGCTCGCCATGCTGAACATCCTGGGCATCAGCCGCTTCGTCGACCTCTCGTTCGACGCATTCGGCGTGCGTGTGCCGATGGTCGTCGCGATCGGCGTGCTGCCGTACCCGATGACCTTCCTCTGTACCGACCTGATCAGCGAGCTCTACGGCCAGGCGCGCGCCAACGCCGTCGTCTGGATGGGGCTGCTACTCAACCTCTGGGTGATGGGCATCTTGTGGCTCGGCGGCGCGCTGCCGGGTTCGGAGGCCACGGCGTTCTTCGCCATCCGCGAGCTGGCGTTCGGGGCGGTCGCGGCGTCCATGGCGGCGTATCTCGCGGCGCAATTCTGCGACGTGCACGTCTTCCACTTCTGGAAGCGCCTGACCCGCGGGCGGCACCTGTGGCTGCGCAACAACGGCAGCACCTTGGTCAGCCAGCTCGTCGACACCACGGCGGTCATCCTGGTGACGCACTACTACGCGCACGCGCTGCCGATCCGCGAAGGTGAGCCGGTCGGTGAGCAGCTCCTGGTCTTCATCGCCTCGGGCTACGCGTTCAAGGCCGTCGCGGCCCTGCTCGACACCGGGCCGATCTACCTCGCGGTCCGCTGGCTCGAGCGCTACCTGGAGATCGACGCCACCGCGGAACACGACGCGGATCGGGAAGAATCGCACCTGGCCTGAGTCGCGCGAAGCCACACCGCGCGTGCGTTCGGAGGGGCGTTCTGCTAGGCTTCGCGCGTGCGAAGCGATCCGAACCATCGCAGGTCTGCACAGCGCCGCGCGTCCGTCTCACCGCTCTTGTTCGCGATGTTCCTCGCATCGTCGGCGCCAGCCGTGTGCGCTGCCGAACCCGACGCACCTGCCGTTTCCCGCTGGGTCGCCGAGGGCCTCGAAGATCCGGACCGCCCCGCCGAAGGGGACGGCGTGCTCGTGCTCGGATCGTCGTCGATCCGCGGCAATCTCGGTCGGACGCTCGAACGGAAGCTGAGCCGGCTCGGCTTCGACGTGTTCCGCCAAGGCGTGTCGTCGAGCGGGATCTCCCGTCCCGACTACTTCGACTGGCAAGCGCGCGCCAAATCCGTCCCGGTGGGCCCGCAGACCGCCGCCGCGCTGCTCTACATGGGCGTCAACGATCCGCAGGGCATCTGGATGTCTCCGGAGGAGCAGCGGGCAAGGGGCCGCAAGGATCGCTGGATCCGCTGGCACGAACCGCTCTGGGACGTGATCTACCGCGAGCGCGTGACGCAGCTCATCGACACGCTCTGTGAGCGTGGCGTCCGTCGGGTCGTGGTCCTCACGCCGGCCGACGTGCGGTGGCGTGGCTTGCAGGAGCGCCTCGTGCGCGTCCGCCGCCTGCAGATCGAGGCGGCGCGCGCGTCGCAGTGCGGACGGGCAGTCTCAACGAGTGGAGACGACCTGCTGCTGCGCGACCCCGAGGAGCGAAAGAGCCCACTCCGAATGCCCGACGGCTACCACCTTTCCACACTCGGAGCCGAGCGTGTGTGGGCCCGCGTGACGCCGCACCTGCTGCGTGTGGTGGGAGGATTGCCTCGCACTTCGAAGGACGCGGAGCGGGTCGCCGGCGAGCGCCCGGCCGCTTCGACCGCCGCACCCGCTGCCGGCGACGGCTGAGCTCGCCTACCTTTCGCCGAGGAAGGCGCGCGTTTGATGCGGGTCGATCGGCCAGATGAACGCCAGCGCAGCGACCTGTAGCACTGCGGCCAGCGCATAGAGCCCGCCGAAGTCGAGCCACGCGTCCAGCGGACCGGCGAGCTTGTGTCCGAGCGTCGACGAGAGGTTGAGCAGCGCCATGTAGGCGGTGAACTGCGTCGCAGCCACGCGCGGCCACGAGATATCCATGAAGAGCGCGAACAGGCCCACCGACACCAACGCCTGCAGCAACGACTGCACCAACAGCAGCGCGGTGACGACGCCGCGCATCGGCCACAGGGCGGGCACATTGCCGAAGACGGCCCAACAGCTGGCGAGCATCAACCCGGCCGCGACCACCAGCCGCTTGTGTCCGATCTTGTCGGCGATCCACCCGCCACCCACCGAGCCGGCCAATCCGCACGCGATCGCCCAGCCACCGGTGACGCTCGTGTAGTCCTCGGCCGTCCAGCCGAGCTTCTGGGTGAAGAACACCGCCTCGACCGGGCTGAGCACGCCGACCGCGAGCTGAATGGCGAGCGCGAGGAGCGCGCCGACCGTCGTCGCGCGCAGGCTGAACGCGCGCTTCAGGTCCGCGAAGAGATCCAAGATGCGCCGCTCGCCCGCCTCGACGACGCGGCCGACGCGTTCCCCTT
Source organism: Pseudomonadota bacterium (assembly GCA_041163625.1). Classification (GTDB taxonomy): domain Bacteria; phylum Myxococcota_A; class UBA9042; order UBA9042; family UBA9042; genus JACKFC01. The sequence continues at coordinate 3,717 of JBEARB010000075.1, read as the reverse complement.
CCCGCAGTAGCAGCGGCAGCAAGCCGATGGCGCAGAGCAGGGCCGTCTGCACCCACAGCGCCGTCCGCATCCCGTGCGCGGCGATGAGGTGGGCGAGTCCAGCGCCGCCGATCGCGCCGCCGAGGTACTTGCTGCCGTACATCAGGCCGTTGGCGCGTCCGCGCTCGTCTTCGTCGAGCAGGTCGACAGCCAGCGCGTCCACCGCGACGTCTTGCATGGCGCCGAAGCAGTTGTGCACGAAGATGGCAACCGCGAGCGCCTTCGTGGACCGAGTGAGGTCGGGGATCGCGAGCATCGCCGCGATCGTCACGACCATCATGCCCTGGGCCAGCACGATGTACGGCCGCCGCCGACCGCCCGGCAACCGGATGCCGTCGATGACGGGACCCAACAGCCACTTGAAGCTCCAGGGCAGCGTGGAGAGCGCCATCAGCCCGCCGATCTCTTCGGTGCCGAGACCGCGCTCGCCGAGCCACGCGGCCAAGGTGATGACGACGAAGCCCCACGGGATGCCTTGCGCGACGTAGAGCGCGCAGAGCGTGAACAAACGCAGCCGTGGGCTCTCCGCGAGGGTCGGCATCAGCGGACCTCCGCCCGCAGCAGGCCATCGGCCAGGAGCGTCGTCAGCGCCTCGGGCGCGTCGACGTGCAGCCAATGTCCGGCCTCCGGCAGCGTATGGAGCCGGAGGTGGCCGAGAGCGGCTGCGCGTTCGAGCCGGTCGATCTCGGCGGGTTGCCAGCGTCCCCCTTTGCCGGCGCGAACGAAGACCGTCTCGGAGGCCGAGCCGCCCTCGAGCGACGACCAGGTATCGATCTGCCCGTAGCTCTGCAGCAGCGCGCGGACCGCAGGGAGATCGAAGCGCCAGTGCAAGCCGTCCTCCGCTCGTTGCAGGTTCGTGGTCATCCAGGCCCGAATCGCGGGCCCCAGCTTGGCCGCGCGCATCGCAGCGTCGACCCTCTCTCGGTCGGGCTGTGGCATCGGCACGCGCTCGAGCCCGTCGATCACCTGCCAGACGTCGTCGCTCGCCGCGGCGGCGGTCGCTTCGCCCACACCGCCGGGCACACTGTCCAGCGCCCAGATTTGGCGGGGCGCATCGGCTGCCATGGCCCACGCCATCGCCACCTTGCCGCCGAACGAGTGTCCGACCACCGCCGCTGGCCGGCGCCCGCCGGCCAGAGCGCGCAAATCGTCGATACAGGCCCCGATCGTGTGTGGCGCTGCGAAGCCGTGCGAATCGCCGTGGCAGCGCAGGTCCACGGTCCGGAGGCCGAGATCCGGGCGACGCGCTGCGAGCTGCCGCACGAAGCCGCGCCAGTTCCGGCGCGATCCGAGGATGCCGTGCAGGAACCAGACCTCGGTCGCGCCGTCCTGCAATCGATCGGTGGCGAGTATGGGCAAGACGTCCTCCGCGGTGGCGGCCGAGCATGGCAGAAATGCGCGCCAACGGCAGCCGGCACCGTGGACAGCCTACCCGCGCTGCGGCTATACCGGGCTCCGCGATGGATGCCGCAACTGCCAAGCCATTGGTGATCGGAATCGCGGGCGGAACCGGATCGGGCAAGTCCACGATCGCGCGCGCCATCGTCTCGGAGTTCCGCGGCGAAGACGTCATCCACATCCAGCACGACGCCTACTACCGCGACCGGCCGGATCTGACGCCCGAACAGCGCGCGCGCGTCAACTACGACCACCCGAGCAGCCTCGACAACGCCCTGCTCGTCGAGCACCTCGACACCTTGCTCGGCTGGCGGCGGATCGAGCGTCCGAACTACGACTTCGTCACGCATCGCCGCAAGGCCAACTGCACCGCTGTCGAGCCCGCTCCGATCGTCATCGTCGAAGGCATCTTGCTCTTCGAGGATCGCCGGCTCGTCGACCGCTTCGACATCAAGCTCTTCGTCGATACGCCGGCGGACATCCGCATCCTGCGTCGCATCCGTCGCGACATGAAGGAGCGCGGCCGCAGCTTCGACGAGATCCGCAAGCAGTACTACGAGACCGTGCGTCCGATGCACGAGGCGTTCGTGGAGCCGACCCGGCGGCTCGCCGACCTCATCATCCCCGAGGGCGGCAACAACCGCGTCGCGATCGAGATCATCGTCGATCGCATTCGCCGAGACCTGGCGCATCGCGAGGGACGCGACTTCCGTCCCGGCCCGCGCCCCGGCAAGACGCGTCGACACACCGACGACTAGCTCGCTCGCACCTCCCTTCTGCTTCGGCCGCGCACCCGATCCTGCCGCGTGCGGGTAACGAACGCGCTTGGCGTCCGCAGTCGCCAAAACGAGCAACGCCCACCGAGCCGGGCTCGGTGGGCGTTGCCGTCAGGGCAGGGCGTGCGGCTTAGATGCCGTTGCGCACGCGGAGCGTGTACGGCGAGCAAGTGACGTTCTTGCCGGCCGCGTAGTGCACGTTGACGTAGTAGTACGCCGAGTTGTTCGTGCACAGGTTCATGCCCGGCAGGGCTTGGCCGCCGCCGGCCTGGTACTGCGTGCACTTGCACTCGCCGGAGAAGGCCGCGGGCGACGGCGTCTTGGAGCCGCGCTTGACAGTCTTCAGCGCGCCGGGGCCAGAGGCCTCCGCCGTGGTGAAGAAGTCGGTCTTCCACTCGTGGACCGTCTCGTTCTGGCAGAGACGCATGGCGTTCAGGTCGCCACAGACGGCCGTGCTCGAGCTGCCCGTGCGGTACACCTCGAACTGGTAGGACGCTCCCGGGTTGCTGGTGAAGTCCACGATGACGTGGAAGTTGTCACAGCCGCCGTTGTTGTCCGTGTTGTCGATGGCGCGGAAGCGGTACCACTGGCTCCCCTCACCCGGCATCAGGTTGCCCGTCGCCGAGGTCGCGGAGTTCGTGTCGGCCAAGTTGCCCAGGTCGATGTAGTTCTGGCAGGAGTTGCCCTTGATGCCGTACTGGCTGTCCGCCTTGCACTCGCAGCCGTTGCTGTAGACGTTGTCGATGTCGAACGTCTTCGAGGCGCAGGTCGCGATCTGGCACTTCGAGTCCGAGCACTTCACCGTCGCCGACGCCACCTGAGCGCAGGTCTTGACGGCATCCTCGTCGATCGAGTTGTTGCAGTTGTCGTCGATGCCGTTGCAGACCTCGGTCGCGCCCGGCTTCACGTTGCCGTTGTTGTCGTTGCAATCGCCCGACTGCTTGGCGGTGAACTTCTTGCCCGGGTCGGCCGAGCAGATGCAGCTCGGCGCGCCGATGCCGTATCCGTCGCCGTCGAGGTCGTAGTAGTACGTCGAGCAACCGGTCGAATCCGCGGCGTCGGTGATGCCGTCGCAGTTGTCGTCGACACCGGCGGTGGCGCAGGTGTCCTTGATGCCCGGCTTCACGTTCTTGTTGCCGTCGTCGCAGTCCTTGTTGGTCTTGGCCGTGAGGTTCTTGTCCGGATCCTCCTTGCACATGCAGACCGCCGAGGCCGACGCGTCACCGGCGCCATCCTTGTCGGCGTCGGGGTAGAAGTTCGTGCAGCTGATGGCGCCGACGTCGTTGTTGGTGCCGTTGCAGTTGTCGTCCGCCGCCGTGAGGCAGGACTCGGGCGACGCCGGGTTGACCGAGAACTGGCCGTCGTTGCAGTCGCCGGACTTGAGGGCGGTCAGCTTCTTGCTCGAGTCGGCGCTGCACATGCAGACACCGGCCTTGAACTTGTCGCCGAAGCCATCCGAGTCCTCGTCGATGTAGTAGGTGGTGCAGTTGGCGCCGTCGACGTC
>JBEARB010000074.1:0-21776 GCA_041163625.1 Pseudomonadota bacterium | reverse complement strand
CGGGTTGGCCGGCCAGGCCGCTTCGGGCTCCGGCAGCGGACCGCCGTCGGCGTCGACGTAGCGCACGGCCAGTTGGCCGGCCGCCTCGAGCCGGTCGAGGACGTCGTCGTCGGCCACGAATCGGCCTTCGCCGTGTGCAACCGGGCAGAGCACGCGTTGGCCGTGCAGCGCGGAGAGCCAGGGCGAACGGCATGCGGGATCGGGTTCGAGCCAGACCCAGCGGCATTCGAAATGAGCGCGTGCGTTGCGGGCGAGGCTGGCGCGCTGGGGCGCGAACGCGATGTCGTCGCCGTCGGCGAGCGGGCCGGGAAGCAGGCCGCTCTTCACGAGCGCCTGGAAGCCGTTGCAGATGCCGAGGACCGGCTTGCCCGAGGCCACGAAGGTCCGCAGCGCTTCCTCCAGACCAGCGCGGAGCTCGAGGGCCCAGAGGCGGCCGGCTCCCAGGTCGTCGCCGTAGGAGAAGCCGCCGGGGAGCACGAGGAGTTGGGCCTCCGCGAGCTGCTCGGGGGCCGCGAGGGCGTCGTGCATCGGGAGGATCGTCGGCTCGGCGCCGGCGAGTTGCAGCGCGAGCGCGACGTCGCGGTCACGGTTGGAACCGCGTGCTGCGAGGACTAGCGCTCGGGGCCGCGCCATCGCCAGCGTCCGTGTCGCGTGGCCGCCCGTCGCGCAGAAGTGCGCGGCGTCGGGTCTCGTCGACCGCGCGGAACGTGCCGAGCGCGGTCCCGAGGGTCAAGCGCGAGGCAGGGACGTTCTGGCGGCGGCTCGGTGACGGTTCGGTGACGGTGCGGGACTGCGGGCGATAGCGCGGTCGAGACCTCGACGTGTCCGAACGCGTCCGCCTGCTCGCCTCGGTGCGCTACGATCCCGACCACTGGAACGCGTTGACCCGCACCCCCGCGCTCGGCGTCGATACCGGTCTGCAGATCCGGATCTCCGGGGCGTTCGCGCTACAGGTGCACGCGCAGCCCGGGTTCATCGGGGTGGGCTGGCAAAGCGGAGCGTCGGCGTCGAAGTGAACGGCACGGCGCCGATCTCGGTCGCGAAGCGCGTCAGCTTGCGGCCCCTGCCGGGCATACGGTCGTAGACCAGGTCGTCGAGCAGGGTCTGCACGTCGAGCGCCACCACCACCGAGAGCTCGCGCTGCGGGGCGGCCTCGCGCACCGGCTTGTAGCCGTAGGTCGCGTAGGCCCCGCCGATCATCAGGTAGCGCAGGCCGTGCAACGCGGGCGGCGTCTCGCTCGGCGGAGGCACGAAGAACGCGCCCTTGAGCAGCAACTCGAAGCGCATCCCGCTGTAGTCCTCTCCGACGTTGCCCTCCTCGCCGGCGAGGCGCTTCAGATAGGCCTCGGACGGCCAATAGTGCAGGCGCAAGTCGAGCATCGCGTCGAGCGTCGGCGAGAGCTCGAAGGCGGTGGCGAGGAGGTTGCCGGCGAGGTTGGCGGCGATGTCCTCCCACGAGAAGCCGAAGCGGGCGTGCCAGCCGTCCTTCAGCTCCACCACGCCCCGCGAAGGCGGCCCGGACGCAGACGCCACCGCCCCACATCGACGCACCCAGCGCGACCGCGGCAGGCCAGGACGGCCCCGACGAGCACGAACACGCACAGCAGCCGTGCCGGCACCGAGGCGGTGCGGACGCGACGTTGTGGCAGTCGATTCGGCCACTCGCGGTGCGGATAGGTTTCCAGCGCGGCCCCCCGTTTCGCCGGCGTGCCGAAGCGCGTCGCGTCGTGTCGGGGGGAGCGTGGCCGTGGACGGGGGGGCACGTCAACGCATTCGTGCTTGCTTTGAAGACATCTGTCTGGATATGATCGGCCAGGGGATCGGGAGGCCCCAGCGATGACCCTCAGCGCCCGCCGAATCTCCATGACGCCCGCCGCCTCGCCGCGTTCGGCCCCTCGCGCCGCCGACCCAGAGCGCCTGCAACGTGCATTGGCAGCGCTCGAGCAGCCTCGCCCCGCAGGCGACCGGTTGGCCGCGGTCATCCCGCTGCACGGTGGAGCGCCGACCCCGGAATTGCGGCTCCGCAGCGAGCCCCGCTTCTGCCACGGCGAGCTGGTCGGTCGGCTCGGGCAGATCTCCGGTGCCGGCGCGCTCTCGGTCGCGTTCGGCGTGGTGCTCGACGCTCAACGTGCAGGCGAGCCGACGATTTGGATCAGCTGTGGCGACGAGCCGTTCTACCCGCCCGACGTCGCCGAGTCGGGCATCGATCTCGGCGCGGTGTTGGTGGTCCGGGTCAAGGGGGCTGCCGACGCCGCACGGGTCGGCGATCGCCTGCTGCGGTCCGGCGCGTTCGGACTGTTGGTGCTCGATCTGGCGGCCGACCCCAGGCTCGGAGCGGCCTTCGCCAAGGGCGGCGAGGTGGTGCCGATGCCCTTGCAGGCGCGACTCTGCAAGTTGGCGCAGCGACACGAGGCGGCGGTGTTGGTGGTGGGGGGCGAGCGCGGCGGCGGGCGCGGCGGTGTGCCGTCGTCGTTGAGCAGCCTGGTCTCGCTGCGGGCCATCGCGCAGCGCGAGCGCCTGGCTCCTCGGCGCTACGCTTGCACCGTGCAGGTGGTGAAGGACAAACGCCGCGGACCGCGCTGGCAGCAGCGCGAGGAGCTGCGGGCGCCGGCGGGGTTGCGCTGAACGAGCCCACCTCACGCCTGGTCTGCGTCGATCTGCCCGCGTTCGGGCTGCAGGCGCTCTGCCATCGCGAGCCGACGTGGCGGCTCGAACCAGCCGCGCGCGTCGAAGAAGATCGACCGGAGGGGCGGGTGCTCGAGGTCAACGCGGCGGCGCGTGCGGTCGGCGTCCTGCCGGGGATGCGCTACGCCGCGGCGCTCTCGTTGGCGCCGACGCTGCGCGCCGGGGTGGTCCCGACCGCAGAACTCGACGCTCGCATCGACGCGCTGCGTACCAGCCTGCGGGCCTACAGCCCCCGTGTCGAAGCGAGCGCCGAAGAGCCCGGCGTATTTTGGCTCGACGCGGCCGGCCTGCATCACCTCTGGCGCAGCGCCGGTGCCTTCTGTCGGGCACTCGCGGCCGCGCTGCAGGCGCAGGGCTGGGTGGTGGTGGTGGCCTTGGCACCGAGTCGCTTCGGGGCCTACGCCCTGGCACGCGGCGCGGCCAGGCGGAAGGGCGGTATCCTCGTCGTCGAAGAGCCCGAAGCCGAGCGGGAATTGCTCGGCCGTGTCCCGCTCGATCGGCTGGCACTGCAGCCCAAGTCCCGCGATGCGCTGGCCAAGCTCGGTGTGCGTCGGCTCGGCGAGCTGCTCGCGTTGCCGGCCGACGGGGTCCGCCGGCGCTTCGGCGAAGACGCCCTGCGGCTCTGGCGGATGGCGGCTGGCGATTGGCGCCCACAGCTCCGACCGGACGTCGAGCTCCCGCCGAACGAGCGCGAGCAGGCGCTCGACGACGGCACCGACAGTACCGACGCCGTGCTCTTCTTGGTCAAGCGCACCCTGCCGACCTTGCTCGCGGCGTTGGTGGCGCGCCACGAGCGGTTGCGACGGCTCGCCGTCACGCTGCAGATCGAACCCGCCTGGAAGGGGCACGAGGTGTCCGAAGATCCGGGCGCCCGGCAGCTCGCGCTGCACGTCGAGCCGGCCGAACCGACACTCGAAGAGGCGATCATCCTCGATCTGTTGCGGCTCCGGCTCGAGCGGGTCGAGCTCGGCGGTGAGGTCGTCGGTATCGGGATCGAGGCCGACGGCGTACTCGCCCGCCACGATCAACTCGACCTCGGTCTGGGTCATTGTCGCCGCGATCTGCGCGCGGCGGCGCTGGCGATCGCGCGGGTCCGCGCCGAGCTGGGCGAGGACCGCGTGGTCCGGGCCGAGCTGCGTGACGCGCACCTCCCCGAGGAACGCTTCGCCTGGGTCCCGGCGCTGGAGGTGGCGGCACCGACGCCGGGCGTGCCGACGCCGGATGTCGACGGCAGCCTACGCACCCTGGTCCGCCGATTGCGCGAGGCGCCGCTGCTGCTGCCGCCCCAGCCGCGCAACGTCCGAGACGACGGCTGGCTGGTACGTGGGCTCGATCATGGCTCGGCGGTGCGGAGCTTCGGGCCTTACGTCGTCTCGGGCCAATGGTGGCGGCAGGACGTCCACCGCGAATACCAGTTCACCGAGATGACGCGCGGAGAGCTGCTCTGGCTCTATTTCGACCGGCACCAGCGGCGTTGGTTCTTGCACGGCGAGGTCGGTTGAGTCCGCCGCCGCCCCGACACGCCTCAGCCGTACGCGAGCCGCAAGGCGGCGACCACGACCATCACCGCGACCGCCCAGCGGATCCGCGTCGCCGCGGCCGGCCCCAGGCTCAAGCCCGCCCCGAACCACGCGCCGGCGCCCATGCCCACCGCCAAGCCCGCGCCGGCCAGCGGATCGACCCGCGCCTCGCCGGCGAAGATGCCGAGCGCAGCGGGCGTGTACGCCAACACCAACGCCACCTTCAGGGCGTTGGCGCGGCCGAGCTCCATGCCCCCCAAGCGTCGCAGCACCAGGAGCAACAGAAAGCCGACACCCGCCTGGATCAGGCCGCCGTACCAGCCCGCCACGACCAGCCCGACCGCCAACCAGCGGGGGCCGGCGTCGCGCGCCTGGCCCTTGCTCACGCGCTCTCCGACCAGGAGCAACGTCGTCGCGGCGAGCGTCGCGCCGATCAACAACCGGCGTGTACCGCCGTCGCCGAGCGTGGCTGCCTGCAGCGCGCCGAGCGAGGCTCCGATCAGCGTCGGCACCGCCAACCGCCCGACCTCGCGGAAGTCCAGCCGGCCGGCCCGCCAGAAGCGGAACACCGCCACGCTGGTCTGCGCCAGCACCGCGACGCGGAAGGTGCCGTTGGCGGTGGTGTCGCCCAGGCCCGCGAGCAGCACCAGCGCCGGCATCGCCACCAGACCGCCGCCGCCGGCGAGGATGTTGACGACGCCAGCGACTCCGCCGAGCGCGGTCAGGGTCAAGAATGCGGCGATGGATCCGGCCTCGGGCACGGGTTCAGACCTCCGAACGGAGCAAGTACATGGGCCGGAGAGTTGCCGCGGAACTCGTGCGTCCACACCTTGCGGCGCCGCTCTCGCCGGAGCAGACCATGCAAAGCCCCTCTGAGCAACGACCCACGCAACCGCGCGTCGGCGTGGGCCGCTACGCGGAAGCAGAGTTGCGTCCAGATTCTGCGGACACGCTGCTGTGGCGCCTTGCGCCACAGCAGCGTGTCCGCGACCATCCAGCGCCATGAAGGGCCTGCCGCTCGCCATCGCCGTCGCCATCGCCGCCGCCTTCGGCTGCGTCGTCGCGTTCGGCGGCGCCATGGCCGACTTCGCGTGGCTCGGTGAATTCTTCCTGCGCGCCCTGAAGATGCTGATCGTGCCGCTGGTGATGCTCTCGATGCTCGCCGGCATCACCGGTCTCGGAGACGTCCGCCGCCTCGGGCGCGTCGGCTGGATCACGGTCGCCTACTACGCCGTGACGACGCTGGCGGCGGTCGTCCTGGGGACGATCCTCGTCGGCGCGCTCACCCCCGGTGAAGGGATCGACGTCGCCACGCTGAAGCTGCCCGAGCGGGTCGCCGCCAAGCGCGATCTCGGCCTCTCGGACATCGTGCTCGGCTTCCTCTCGGACAACGTCGTCGGCGCGATGGCCGAGATGCAGATGTTGCCGCTCATCGTCTTCTCGCTCGCGCTCGGCGGCGTGCTGACCACCATGGGCGAGCGCGCGCGACCGCTCTTGGCGGTGGTCGATGCCGGCAACGAGGCGATGATGCGCCTGGTTCACCTGGTGATGTGGCTCGCCCCGATCGGCATCTTCGGCCTGGTCGCGGGCCGCTTCGGCAAGGCCGTCGCCGTTGGCGGCATGGACGCCTTCTTCGCCCAAATCGCCGCGGTCGGCCGCTACATGATGACCGTCCTGCTCGGCTTGGGGATCCACGCGCTCGTCGTGTTGCCGCTGATGCTCTGGCTGCTCGCCCGACGCAGCCCGCTGCGCTACGCCCGCGGGATGGCGACGCCGTTGCTGGCCGCATTCTCGACCGCGAGCTCGTCGGCGACGTTGCCCCTGACGCTCGAGGCGGTCGAGGAGAACAACGGCGTCGACCCGCGCGCCGCTCAGCTGGTCGTGCCGATGGGCGCGACGGTGAACATGGACGGCACCGCGCTCTACGAAGCCGTCGCGGTCATCTTCATCGCGCAGGCGCTCGGCATCGAGCTCGGCTTCGGCCAGCAGGTCCTGGTCGTGCTCACCGCCACCCTCGCCGCCATCGGCGCCGCAGGGATCCCGGAAGCGGGCCTGGTCACGATGGTGATGGTGCTGCGTGCGGTCGATCTGCCGCTCGAGGGCGTCGAGCTGATCCTCGCGGTCGATTGGCTGCTCGACCGCTTCCGCACGGCCGTCAACGTCTGGGGCGACGCGGTCGGCGCCGCCGTCGTCGAGCGCCTCGGCCTACCCGACGCCGAGGAGGCGCCGTGAGCACCTCGCCCGACGAGACGATGATCCGCTGGGCCGCCGAGCGCGCCCGAATGCTCTACGACGGCGTCCGCGTCGCGCACCGCAGCTGCGGCGTCGCCATCGCCGAGACCTTCGACCGCGACGGCCGGCCCTACGTCGGCCTGCGCAAGGGCGGCCTCACCGGCACCGGCCCGTGTGGTGCCATCCTGGCCGGCAAGCTGGTCCTCGGCGAGGTCCTCGGCGACCCCGATCCGCACGCCAAGGCGACGCCCGCGCTGATCGCGGCGGCGAGCCGCTTCGACGCGCTGCTCGCCGAGCGCATGGGGCTCGCGGCCGGCGCCTCGGTCCCGATCTGCGCGCAGCTCACCGCGCCGCTCGGCGAGTTCACCGGTACGCGACGCCATGGCTTCTGCCGCGACCTCGCCGCGGACGTCGCCGAGATCGTCGCCCGCGTGCTCACCGAGCAGGGCGTGTCGATCCGCGCGCTGGAGGAACCCACCGCATGAACGTCGTCCGACTCGGGCTCGCCCTGCTGCTCGCCACGCTCGTCGGCGCCTGTGGCTCTACGCCGCAAGGCGGCTACGGCTACGACAGCACGCTCCCCGATATCAGCTCGAACTTCGGCAACGCGGACGGCAGCGGCGGCGGCGATGACGGTCGCCTCGGCGACGGCACCGCCGGTCAAGACGCCGCGACCGCCGACGGCGCTGGCGGATCGGACGGCGCAGGTGCCTCCGACGGCACCTCCGCGTCCGATTCCGGCGTCGGACAGTCAGACGGGCAGGGCGCTGGCGACACCGCGCCGGACTCGACGCCCGATGCCACGCCCGACGTCACGCCCGATACGACGCCGGACACGACGCCCGACGTCACGCCGGACACGACGCCGGACGTCACGCCAGACACGGCGCCCGACACGTCGCCGGACGTGCCGCCCTCGGCCCAGGCGCCCACCGTCGGCGAGTTGGTCATCACCGAGTTCATGGCGAACCCAGCTGCCGTGGCCGACACCGCCGGCGAATGGTTCGAGGTCTGCAACGTCGCCGGGGCCGCCCGCTCGCTCGACGGCGTCCACATCGCCGACGAGAAGGACAGCCACGCCGTGCAGAACGGTGGCGCGTTGGTCATCGCCCCCGGCGCGTGCTTCGTCTTCGGCAAGTCGGCGGACCTGGCCACCAACGGTGGCGCTCCGGTGGGCTACGCCTACGGCAGCGCGATTCCGCTGAACAACTCGGGGGTCGAGTCGATCACCGTCTCGGTCGGCGGTCCAGCGCCCGGTGGCGTCGCGGCAGCCGGCGCCACCATCATCGACACCGTGAAGTGGGGCCAGGCCGGCGACGGCTTCCCGTCGGTGTCGTCGGGCCTTTCGAACCAACTCGCCCTCGGCGCGACCAACGCCTCGAACAACGACATCGGCACGAATTGGTGTACGCCGCTGCAGCCGACCTACGGCTTGGGCGACGTCGGCACGCCGGGTCAGCCCAACGAGCAGGCCTGCAAGTAGCGCGAGACCTCAGCCGCCGGGACGCACCGTCGAGGGGCCGCCGCCGCCGCTGCCGAGCACTTCCCAGCGGAAGTTGTCGAGCAGCACGACCGAATCGTAGATGTGGTCGCCTTCGTCGAAGACGATGAAGCGCAGCGTGATGGTCTCGCCCGGCTCGACCGGCGAGGTCGTGGTCAGCCAGCCGGTGCCGCCGCCGATGCCGCCCTCGTAGCCGGTGCCCTGGAGGTCGCCGTCGCCCTGCGTGCAGCCCTTGCAGACCGTGAAGAAGGCGTTGTTGATCGAGATGCAGTTGCCCTTCGAGTCGAAGCTCACGTTGCCCTTGAACTTCTTGCTGTCGAGCACGGCGACGAACTTGTCGTTGAACTGCGTGCCGACCCACTCCGGGTACTCCGCGGACATGAAGTTGAAGTCGAACGAGAAGCCGTTGACGTTGCCGGGCACCTTCAGCGTCAGCTTCCACTCGGTGTAGTCGTAGACCGAGCCCGACTTCTTGCAGTTGACCGGCGGGTAGGGCGCGGAGTTGGTGAACTGCGTGCCGTTCTGCGGGACCTTGTAGCCGGGCTGCCCGACCGCTGCGGCCACGCCGGTCGAGATCGCGACCATGTGCTGGCCCGCGCGCGGCGTATTCTTGGGCCCGTAGACGGTGCGGATGCCGCGCGCCTGCGCGCTGGCCTGCGTCGGGAACGCGCTCGACTGCACGACGGTCGAGCCGGCCGGCGGACAGAGATCGACCGCCGTCACGTAGTGGTTCGGGTTGCTGTCGCTCAGCGCGCCGACATCGCAACTCACCGGCGCTTCGTCGGTCAAGCCATCGCAATCGTTGTCGATCAGATCGGCGGCAAACTCCCATGCGTTCGGGTTCTGCGCCGGATCCGCGTCGTCACAGTCGTTGCAGCCGACAAAACCGTCGCCGTCGCCGTCCTCGTTGGCGTCGATCTTGCCGTTGCAGTCGTTGTCCTTGCCATTCTTGCAGTCGCGTCCTGCGCCCGGGTTGATGTTGAGGTCCGTGTCGTCGCAGTCCGGACCGCAGCCGGAGTAGCCATCGCCGTCGAGGTCGAGGTCGTCGGCGACGCCGGTGCAGTCGTTGTCCTTGCCGTTGCAGACCTCGGGCGCGAGCGGGTAGGTGTTCGGGTCGCTGTCGTCGCAATCGGTGCACGCGGGGTGGCCGTCTTGGTCCGCGTCGAGGGCGGCGTCGAGCTGGCCGTCGCAGTTGGCGTCCTTGGCGCCATCGCAGCTCTGCGGCGCGCCGGGGTAGACGGTCGGGTCGTTGTCGTTGCAGTCCTGGCAAGCGTCGAAGCCGTCCTGATCGGCGTCGCCGCTGACGCTGTTGTCGACCTTGCCGTCGCAGTTGTTGTCCTTGCCGTTGCTGCAATCCACCGGCGCGCCTGGGAAGATCTTCGCGTCGCCGTCGTCGCAGTCCTGGCCGGCGCCCGGGCAGGCGAAGAAGCCGTCGTGGTCGACGTCGATCTCGTCGGTGAGGTTGTTGCAGTTGTTGTCCTTGCCGTCGCAGACCTCGGGCGAGCCGGGGTAGACGTCCTTGTCCTGGTCGTCGCAGTCGCCGTCGGAGGGCGAGAAGCCGTCGAGGTCGGCATCGACCATCGAGAGCGGCGGGCCGGTGTCGACGTCCCCGCCATCGTCCCCGCCATCGTCCCCGCCCACGACGTCGCTCGTCGGACCGACGGTGTCCGTCGCGGCGGTGTCGGGTCCGCCCGCGTCCGCGTCGGTCGGCGTGCCGCCATCGGGCAGGTCGCTGGTATCGGGCTGCCATCGCCAGCCGCCGCCTTGGCCGTCCGCGCGGTACGTGGTTGGCAATCCGCCGCCGTACACGATGGTACCGCTGCTCGACGTCGGCGTACCGCAGCCCGCCAGCGTCCCGATCACGGCGACGCAGAGCGCGACGGCGATGCGCGAGACGATCGGGTGCACGCTTGCGAACGCAGCAAATGCGGGGTACGAAGCGCGGCACATGGGGCGACCTCCGCGGCGCTCCAGCGGTCGTGGCAAGTGCGCGCCACGGCCGATCGGCGACGACAACGCAAAAGCATACGCCTTCTGGGGACTACGGCGCAAGCAGTCCTCTCTGGCAGCGGAGCGCGGAAGATGGGGCAGCCGAACAAGAAGCTGGTGCTGCAGGGGTTCAACAACCTCACCAAGACGCTCAGCTTCAACATCTACGACATCTGTTACGCGCGCACCGAAGAGGAGCGCCGTCGCTACATCGCGTACATCGACGAGGCCTACAACGCCGAGCGCTTGACGCAGATCCTCGTGGATGTCGCGAACATCATCGACGCCAAGATCCTCAACATCGCGCGCCAGGACTACGAGCCCGAGGGCGCGAGCGTGACGATGTTGGTCGCCGAGAGCGAACTGGGCATCCCGGACCACGACGATCGGGAGGCGCCGGGGCCCTCGCCGGAGAATCTCCGCGCGGATCGTTTTCACACCGCCACGCACTCGGACGCCATCGTCGGTCACCTCGACAAGAGCCACCTGACGGTTCACACCTACCCGGAGTCCCACCCCGACAACGGCATCTCGACCTTCCGCGCGGACATCGACGTCTCGACCTGCGGTCAGATCTCACCGTTGAAAGCGTTGAATTACCTGATCCACAGCTTCGAGTCCGATATCGTGATCATGGACTACCGTGTGCGCGGCTTCACCCGCGACGTGCGCGGCCACAAGCACTACATCGATCACAAGATCAACTCGATCCAGAACTACCTCGACGGCCCGTCCCGCCGCCGCTACCAGATGATCGACGTGAACGTCTATCAGGAGAACGTCTTCCACACGAAGATGCTCCTGAAGGACTTCGAGCTCGACAACTACCTGTTCGGCATCGACGCGGCGGACATGCCCGCGCGCGAGCGCAACAGCGTACGTCGCCGGCTCAAGCGCGAGATGCTCGAGATCTTCTACGGTCGCAACTTCAAGACCAACGAAGTGCCGCTCTAGCGCGGGCGCCTCATCGCGCGTCGAAGGCGCGATCTTCGCTCAGGTAGACCAACAAGGCCTCGGCCAACACCCGACCGATGGCGTCGGCCATCTCGGGCCGTGGCGCGACCGGCCGCTTGCCGTCGAACGACCACACGAGGTCCTTGCGGACCTCGATGCCGATCGACGAGAGCCGCTCGGGCGAGAGGCGATAGCCATCGACCAAGTCGCCGCGGTGGGCGGCGACATAGCTCGCGATGCGCTCGTAGGCCCGCCGTCCGGCCTCGAAATCGGCTTCTCGCCCCGTCGGAGCCCGCCGGAACATGTGCAGGTAGCTGCGCAACGCTTCGGACTCGGTCGAGCGAAGGTTGGTGTCCTGCAGCATCCGCCAGGCCATCCGGTGGCCGAGGTCGTCGGCGGTCTCGGGGCTGGCGTCTTCGTAGTGGCGCTGCAGGTAGACAAAGAAGCTCCAGACCTGCGAACGCACCTCGACCGACCCGTCCGGCAGGGCGTAGGGGTAGTTGTGCGCGACGCGGTAGCCCGCCTTCTCGATGCTCAACGAGAGGCGGTCGCGGAGGACGCGATCTGCCGTGTATTCCGCAAGTCCATCTGGGTAGATCGGATCGAAAAAGTGATTAGGAAGTTCGTGTTCTCCCCGGTAGGAGAGCGCCTGCGAGCAGACCGAGAGCAGCGGCCGTGTGGTTCCGCTCCGGTTGTGCTTGTCGTAGGTGTGGATCGCGATCTTCGTAATCGTGTTGCGAACGTGCTGGTCGTAATGTGAGGCGATGCCGTCGTATTCGTTCGCCAACAGCCGCTGCTTCTGTTCGAAACTCAGCCAATCCGAAAACGGATAGTTGATCGCGTACCGGTCCAGGTAGGGCGCATCCGCCGCGGTCACGCCGGGAAACCGGCCGAAGTCGAGCAGCACACGCGCCACGCGTACGCGATGGAACCGGCGCAGCCCGAGGTGGCGGCACATCGCTTCGGCGACCATCGCGGCGCCCCAATCACGCTCGAGCCAGTAGTCCGCGGCGAAGCGCTCGAAGGCGATCGGTGCCGCGTGCGCGTCGACGAGGTAGCGGGGCGGGATGTTCTCGCCGTCGTGGATGACGTCGACCATGATCCGGTCGAGCACGCCATCGGGGATCCGCCCGGCAGCCAGGGCACCGGGCGCACGGGGCACTTCGACGACGTCGACGGCGGGGCCGTCGTCGCTGACGATGCCTGCGCCTTCCGCGGTGTACAGGCTCATGCGCCCGTCGCCGTCGTGTCGCTGGCCGTGTCGACGGTGTCGGCGGCAGGCTCACCGCAGAGCGCCTCGTAGTCCGAGCAGCAATCCTCGTAGAGCGAGCAGGTATCGTCGCAGTTGCACGACCAGTTGAGGTCGTACTGGCCGCAGCGATCCTTGCAGGAGCCGGTGTCCGAGCTGCCGGTGTCCGCGATGGCGGTGTCGCCGGCGGTGTCGCTGGTCGTGTCGGCGGTGTCGGCCGCTGCGTCGGTGGCGCTGGTGTCGCTGCCGCCGGCGCTGTCCGACCCCGTATCGGCGGTCGACGACGTATCCGTGCTCGTGTCGACCGTGCTCTCGGTGATCCGGACGCACGTCGAGGTCGCGGCGTCGCACGTCCACTTACCGTCCGCCGGGCAGTGCGCAGTCGAGTTGCAGGCCATCACGGGTGTGGTCCGAACCGGCTCGCAGCCGAAGGCAAAGAGCGAGACGAGTGCGACGGTGAGGGGGGCGAGGACGGTCGAGCGGGCCATTCGGTTCTCCTGCGGCGGCCGGCGCCGGCGGACCGGCAGAGTCCGTTTCCCGACCCGGGGGTGTCAAGTTGGCACCCGATGGGGCTTCCCGACCGCGCAGGTGTGCCGTCGCGCATCGGCCCGGTTGCGCGGTGCGGCCGGTGTGCCATGCTTGTCCCATGAGCACACTGGAACTCCTCGCGGAGACCACTGACACCAGCGAGTCGGTTCGTGTGGATGCCGAGTCCGGCGGCTTCGAGTCCTTGCTGCACGTGGTCTGGCCGGAAGAGTTGCACCTCGCCCCGTTGCGCTGCGCGGCCGGGAGCGTGGGCATGTTCGGCCGCACGCCCTCGGCCGGGGCGAACCTCGTGGTGCCGCATCGCACCGTCTCGCGCCGACACGCCGAGCTGCGCGAAGTGCCCGGCGGTGGCCACACGATTCGAGATCTCGCCAGCCACAACGGGACGTTGCTCAACGGCGAGCGCGTCGGATCGGACGAGGCGGTCCCGCTGCGGCACGGGGACGTCCTTCGCCTCGGTGACGTCGTCCTCGTCTTCGAACGCGGGATGTCGGTCGATCCGCCGACGCGCCCGGTCTCATTGGATGCCGTGCCCGGGTTCTCGCGCGCGGCCAAGGCGCTGCGCGCCGAACTGGCCCACGCAGCGGCGGACCCGTCGCCTGCGCTCCTGGTCGGCGAGACCGGGACGGGCAAGGAGATCGCCGCGCGCGAACTCCACCGTCTCAGCGGCCGGTCCGGCCCCTTCGTGGCCGTGAACTGCGCGGCCTTGTCGCCGCAACTCGTCGAGAGCTTGCTCTTCGGTCACGAAGCCGGCGCGTTCACCGGCGCCGTCAAGCGCAGCGGCGGCCTGTTCCGGCAGGCGCACGGTGGCACCTTGCTCTTGGACGAGATCGGCGAGATGCCCCTCGAGCTGCAGCCGAAGCTCCTGCGCGTGCTCCAGGACCGTCGCGTGCGAGCGGTCGGCGGCAGCGCCGAGGTCGAGGTCGACGTGCGCGTCGTCGCCGCGACCCACCGTGATCTCGCTGCGATGGTCGAGGCCGGCAGCTTCCGACGCGACCTCTTCGCCCGCCTCGCCCTGCTCGAGGTCCGGCTTCCGCCCCTCCGTGAGCGGCGCCCGGACTTGGTCGAGTGGCTCCGGCGGCTGACCGCTCGCTGGGCCGAGGAGCGTGGCGGCGACGCCCGCGACGGTGGCGACGCGCTGCTGGACCTGCCGCCGGAGACGGTCGAGACCCTGCTGCTGTGCCCGTGGTCCGAGAACTTGCGTGGACTCGATCGCCTGCTTCGCCGGCACGCCGTCCGGGTCGGAGGGCGGCGTCCGCTCTTGCCACAAGATCTCGACGCGCTCCTGGGCGAGCCAGCGTCGTCCACGCTTTGGGGGCCCGCCGCGAAGGCCGAGTCTTCGGCCGGGCAGCCGGCATCGCCCACCGGAGCGACGGCGCCTGCGCCCGTGGTGACGGGACAGCGGCCGCGCCGACCCACGCCGAGTCGCGAGGCACTGCTCGAGGTGCTCCGCGCGACGGTCAGCGTGCGGGGCGCGGCGCGCGAACTCGATCGTGACCGACGGCAGATCTATCGTTGGATCGAGGCGTACGCGATCGACGAAGCCGAGTGGGCGCCGGACGGTCGCGGCGGCGTCGACGACGACGATTGAGCGTGCCCGCGCGCGCGTCGATCAGCCCGCCAATATCTGCTCGAGCGCCGCGACCGCGGTGAACAAGCGCAGCCCCGCGGTCTCGTGCGCCCAGCTGTTGGCGCCGTCGAGCACGCCGTCGCTGACCACCACGTTGCGACGCACCGGCAGGCAATGCATGAAGCCCGCGTCTGCGGTGTGGGCCATCTTGGCCTCGTCGACGATCCAATCGCCCAGCCCGGCCCGTACCTCGGCTTCTTCTTCACGGCGGCCGTAGCCGCTGCAGCCGGCCCAGCTCTTGGCCACGACGACGCGCGCGCCGGTGAGCGCGGCCTTCTGGTCGTGGGTCACCCGGACGTCGCCGCCACGTAGCCGGCTCATCGCGCCGGCACGCGCGAGCACCTGCGGATCGAGGTCGAAGCCCTCGGGATGCGCGACCTGGATATCCATGCCCTGCAGCGCGGCCGAGAGCAGCACCTGGTTGGCGACCGCCTGCGGCAGCGCCTTGGGGTGCGGCGCCCAGGTCAACGTCAGCGGAACGCCGCGCAGATCCTCGCCGAGGTGGTGCATCCAGGTCGCGGTGTCCGCCAAGCCCTGCATCGGATGCCAGCGCGCCGACTCCAGGTTGACCAACGGTCCTTTCGCGTACCGGTCGAACGCGGCCATCGCGACGTCGCGACGGTCGGCCTCGAAGTCCGTCAGGCTCGCGAACGCGCGGACGGCGACCAAGTCCACCATCTGCTCGAGCACGGCGACGGCGTCCTTGGCGTGCTCGGCCGCGAGGCCGTCCATCACCGCGCCCTCTTCGAGCTCGATGCCCCACATGTCGCGGCCGGGCGCGAGGGTGATCATCTGCGCACCGAGCATGTCGCACGCGACGTCCATCGAGGTGCGGGTCCGCAGCGAGGGGTTCAGGAAGAGCGACGCCACGCGCTTGCCGGGCGTCTTGCGCGGCGCGGCGCCGGCGCGCAGCTCCAGCGCGCGGGTGCAGAGCGCACGCACGCCGGCACTGCCGGGCTCGGTGCCATCGAGGAGACGGCGCGGCCAATCCGGGCTTGCGGCTCGATCCAAGGGCTTGTCGAGGGATTTGCTGGGCAGCGGCGCGTGAATCATGCCCGCACCTCCTGCTGCGGCGCGACGGCCGCAGCGGCACGGCGCTCGAGCGCGGCGAGGACCAGCTTGCCGAGCAGCTCGGGCTGCTTGCGGGCGTTGGCCGCGGCCACACCCATCCGATGACGCACCGACGAGCAGCCGGCGTCGTTGTCGGTGGCGGGGCCGGTGACGACATCCACCGCGATGCCACGTTGCATGAGCAGCTCGACGCCGCCCCACGCCGCCACCGGATCGGTCGCCGCGAAGACCACCGCCCGCGCTGCCGCCCGGAGATCCGGGGCCGCGAGCAGGTCCATCACGCCGTAGTCGCCGAGCAAGCCGTCGCCGAACTCGATCACCGCGACATCGACGCCGTCCCGACCGAGCGCGTTCAGGCAGCCGCGGGCGGCGCGCACGAGCTCGCGGGTGCCGGCCACGTCACCGACGCAGGTCGAGGGCAGACCTGCGTCGGTGAACGTGTAGGCCGTGACCGCGCCGTGGTCCATCATGTCCAGGGTGTCGCGGCGGAGCGCCACACCCGTGACCTTGGCCACGCCGACGCGCAGTCCGGCTCGGGTCAGTTCGCGCACGACGGTCGCCGCCGCCGCCGTCTTGCCGGCGCTCATGCACGAACCGAGCATGTAGATGGCCGGCGGGACGTCTTGCAGCGTATCGGCCGGCTTCACCGGGCCAGGGCGAATCGACGCCGCGATGGCGTCGGCCCACGCCGCCTCGCCCGGCGCCACGATGCCGCCGAGCACCTCCACGCGCGCCGGCGGGCCGACGTCGGGGCTCGACGAGGTGCACAGGCCGATGACGCCACCGAGGTTGAGCAGGTGCAGCGTGTCGCCGGCCTCGACGTGGCTGGGCACCACGCCGGCGTAGCCGCGCAGCGCGCGACGCTCGCCGAGCACGCCGGCGATGATGTCGCCGCGATGCACCGTCATCATGCGCCCGTGCAGATCCTCGAGTTGATTGTAGCGATCCTTGTCGTCGAGCACCCGGACGGCGACCACGGTGCCGGGCAGCGCCGGGATATGCGTGGTCAGGCGGGCGTGCTGCGGCACGTTCGCGTTGCGGGTCGAGCTGGCGATTTTGTCGAGGCGGATGTGCATGGCGTCTCCGGGGCCGCTGTCGGCCCGGTCCGGAAGAATCACTGGACGAGGCCGACGGTCAGGCGTGCGCGCGGGGCGTCACGCGAAGACGACGGCAGATGCGGTGGAAGGTGTCGGGGTGGGCGAGGGCAACGAAGACGGTGTTGTCGCCCGCGATGGTGCCGAGCACGCCGTCGATGCCGGCTTCGTCGATGGCCTGGGCCAGGACGCTGGCGTGCGCGGGGTCGGTGTGGATGATGGCGAGCCCGCCGCCGTAGGCGAGATCGGCACCGTGCACTGGAGCGGCCAGCTCGGCCGGCGGCGCGGGGCGGTAGACGCCGCTGTCCTTGATGGCGCCGATGGCGGTGAGCTCACGCGAGACCGTTGCCTGGGTCACGTCGTGGCCGTAGCGGGCGAGCGCACGCACCAGACTGCCCTGGGTGCGGTGGGCTTCGGTCTCGAGCAAGTTGTGCAAGGTCTCTCGCCAGCTCATGGGCGCAGTCTAGCGCCTGCATACTATACATAGCAACTTGTATAGTATTCTGTCGTGCGAGCAATAATCGCCGCTTATGCCCGGATGGCGCACAAAGTTATGCGTGCATGATGCATAAACTCAGTTTGCGCCGGGAACGCGGAGCTCGACGCGCTCGTTCTCCGCGCGGCAAGCGGCGACGGCCGCCTTGTCGCGCGGCCGGCCGGCCAGGCGCGCGGCGATGTCCGTGCAGCGCGGGCGCGCGTCACCGTAGCCGCGCGCGTCGAGGCGGTCGCTGCTGACGCCGCGGCTGACGATGGCGTCGCGCACGGCCTTGGCGCGCGCCTCGGTGAGCGCGCGGCCTTTGTCTCCGCCCATCCGGTCGTCACCGTGGACATCGACCGAGAGGCGGGGCCAGCCGAAGCGCGCGAGCACCGTGGCGACCGCGCGCAGCATCGCGTCGTTGCCCTTGGCGAGGCGCTTGCCCTTGAAGCGCAGGGGCTGGAGCAGGTCGATGCCGCCCGAATGCGCGCGCACCAGCGGCTCGCCGTCGGGGCAGCCGTCGTCGTCGGCCTCGCCGTTGTAGGTCTCGGCCTCGTTGGGGCATTTGTCGGCGTCGTCGAAGATGCCGTCGTGGTCCGGGTCGCGTGACGGGCAGCCCTGCTCGCCGGGGTCGCCGGCCTCGTTCGGGCATTTGTCGTTGGCGTCCGGGACCATGTCGCCGTCGTTGTCGGTGTCGGGGCAGCCGTCGCCGTCCTGGAAGCCGTCCTTGTCTTCGGCCTGGTCGGAGCATTTGTCGGCGCCGTCGGGGATGCCGTCGCCGTCGTTGTCGCGATCGGGGCAGCCGTCGTCGTCTTGGAAGCCGTCCTTGTCTTCGGGCTCGTTGGGGCATTTGTCGCTGGCGTCGGGGATGCCGTCACGGTCGTTGTCGAGGTCCGGGCAGCCGTCGCTGTCCTCGAACTCGTCGTCGTCCTCGGCGTCGTTGGGGCAGCGATCCTTGTCGTCGGGGATGGCGTCGCCGTCGTTGTCCAGATCGGGGCAGCCGTCGCCGTCGTTGAAGCCGTCCTTGTCTTCGGCCTGCTCGGGGCAGCGGTCGACGTCGTCCGGCACACCGTCGATGTCCTCGTCGGCCGCCGGGCCGCCGAGGATCCAGCTCAGCCCCGCGGTGACGGCGACGTTGCTGCCGGGCGCGGGCTCCGGCGCGGTGGCGCGGGTGACGGCGGGCTCGGCCAACCACCAATCGACGTCGACGCGCAGGCGGAGGCGGTGCGAGAGCCGCAGCCGCAGACCCGCGCCGAGGCCGATGGCCCAGTCGGTGTCCCAGCCGTCGGTGGTGAAGGCCTTGTCCAGACGGGCCATGTCGGCGCCGACCGAGGCGCGCAGGAAGGGCAGCGCCGGACCGTTGGTGACGAGATCCCAGCGCACGGCGCCGCGCAGGCTCATCAACGTGGCGCTTCCGCCGCTCTCCCAACTGGTCACGTCCGCTTCGCCGCCGAAATCCTCGAAATCGTCGCGACCACGCAGCGCGCCGCTGCCGCCGCGCACTTCGACCTCGACCGCGAGCGGTTGCAGCAGCTGGTAGCCGAGGCGGGCGCCGAACATGGCCGTGGTCGCGGGCACGTCGTAGCGGAAGTAGGCGTCGCCGAGGCCGCTGGCCAAGCTCGGTCGCCAGATGCCGAGCAGCGCGCCGAGCTCGAGCGTGCCGCTCGCCTGCGGCGGTCGCGGCGCGTCGCCGACGATGCCGTGCGCGGCAGCGACGGGATCGCGGGGTGCAGCGGTGCCGAGGACGGGCAGCGCGAGGGCAAACGCGAGCAGGGCAGCGAACAGGCGATTCGGACGCATGGTGGCCTCCAACGGGCGCGCACTCCCGGGCGCGGCGAGCGGGCTCAGCGTCGCGCGCGAAGCACGACGAAACGGGGATCGACCTGCGCCACCGCGACATGCGCGAAGTGGCGGCGGAGGCGGTCATCGTAGTGCAAATGTCGATTGGCGACCACGACCAGCGCGCCGCCCGGACGCAGCACGCGCGCCGCATCTTCGAACATCCGTGCGGCCGTGCTGCGCGAGAGCGCGGCGCCGTCGTGGAAGGGCGGATTGCAGAGCACAAGGTCGATCGTGCCGGTCTCGACGGCATCACAGCGGTTGGCGTGGAGTCCGCGCACCCGCACCGGCCCCACGCGGTCGGCGTTGGCTGCGAAGGTGGCGCAGGCGGCGTCGACGGCCAGGGCGGAGTCGTCGACCAGGACGACTTCCGCCAGCGGCATCCGCGCTGCCGCCGTCACCGCGAGCACGCCGTCGCCGCAGCCGAGGTCGAGCACGCGATCGACCGAACCCATCACGCCCGCGGATTCGGCAGGCGTGGGGCCGAGCGCGGCGAGCAAGCGGGCGCTGCCTTGGTCGACGCGCCCGTGCGTGAACAGTCCGGCGTGCGAGACGAGCCTGAGCCCGTCCGGGCCGGAAAATCGGCGCGCTTGCAGCCCCGCGCCGCCGCGCAGCCGACCGACGATGCGCCGCCGCCGGCCCTCGGCGCGCGGGGTCTCGGCGTCGTCCAGGCGGACGGTGATGGCCTCGAATCCGCGCTTGGAGAGGGCGTCACTGCGCACGCCGATCACCACCGGCGTGCCGGCGGGCACGGCCGCGGCGAGGCGCTCGAGCAGGGCCACGCCGTCTTCGATGGCACGCGGCCACGCCAGCAGCGCCGCAGCGAAGGGGCGACCACTCGGCGCTGCGCTCGGGATCGCCAGCGGTGTGCAGAAGGGCACGTCGTCCGGCAGGTCGTTGGCTGCCGCGTTGTGTCGATACGCCGCCCGGGTACGCGCGAGGTCGGCGACCCAGATGCGCTCGCGACCGAGCGTGCCGAGGCCGAGCGCGCCATGGCCCTCGCCGACGAGCAAGAGCGGCCCATCGCCCGGCGGCAACGCGGCGAGCAGGGCGCGCTCGCCGTGATCGACGGCGTGCAGGCTCGACTCGCCACGCTCGGGGTAGCGCCGGAGCTGCAGCGTGCGTCCGGCGACCTCGATCCGGTCGGCCTCAGCCATCGTCGCGCAACTCCAAGAGCGATCGAACGGCCTCGACGAGCCGATCGACCTGTTCGATTCGATTGTAGGCCTGCGCCGAGACGCGGAGGTAGCGCCCCCCGGTCGCGCCGGGCTCGGGGATGACCGGCACTTCGATGCGCCAGCGCCGGAAGAGCGCGTCCTGCAGCGGATCGATGGACACCGGCTGCCCTTCCGGCAGGCGGCCGATCGCGGGCGCGAGCGCGTCGTCCAGGCGCACGGCTGCCATCGAGCCCATCATCGACGTCGGACCGAGCGGCTGAGCCGGCAGCGCCGCCAGCAATCGCTCGCGCATCGCGACGGCCAGCGCGTGGTTGGCCGCCATCCGCTCGGGCCAGCCGCCTGGGTGGGTCTCGAAGACCGCTTCGATGGCCGCGGGGATGGCGAGCCATGGGCTCGGGTCGCGCGTGCCGCACCAATCGAAGGTGGCGTGCAGACGCGAGCGGCCCTGGGTCGGGCCGCGGTCGCCGTGGCTCGTCACCAACGGTGGGGTGCGGAGCGCTCCGTCGGCGTCTTCGTGCAGATCAGCCCGGAGATGCAGGAAAGCGGCCCCTTTGGGGGCGCACAGCCATTTGTGCAGGTTGCCGGTCGTCCACGCGGCCCCGGTGCGATCCAGGTCGAGCGGTAACATGCCGGGCGCGTGCGCTGCGTCGACCAGCGTCTCGACGCCGCGCTCGCGCAGGGCGCCGACCAGGCGGTCGATCGGCAGGACCAAAGCCGAGGGGCTCGTCACCTGGTCGAGCAGCGCGAACCGCGTCTCCGGCGTGCAGGCGCCCAGGACGGCGTCCACCACGGCGTCTTCGGCCGCGTCGGCGTCGTCGGGCAGCGGCAGCGGCAGGCGCGCCGTCGTGATTCGGGCGCCGGTCTCGGCTGCGCGTCGAAGCAAGGCGTTGCGGCATGCGGGGTAGCCATGGTCCAGGGCGAGCACCGCGTCGCCGGGCTGTAGCCGCCAGCTCGCGACGACGGTGGCGACGCCGGTCGTGGCGTTGTCGACCAGGACGAGATCGTCGCTGCGGGCGCCGACGAAGGTTGCGAGCGCGGCACGGGCGGCGTCGAGCGCGTCGCCATAGGCGCGCAGGAAGAAGTCGACCGGCTCTGCCTCGAGCCTGGCGCGGATCTCCGCCTGTGCACGCTGCACGCTGCTCGGAGCGGCGCCGAACGAGCCGTGGTTCAGGAAGGTGATGTCCGGGCGGAGCGTCCAGCTCACAGGGGGGCCTCGCCCTTCGCGGCACGCCCGCGCTCGTCGCGGTCGGCGATCGCGGCGGCGGCTGCGACGCGGATCTGGGTCGCCGCCGGTCGCGCACCGAGCTCGGTGAAGGTCTGCAGTTCCACGCGCAGCCCGGCCTCGTCGGCGTCCAGGTCGACGTGGACCGGCGTGCCGGGGATGCGCCACGGGCTCAGCAACGCCACGCGCCGGACGGTCTCGATCGACTCGACCGACACGGCGCGATCGCAGGGCACGTGCACGTGCACGGGGACCTGGCGGCGGTCCCGATGGACCTGCACCACGGCCTGCTCGAGCAGTCGATGCGGCACGTAGACGGTCGCGCCCTCCGGATCCCGCAGCACCAGGCGCATCAGGCCGATCTCGGTGACGGTGCCGTGGTGCTCGCCCAAGCGCAGGTGGTCGCCCTCACGGATCCGGCCGCGTAGGACGATGCCCAATCCGGCCGCGAGGTCTTCGACCGGCCGCGCCAGCGCCCAGACCGCGCCGGCCACGCCGACGATGGCGCACAGTCCGGTCAGGATCGGGGCGGCGGCGAGCAGGCGCGTGGCGAGCCAGCTGCCGAGCGCGCCGAAGACCAGTACGTCGGCG
>JBEARB010000073.1:0-12144 GCA_041163625.1 Pseudomonadota bacterium | reverse complement strand
AAGAGGCCGGCTTCCTCAAGGACATCCTCGAGGCCAAGACGCAATCGGAGCGGACCAAGCAAGAGGTCGAGGAAGAGAAGCGTCGCGTCGAGGAGGAGAAGCGCCGGGCCGCGGCCGAGGCCGATGCTGCCGAGCATGCACGCCGCGCAGCGCTCGAGGCCGAGGAATCCGCCCGGGCCGCCGCTGCCGCTGCTGACAAGCGCCGCAAGTCGATGCGCTCGTTGAGCATCGCGGCGGGCGTCATGCTCGTCGCGGCCGGTGGCGCCGCCGCCTGGTTCCTGACCCGCGATCCCGAGGTCGTGACCAAGACCGAGACCGTGACCAAGACGGTGACCAAGACGGTGACCAAGACCGAGGTCAAGGTCGTCGAGGTGCCGGTCGTCATCGAGGCCGGCCCGACCGAGCCGGTGGACGCGGGCGCGACCGAGCCCGAGCCTGAGAAGAAGGTCCGCAAGCCGCGGCCCAAGCCGAAGACCAAGCCCGAACCGACCGATCCCAAGCCCAAGCCGACGGTCGACCCGAACCTGCCACCGGTCTTCTGAGGCGGGGGGAAGCCATGCAAGCCGAAGCGTTCTGGGACCTGCCGCGCAGCACGCGGCCCGAGAAGCTCTTTCTCGAGATCGTACCGACCTCGCCCGTGCGTCTGCCCAAGGCCACGCTGAGCCTGCCGACCAATGTCGAGGTCTGCGGCACCGGCGGCGGCACCTGGTCCGGCCGCCTGGTCGACGGCGCCATCGAGATGCGCGAAGGCGCGCAGCATCCGGCGCTCTGCAGCGTCGTGCTCGAGCGCGGCACCCTACGCGAGGCGATCGCCGGCGCGCTGCGCGATCGCGCGTTGACGGTGATGGAGCGTCTCGGCAAGCCGCGAGCGATTCCCAACCTCTCGCGTCTGCCGGTGCGCGAGGATCGCGCCGTCGCGCTCGCGCGCCTGCAGGGCAGCATCGCGATCGAGATCGCCGACCGCAGCTTCGGTGAGGTGCACCGCGTCGTGGTGACCTTCGGCGACGCCCCGCCCCAGTTCGAGCAGGCGACCACGACCGTACGCGTCGACGCCGACGAGGTCGTCGAATGGATCGCGACCCGCGCCGACCCGCGCGCGATCTTGCGCGGTGGCCGGGTCCGCGTCGAAGGCGACCTGACGTTGCCGACGCGCGCGCTGGCGCTGCTGCTCGACCCGTAGACCCGACGTCGCCCTGCGACGCAGCCCCGCCCGGCGCTTCGTGCCCGCGACCGGCACCCCCACGTTTCGGCTCCGGAGGCCTTGATGAGTGACGCAGAACGACTCCGCCGGGCGCTGCGCTCGCGAGCCCAGCGCGCCCCGCGCGACCCTGCCGAAGAGGCCGAGCGACAGCGACGCAACGCCGAAGCCGCCGCCCGCTCGGCTTCGCCCGAGCCGCCGCCGGCGTCTGCCCCGGCGTCGGCGACCGCCGCGCTCGTGCGCGCCGCCGACGAAGGCTCGCAGCTCGCGCTCTCGCGGCTCGACACCACGCTCCCGCTGCGCCTGCACGGCGACGAGGACTCCGATCTCGACGGCGACGAAGAGGCCGCCGCGATCGCCGGCGAGGTGCTCGAGACCACCGTCGCGCCCGACCCCTTCGAAGATCATCCGCTCGCGCGGGCCGAGGCGCTCGCCCCGATGGTGCACGGCGGTCCGCGCGCCTTCGGCCTCTCGCGGCTGCCCGCCTCGTTCCACGTGCTCTCGGGCGCGGAGAAGCTGGAGTGGGTGCTCGCGCTGCCCGATCCGCGCGCCAGCGTGCAGGCCCTGCCCGCCGAGGAGCTCGTCTTCCTGCTCGACGCGATCGGTCACGCCGACGCCGGCGAGCTGCTCGCGCTCGCCAGCGCTCGCCAGCTGCAAGCGGCGGTGGATCTGGACGTCTGGCGGGGAGATCGCCTCGACCGGCGGGCGTTCGCACACCTGATGGCCGTCGCGGTGGCGGCCGGCTCCGACGTCGTCGATCGCCTGCTGGCGGCCCAGGAAGACGGCGTTCTCACCGCCTTCATCGGCCGCTCGGCGATGATCTACGAGGGCTTCGAAGAGGCCGAGCAGTGCGCGCCCGAGGATTGGGAGGTCTTCTCGGCCCCCGACAGCCAGCTCTACATCGCGGTCGACGCCGACGACACCGCGCTCGGACCCATCCGCGTGATGGTCGAGTCCCTGTTCCGCATGTCGGTCGAGCGCGGCCGGCGCGTGTTGCGGGCCGTGCGCTGGGAGCTGCCCGAGTCGCTCGAGGAAGACCTCTACGACCACCGCGGCCGACGCTTGGCCGATCTGGGGTTCCTCCCCCGCGAGGACGCGCGCGAGGTCTACGGCTACCAAGATCCCGATGTCTCGCGGGCCCGCCTCGAAGACCAGCTCGCCGGCGTCTCTGCCCCACAGGGCGGCACGCTGCGTCCCTACCGTGCGGACGCGGCGCCCGACGGGAGCGTCGCCGACGCCGCCGAAGCGCCCGAGGCACCGACGCGCACCGATCTCGCGCTCTCGGGCGTGCCCGAGCCGGGCTTCCTGCGCGAAGCCGCGGCGCTGTTGCCGATGGCCGAGCAGGAGCGCTTGCAGACCGGCTTGGTCTTCCTCGCCTATCGCATCCAGGCCGCGCTCGCCGAACGCTTCGACGACACCGAGCGCCTCGGCGAGCACGCCCGCCATGCGCTGACGACCGCGAGCTTGGGCCTGTCCTACCTCGCTCGCGGGCGGGCCGAGGTCGGCGCCGCGATCTTGCAGATCGCGCCGATCGACGTCGCCTTCACCGCTGGCCACAGCCTCGTCGTGCGGCTGCATCTCCGCGCCGTCGCCCTGCGCCGCCGCCTCGGCGGCCCCGATCGCGCCGCCCTGCTCGACGGGCGCGACGGAGCGATCGTGCGCGCGCTGCTGCGACCGCTCCCCCTCTGGCCGATGGTCGAGTCCGAACTCGTGGCCTCCGCCACCGGCCAGACCGATGGCGAACGCCTCGCCGCCGCCGCCGCTGCCGCGCCCTCGCCGCTGCCCGACGAACCCGACGAGCGCTACGACGCCACCCCCGGCGCCGAGGACGAAGAGCACGACGCGCAGCACAGCGCCTCGGCGGCCGGGTTGCGGCCCTACGAGCGCGAAGAGGAGCTGGTCGCCGGTGCCACCGCCCTGCACGCCATCGGCGCGCAACTCACGCTGCTCGAGGCCGCCTCGGACGCCGACCTGCCCGCGGCGCTCGCCGCGCTCGACGCCGCGCTCGGCGACCGCGCTGCCGACATCACGCTCTCGGCCCTGCTCGCGACGGCGGTCGCCTGGGCCGTGCTGGACGGGCAGCCCCGCCTGCACCCGCTCGACCCCGACGCGCTCGGCCGGCTCTTGCGTGAGGCCATGACGGGCTCGGACGGCAGTCGAAAGATCCGTCCCGACCTCCGCGCCGCGCTCTCTCGCGCCCTGCTGCTGCTGCCGGACCTGGACGACGACGGCGCCGCCGCCCTGGACGCCGCCGTCTCGGCCGCGCTCGACGCGCTGGATCACGAGCTCGGTGGCCTGGATCCGAGCCGTCCGGTCGACACCCGATTCGTCGGCACGGCGCTGCTCGTCACGGATCGTCACATCCCGAAGTAGTCACTGCCGTGCGGGGCCAGTATCCTCCTCGGGCGTCCCCCCGTGACGCTGGAGGTCCGGCCATGCGCCTGCATCGACTCGCCATCCTCGCCCTGCTGGGCCTGCTCGCCGCCTGCGTTGACGACGTCGCGACCGGCGGCCCGACGCTCACCGCCAACGACGTCTCCTCGGACGGCAGCAACGGCGGCGCGGTCGGCGACGCCGCCGGCGGCTCGGACGGGACCGGCGCGGACGATCTCGGCAGCGGCGGCGACTCCGTCGAGCCCGCCGACATCGCCATCGGTTCGGACACTACGACCGGCAGCGGCGACGCGATCGAAGACGACGCCAACGGCACGCCCGACGTGATCGACACCGATACGCCCGGCACGCCCGACGTCGTCGACAACGACACGCCCGGGACGCCCGACGTGATCGACACCGATACGCCCGGCACGCCCGACGTCGTCGACAACGACACGCCCGGCACGCCCGACGTCGTCGACAACGACACGCCCGGTACGCCCGACGTGATCGAGGACGACACCACCGGCACGCCCGACGTGATCGAGCAGGACTCGGCGACCGGCGGCGACACCGCGACGGATCAGGACGCGGACCAGGACACCGGCACGCCGGGCTGCGTGCCGACCAAGCCCTCGACCGAGGTCTGCGACGGCATCGACAACGACTGCAACGGCCAGACCGACGAAGCGACCTGCGCGGACGGTTCGTGCACCACGGGCGCCTGCAGCCCGAGCAAGACGGCGCCCTCGGGCTTTGCCTGCGTGTACGCGCCCAAGGCCGGTGCCTGCGACGACGGCGACGCCTGCACGCTCGGCGACACCTGCCAGGGCGGCATCTGCGCGTCCGGCGCGGCCAAGGACTGCGACGACGGCAACGCCTGCACCGCCGACACCTGCGGCAACGGCGTGTGCGCGCACGTCGCCGTGCCGGGCTGCTCGGGTGGCACCTGTCTGTACGGCAAGCAGCAATGCCTCAAGGGCAGCTTCTGCGCGATGAAAGAGGGCGTCTGCGCGGGTGAGGGGACGTGCGCGCCGATGCCCGTGGACTGCCCGAAGAACTACGACCCGGTCTGCGGCTGCAACGGCAAGACCTACCAGAACAGCTGTGCCGCGTCGGCCTCGGGTGTCGGCGTCGCGAGCAAGGGTGCTTGCGCCATCGCATGTGCTGTCGGCGACGCCAGCGTTTGCGGCAAGACCAGCTACTGCCAGGGCGCGTGCGGCGGCAAGGGCATCTGCGAGGCGCGGCCGACGGTCTGCACCAAGGAACTCGCCCAGGTCTGCGGCTGCGACGGCAAGACCTACCAGAACGCCTGCTTCGCCAAGATGGCCGGCGTCGCCAAGGCCTCCGACGGCGCCTGCGCGCCGCCGGGCTGCAAGAGCGCGACCGATTGCGACGACGGCAAGCCGTGCACGCTCGACGCCTGCGAGCTCGCCACCGGCAAGTGCCAGCACACCGCGATTGCGGGCTGCAGCGGCTCCTGCGCGCAGGGCCAGAGCTGTGACGACGGCAACGTCTGTACCAGCGACACCTGCACCAAGCTCGGCGTCTGCCTGCACGGCGCCATCGACGGCATCTGCGACGACGGCAACGCGTGCACCCACAAGGACTACTGCAAGGGTGGCCAATGCGTCGCCGGGGTGGGCAAGGCCTGCAACGACGGCAACGCCTGCACCGCCGACAGCTGCGACGCCTCGACCGGGCTCTGCGTTTACAAGCCGATCGCCGGCTGCACGGGTAACAAGTGCACCATCGGCGACAACACCACCTGCACGAAGGGCGCGTGGTGTGAGGCCACCACGGTCGGCACCTGCAGTGGCGGCGGCGTGTGCTCGACCTCGCCGACGATCTGCCCGCTGGCGGTGGTGCCGGTCTGCGGCTGCGACGCCAAGACCTACAACAACGCCTGCGAGGCGGCCAAGGCCGGCGTGAACGTCGCGAGCCAGGGCCCCTGCTTCAAGCCCGAGTGCGCGACCAACGCCGACTGCAACGACGGCGACGCCTGCACGACCGACGCCTGCTCGGCCGGCAAGTGCACGCACACCGCGATCAAGGGCTGCAAGAAGTGCGCGTTCGCGTCGCAATGCGACGACGGCAATATCTGCACCACCGACGCCTGCTCGCAAGGCATCTGCGTGTGGGCGACGATCCAGGGCTGCAAGGCGTGCAAGTCGGGCGCCGAGTGCAGCGACGGCCAGAACTGCACCTACGACTCGTGCGTCGGCGGCAAATGCCAGCATCAGCAGATCCCCGGCTGCCAATCGACCGGCACCTGCGTCATCGGCAAGTCCGGCGCGTGCGGCCCAGGTCTGTGGTGCGCCGGCAGCGTCGCCCTGCAGAAATGCGGCGGCACCGGCATCTGCACTTCGACCAGCAACTGCACGACGTTCTCGGGCAAGGTCTGCGGCTGCGACGGCAAGACCTACGACAACACCTGCGCCGCCGCCAAGGTCGACGCCGGCATCGAGAGCTACGGCGCCTGCAAGTAGCGCTCGTAGCAGAGCTGCATCAGCCCGCTCTCGTAGCGCTCGCTCCACGCCAGCCGCCACTGGGACGGCGGTAGCGGCGCGCCCTCGTGGTCGTCGAACAGGCGCGGCCCCGCTCCCAGGATGATCGGCACGATCGAGACGATCAGCGCGTCGCACAGCCCCGCCGCGATGAAGCCACGCGCGACCGAGCCGCCGTCGACGTACAGGCGCGAGAGCCCCTCGGCCTCGAGGAGACGGGCGAGCTCGCCGACGTCGCCGGCCGCGAAGCGCACCGTCGGGAGCGGTCCGGGCTGCCCCGCCAACGTTTCCGAGAGCACGATCACCGGCTTGTCTCCGTAGGGCCAGTTGCCGAAGGTGCGGACCACCTCGTAGGTGCGGCGCCCCATGACGAGCGCGTCGACGCCGGCGAAGAACGAGGTGAAGCCGTAGTCCTCGCCGTCGGTCTGCACGGTGTCGAGGAAGGACAGGTCGTCGCCGGGGCCAGCCAGCCGGCCGTCCAGGCTCATCGCCATGAAGATCGTCGCGTTCGTCGCCATCGCAGCCTCCCGGATGGCGCGCACGCTACCCCGTGTCGTTGCGGGGGCAAAGCCCCGCCGCTGCTTGCCCGGGGAATTCGGGTTTGCGACGCTGCGCGCCACCACCCCCCGGAGGTCTCCGATGCGCCGCGCCCCGCTCCCCCTCGAATCCGTCCGCCTCGCCGCCGTCGCGCTCTGCGTCGCCCTCGCGCTGGTCGGTGGCTGCGCCGACGAGCTGCCGACGCCGCCGACCGCCGCGCCCGCGATCGCCGCCGCCGGCCAGGTCGCCGTGCGCGTCGTGGTCCCCGCCGCCGCCGGCCCCGGCCTGCGCGAAGCCGGCGAAGACCTCGTCGCCGCGCTCGCCGCCACCACCGGCGCCACCGCCGCCCCGCTCGTCGTCGGCGCCGTGCCCGCCTCGGGCGTCGTCGTCGCGGTCGAGCTCGGTGGCAACGCCGAGGCGCGCGGCCTCGAAGGCTTCCGCATCGACCGCCACGGCTTCCCGAGCGGCGCGGTCGGCCTGCGCGTGCGGGCGGCGACCGAGCTCGGCGCCAGCCACGGCCTGCGCGCCGTCTGCGAGGCGCTCGGCGTGCATTGGCACCACCCCGAGGAGACCTTCGTGCCCGCCGCCGACGCTGCGCGCACGCTGCCGTGGGCCTTCGACGGCGCGGTGCAGGCGCCGCGCTTCGCCTTCCGCGGCCTGCACGAGCACACCCAGCATCCGGTCCCCGCCTCGGACTTCGTGCTGCAGCCGGCCGTGCCGGGGCACGCCGAGATGGCGCGGAATTGGATCCGTTGGATCGCGCGCAACCGAAACAACGTCGCGAGCTTCCACATGCTCAAGACGGTCCCGCTCGACACCTGGCTGCCCGAACTCGCCACGCTCGCGACCTTCGCCCGCGAGCGCGGCGTGCGCCTCGGTATGGTGACCAGCTTCGCCGACCAGCAGCAGAACAATTACAAGCATATCGACGAGAGCAAGCAGGAGGCCGGCGCGCCCGTGCCCGACGACGTGCAGATCCGCGCCAGCCTCGACCGCCTGGTCGGCGCCGGCATCGATTGGATCGCCTTCCAGATCGGCACCAGCGAGTTCACCAAGCCCGAAGACGCCCGCGTGCTCGGCTGGCTCCAGACCGCGCTCGACCACCTCGCCGCCGCCCACCCGGGCACCGACGCCTTCGCGTGGATCCACACCACCTGCAGCCTGAAGGACGAGACCGGCGGCTACTTCTACCACCTACCCCTGCAATCCCCGGCCGCGCTCGGCGCCTGGGTGCACACCACGATGTTCTACACCCTGGAGCACCCCGCGCCGGTCTACGATTGCGAGACCTTCCACCAACAGCGCGACTTCGCCACCGCGGCTGCCGGCACCCGTCCGCTGGTCTACTTCCCCGAGACGGCCTGGTGGCTCGGCTTCGACAACAACGTGCCGCTCGCGCTGCCGATCACCGGCTGGTCGCGCCACTACGACGCCGCCGGGCTGCCCGACGCCTACTCCGGTCACGTGACCTTCACGTCCGGCCGCGAGTGGGGCTATTGGATGTACGACCACCACGTGCTGCGGCTGGGCTGGGACGCGCAGACCTCCTGGCGCGACTACCTCGACGACATCGCCCCGCTCTTCGGCGCCCACGGCGCGCAGGTCGCCGACGTGCTCGAGCGCTGGGCCGAGCGGCAGATGCAAGATCTCTACGTCACCAACCCGATGCTGACGTTCTACCTCGCCGGCGAGCTGCCGCAGGACGAGATCGGCGCCGCCGCCGGCATCCTCGCGCGCCGGCCCAAGCCCGCCTTCGCCACCGTGCTCGCCTACGACGACGCGCAATGGAAGGCCTTCGTGCAAGGCGATCTGGCCGACCTCGCCGCGATGGAACAAGCCTACGCCGGCCTGCTCGCCGAGCTGCCCGCCCCCGCTGCCGAGGCCGCCCCCGCCGACCTCTCCGCTCGCCTCTACGCCGAGCTGCACGCCACGCTCTGGCTCTACGTCCGCCGCATCGAGCATACCCGCCGGCTCTACCAAGGCGTCGTCGCGCTGCGGCCCTGGCACGAAGCCAAGCTCGCCGCCGGCCCCACCGGCGAACCCGACCTCGCCATCCGCGACGCCGCCAAAGCCGCCGCCGCCGTCGAGCTCTCGGCTGCCGTCACCATCGGCGATGCCGTCGCCGTCGCCGTCGTCGATGGCGAGCAACGCTACCGCTACCCGCTCTCGATGCTGGCGCGTCCGAAGCCGCAGACGCTGACGAGCTACCCCTTCGGCTACCTCGAGCAGACCAGCACAGCGTTCTTCTGGCGTCGCCGCGAGGTTCAGCTCGCTGCCCTCGTCGACAAGGCCACCGGTGGCGGCAAGCAAGCCTGGACCGCCCCCGCGCCCGGCGTCGTCGTCACCTCCGGCAAGGAGCAGACCAGCCTCGTCGCGCCCGACCATCCGGTCGCCAAGGGCGCGCTGCCCGGTTTCGTGCCGCGGCTGCTCTGGGGCGCGAGCGCCGCGCCGAGCGGAGGCGTCCGCCTCGCCATCGCCACCGATTTTGACGCCAACGGTCTGCCCGACGCCGGCAGCGAGCAGGACGTCGATCTGAAGGCCGCCGGCGCCGATTGGAAGGGCACGCTCTCGCCGTTCTCGCTCGAAGTGCAGGACAGCGCCGGCAACGCGATCGGTACGCTGCACCTGCTCGACGCCCAGTTTTCCGCCACGCTCACGCTCGACGGCAGCACGCCGACCGGCATCACGGCGGTGACGGTGAGCGGCGCCACGCCGACCGACGCGTTCCTCGCGCTGATGAAGACCGTGGGCGGCATCGACGACGCCGGCGCCTCCGCGCTGCTCAAGAGCGTGTTCGGGGTGCCGCAGACCGAGCCGCTGCCGGCGCAGCTGCCGGTCGCGTTCGCGTTCGCGCCGGTGCCGCTCGACGGCTAGCCTGCTGAAGAGCGGTCCCTACCGGGCGAGGGTCTTGCCGGCGCTACCGAGGTCGGCGAACGCCTCCTGCAGGCGGGTGACCATGCCCTGCTCGCCCTTGCGCAGCCACGCGCGCGGGTCGTAGAGCTTCTTGTAGGGCGTGCCGTCGTCCGGATCGATCTGGTGGCTGAACGCGACCGGGTTCGCCTTGACGTAGTCGCCGATCGGCTGGGCGAAGGCGAACTGCGTGTCGGTGTCGATGTTCATCTTGAACACACCGAAGCGGATCGCCGCGGCGATCTTGTCCTTCTCCGAGCCCGAGCCGCCGTGGAAGACCAGGTCGAGGGGGTTGTCGGCCAGCGCGTGGGTCTGCTGCACCAGCGCCTGGCTGGCCTGCAAGATCTCCGGCCGCAGCTGCACGTTGCCCGGCTTGTAGACGCCGTGGACGTTGCCGAAGCTCGCCGCGACGCTGAAGTGGCCGATGCTGGCGAGGCGGTCGTAGGCCGTCAGCACGTCCTCGGGCTGGGTGTAGAGGTGGGCGTTGTCGGCCGAGTCGTCGTAGTCGTGGCCGATGCCGTCCTCTTCGCCGCCGGTCACGCCGAGCTCGATCTCCAAGCTCACGCCGGTCTTGGCCATCCGCTTCAGCATCCGCTCGCACTCGGCGAGGTTGCTCTCGATCGGCTCGGCCGAGAGATCCAACATATGCGAGCTGAACAGCGGCGCGCCGGTCTCGGCGAACGCGCGCTCGTTCCAATCCATCAGGCCATCGACCCAGCCGACGTGCTTGCGGTCGGCGTGGTCGGTGTGCAGCACCACGCAGACGCCGTAATGCTCGGCCAACAGCGCGGTGTGGCGCGCCGCCGAGACGGCGCCGATCACCTTCGCCGCCGCGCTGTCCTTCATCCCCTTGCCGGCCCAGAACTGCGCACCGCCGTTGCTGAGCTGGATGATCACGTCGCTCTTCGCCAACGCCGCCGCCTCGAGCACCGCGTTGAGCGAGTGGCTTCCGACGACGTTGACCGCAGGCAGCGCATAACCGCCCGATTTGGCAGCGGCGACTAGCTCACGGTAGGCGGCTCCGGTGACGACTCCTGGCTTCATGGTTCGGCTCCTCGGGCGATGGACGCGGCGACGCCTGCGTCTCCGGGGGTGGAAGGCGGCGGAGCATACCGCATCGCTCCGGGAACGAAAGGCTCGCCTAGAGACGCGACCAGAAGATGCAGGTTCGCATTTTCTGGCCGAGTCTCTCGTCTGTTGTCTGGGGGGCTGGGCGCCCCCTGGTCGCGAGAAGCGCGGTTCTCGCGATCCATCCCCCTCCTCGAGTCGCGCAAAAAATCGCCTTTGGCGATTTTTTGATCGCGTCTCTAGGCGTCTGGCTCCTCGCCGCCGGCGCAGCCTGGACGCTGGTTGGGGCTTCGCGCACCATGGCCGCGGCCCGACCCAGAGCTGGGCCTGTGGGGGTTCGATGCGCTGGACGATGATCGGAGCGGTGCTGGGCGCCATCGGAGTCGGCCTCGGCGCGTTCGGCGCGCACGGGCTGCGAGCCCGCGTCGGCGAGCGCGAGCTCGAAGTCTGGGAGACGGCGGCCCGCTACCATCTCCTGCACGCCCTGCTGTTGGTCGGCATCGGTTTGTTCGCCGCCTCCGCGCAGGGCAGCGGTCGGGCGGAGGTGGGCAAGGCCGCTGACCTCGCGGGTTGGGCGACCACCGTCGGAATCGCTATTTTTTCGGGCTCGCTCTACGTGTTGGTCCTCAGCGGCATCCGCAAGCTCGGCATGGTGACGCCGCTCGGCGGCTTGGCGCTGATGGCCGGCTGGGCGCTGCTCGCGCGCGCGGCGTGGCTGGCGCGCGGATGAATGCGGCAGGGCCGATCGCTGCGGCCGTCGCGGCCACGCTGGCCCTGCTCGGCTGCGCCTCCGATGGGGCCGGTGGCGCCGACGGCGCTGGCGCCGAGATCCGCTGCGAGCTCGGTCGTCTCGTCGATGGCGCCTTCGTGGAGATGCCCGAGGGCGGCGACGCGGAGCTGACCCGCGGATTCCAGGGCTACCTATTGGTCGTCGCCGCGCTGCGGATCGAGGGGGCCACGCCCCGCAAGACCAACGTGCTGTTGCGAGCCGCCAAGGACCAAGACGAGCCGCACGACAGCGCGCGGCCAGGCTTGCCGTGGACGCAGCAGGGCGACGGCGCCATCTCCGAAGCCTTCGAGGTCTGGCTCTCACCGCCGCTGGTGACGGCTTTCACCGGGCACGAGGGCTGGCTCGAAGCGACGGTCCGCGAGGCCGGCGAGGACCTCTGCGTCGTGCGCCGCGCCGTCCGCTTCGTCGATGACGAGGTCTGCATGCACTACGAGGACGGCTCCCTCGATTGCGCCGGCGCCAAGAAGGGCGGCGGCGCCGCGCCCTAGCGGTCGCCTGCCGCGGCCGCGAGCGCGCGTCAGCGAGTGGGCTCGGCGAGATCGCGCAGCAGGATGTCTGCGATCCGCTCACCGGCCCGGCCGTCGCCCTAGAGACGCGACCAGAAAATGCAGCTTCGCATTTCCTGGCCGAGTCTCTCGTCTGTTGTTTGGGGGGCTAGGCGCCCCCTGGTCGCGAGAAGCGCGGTTCTCGCGAACCATCCCCCTCCACGAGCCGCGACCAAAATATCGCCCCTGGCGATTTTTTGATCGCGTCTCTAG
>JBEARB010000072.1:0-33432 GCA_041163625.1 Pseudomonadota bacterium | reverse complement strand
CTGCTCGCGAGCGACTACCCGGCGGACAAGCTGCGCATCTTCTGCGTCGACGACGGCAGCCTCGACGACACGGTGAGCTGGGCGCGCTCGGCGGCGGTGCTGGCGCCCGACCGAGTGACGGTCATCGCCAAGGAGCAGAACGCCGGCAAGCGCCACGCCCTGTACACCGGCTTCCAGCACGTCGAGACGCCGATGGTCGTCACCGTCGACTCGGACACCGTGCTGCCGAAGGAGGCGTTGCGCGCGCTGGTCACGCCGATGGTGCTCGACGATCAGGTCGGCGCGGTCGCCGGTCGCATCGACGTCCTCAACCGCGGCCGCAACATGCTCACGCGGATGCTCGCGGTGCGCTACCGCATCGGCTTCGACTTCTCGCGCGCCTACCAGAGCGAGCTCGGTAGTGTCTTCGTCACGCCCGGCGCCTTCTCCTGCTACCGCGTCTCGGTGGTGAAGCCGCATTGGGATGCCTGGCGCGACATCAAGTTCCTCGGCGCCTCCTGCAGCAACGGCGACGACCACCATATGGCCAACCGCGTGCTCTGGTCGGGCTACAAGACGGTGTATCAGTCCAACGCCGTCGCGCGCACGACCGTGCCGTCGACCTACAAGCGCCTCGCGCTGATGTACACCCGCTGGGCCCGCAGCAACCTGCGCGAGAGCACGCTCTACATGGGGCACCTGCCGAGCCTGCTGCGCTCCTGGCGACGCTTGCCGGCGGTGGTCGACGCGGTGTTCTCGTACCTGCAGTTGCCGCTGCGCATGTACTTGCTCTTCGCAGGCTGGATGCTGGTGCTGATGCACCCCGCGCTGCTCCTGCGCTCGATTGCGTTCGCGCTGACGTTCGCGCTGCTGCACGCGGTGTTCTTCCTGCGCAGCGAGCGCAGCCTCGACGCGGTTTACACCCTCGCGTACGCGGTGTTCGCGCTGCTGACCCTGCAGTGGATCTACCCGATGGCGCTGCTCACCGTGCGTCAGTCGCGCTGGCTGACCCGCTAGCACCTTCGCTCGGCAGCGCGGCGCCCTCGGGCAGCGACACCCCG
This sequence comes from Pseudomonadota bacterium, assembly GCA_041163625.1. Classification (GTDB taxonomy): domain Bacteria; phylum Myxococcota_A; class UBA9042; order UBA9042; family UBA9042; genus JACKFC01. Next base: position 32,392 of record JBEARB010000072.1, on the reverse strand, counting down.
ATCAACACCACCCGCTCTTCACCGGCGGTCGCGTGCAGGAGCAGAGGCAGGTCGGCGAACTCCGCGACCTCCATCGTCTCGTCGCGACCGGCCGCGCGCAGGCGCAGCGTCGGCAGATGGAGCAGGCGCGTCGATTCAGCGGCGCCGACGCGGAACGACGCCGCGTGTAGGCCGCGCCCCACCCATCGCGTGGCCAGGGGCGCACGGCCTGGCCACGCGACCGAGACGGCTTCGCCACCGAGCAAGCGCGCCGTCGGCTCGCGCCCGAGCGCCAGGGAGGGACAGAGCCGGCCCGGCGCGTCGCCGAGCGCGGGCGCCACGCAGAGCTGCAAGGCGCCCCCGAGGTGGGCGGCGTTCCAGACCTGCACGCGCGCGGGATCCTGCTCGCCGAAGAATTGCAGACGGATGGCATCCCGCGTCTGCGCCAAGACGGTCCACGAGAGTCGCCGCGGTGGCCCGTTCGGCCCGGTCTGCAGGTAGTGCAGCACAGCGCCCTCGCGCAGCCACGCCGGTCGCGGCGGCGGCGGCGGCATCGGCGCCAGCGGGGCGGGGGACAGCGAGACGGCGCGCGCGCCGTTCCCGCTGACCCCGAGCCACAGCTCTTCGTTCGCAGCCGCGGCGTCGCGCGCCGGGACCTCGCCGAGCCCGGCGCCATCGCGTGCGCGCAGCACCCACTCCCGGTCGACGGCGCGGACGCGGAGCACGCCCGGGCCGGAAACCGCCGCGGTCGGCACGGCGAAGGGCCACGCGCGGATCCAGCGCACGGCATCGGCCCGACCGTCCAGACAGGCGAGGAAATGGGCGCCGTCGTCGCGCTGTCCGCTGAGCAGCATCGCGCCGTCGGTCGCATGCAGTCGGCCGAGTCGGGGGCGAAGCTCGGTCACGCGGACCGCGCCCGTTCGGCCGTCGCGGACCTCGACCACACCCGCTTCGGGCTCGAGCAGGATGGCGTCGCCGATCACCCGCGGCGCAGGACGTGACGCCTCCAACGGGGCCGACCAGCCGAGGCCGCCCAGCCGCGGCTCGCATCGCGCGCTGGCCGCGCAACGCGCCTGCATGGCGTAGGCGAGGACCGCGCCGGGACGTCGAATCCACACCCAGACCGTCGCGCCGAAGCGCGCCACGCCGACGAGTTGGGCCTGTTGGTCCGGCAGCCCGACGCAGTCCTGCGCGTGCCCGTCCCCGGCGTCGACGACGCACAGGCGCGCCGCGCTGTCCACGACGACGACGTCGCGCTCTCGTGCCAGGGCGGCGAGGGCTCGGCCGCTCCGCGGGTAGGTCCAGCGGCTGCGCTCCTCACCCGGCGCCCGACCGCGCACGCGCCCGGCCACCCGGTCGATCAGCACGCCCCCGGCGAGCTGCACGGTGGCGAGGGACTCGGGCGGCAAGGCGGTCTGCGTGAGGATTCGGCCGTCGCGGTCGACCTCGTAGGCGACGACGCCCGTCGCGCCGCCGTCGAGAAGCAGGTGGTGGGCGGGCCCCGCCACGACCCGCGCCGTGGCGGCGGGCTGGAGTGACTGCACCGAGGGCGCGCCGCAGCCGACGAGCCCCGAAGCGGCCAGCAGCAGGCCGCCGCGCCAACTCACGCCGGCGCGCCTTCGGCGGTCGCGAAATGATCCAGCATCGCCGCGTTGAGGACGTCCGGCAGCTGCCGAATCACGCCGTGGCCGCCGGGCAGATGCAGCACACGTGCGTGGGGCAGGGCGCGGTGCAGCCGGTCGGTCTGAGTCGGTCGGATCAGCAGATCGTGGTGCGGTCGCACGAGCAGCACCGGCAGATTGGCGAGTCGATGCAGTCGAGCCGCGGTGCGATGGCCGAAGATCGCGGCAAACTGCGCCCGGCGCGCTGCAGCAGAGGGCGGCGTGCCGAGATCTTGCGTCAGCGTCCGATGCAGCCAGCTCCGGTCGCAGGTGGCGAGGAAATCCGGCGGGAAGAGCAGCTGCGCGAGGGCGTGGCCCCGCTTCTCGCGGCTGCCGAGCTGCGCTGCGACGAAGTAGCCGAGACCGCGCGGTCGCGGCAGCAGCGCGCGGAAGCCGCCCGCGTGCGTCGCGATCAGCGTCAGGCTGCGCACGCGCTTCGGGGACTGCAGCGCCAACTCCTGCGCGATCATCCCGCCCATCGACACGCCGACGACGTGCGCGGCGTCGACGCCGAGGTGGTCGAGCAGCGCGACGGCATCTGCGGCGAACCCCTGCATCGAATACGGACCCCTGGGGACATCACTGGCACCGGCGCCGCGATTGTCGAAGGTGATGACGCGATGCCGCTCGCTCAGCGCCGGTACCTGGAACTGCCAGGCGCGCCCCGGCATCGCGAAGCCCATGACCAGCAGGACGTAGCTGCCGCGGTCGCCGTCGACGCGGTAGGCGATGCGGTGCCCGCCGGCGTCGATATGCCCTTGCGGCGGTAGAATCGACTCGGTCCCGGCGGCGGTGGCGCTCAATGGGCCCCCTTGCGTAGCAGCACGGCCGGCACGGTCCGCAGCAAGATGCCGAGGTCGGTCAGCACGTTGTTGTTGCCGATGTAGTCGAGGTCGAGGAACGCGCGCTCGGGGTAGCGAATGTCCGAGCGACCGCTGACTTGCCACAGCCCGGTGACGCCGGGCCGCACGGCGAGGAGCACATCGGCGTAGGGATCGTAGTGCTGCAACTCGTCGGGGACGATCGGACGAGGGCCCACCATCGAGAGCTCACCGCGCAGCACGTTGTAGAGCTGCGGCAACTCGTCGAGGCTCGATTTGCGCAGGAAGCGCCCGAGTGGCGAGACGCGCGGGTCTTCGTCTTCGGGCAGCTTGTAGTCGTTGGCGACGTAGCGCGCGTAGAGCGCTGGGTCGCGACGCAGCACTTCTTCGGCGTCCACGCGCATCGACCGGAACTTGTAGAGCTTGAACGTCGACCCGCCCTGACCGAGTCGGCGTTGACCGAAGAAGATCGGGCCCGGGTCGAGCAGCTTGATGGCGACGATGATCACCGCCGCCACCGGCGCGAGCATCGCTGCCGCGACCAGCGCGACCGCGATGTCCATCACGCGCTTGGCGACCGCGCCCAGTTCGTCCTTCGGCATCGGGCCGTACGAGAGCATCGGGATGCCCTCGAATTCGGTCACCCGGCCGCGCACGCCGTCTCCGGTGCTGTGGTTGGTGGTGACCACCGACACCACGCGGCCGCGCTCGGTCAACGTCTGCACCAGCGGCGCCAGCTCTGCGATGCGACGCGGGCCGCCGACGACGAAGACTTCGTCGACCGGGTGCTCGATCAGTACCTGGTCCAGCGTCTCGATGCGTCCCAGCACCGGCACGCCGCCGACCGACGCCGGGGCGGCTTCTTCGCCGGCCCACAGCACGCCGATCGGTCGATAGCCGGAATCCGCAGCGCCGACGACGGCGGCGGTGAACCAGGACGCCGGTCGTCCGCCGCCGATGACCAGGGCGTGTCGCGCGTAGGTGTCGCTGCGCAGCAGGCGGCGCACGAACGAGCGCATGAACAGGTCCTTGCCGAGGAGCAAGGCGAGCCCGACGCCGAAGTAGTAGCCGAAATAGAGGCGACTCACGGTGGCGAGCTTGACGGTGAACACCGCCGCCGAGGCCCCGAGCACCGCCCAACCGAGACCCCGCGCGTGCAGCGCGAGCAGGCCCAGCAGGCTGCCGCGATGCGGAACGAGATAGCCACGGTTGGTCCGCAGGCCGGAGATCCAGGCCACGCCAGAGACGGCCAGCAGGAGCGCGTAGTCCACGCCGGCGGCGTCCTGCGGGTTCCAATCGGTCGCGGGGATCCGCTGCAGCACCGGGATCGACTCGTGCACACCGCGCGCGAACCACGCGAGCGCGAACGCCAGCGCGATGGCCATGGCGTCGAGCGTCGCGTGCGAGGCGCGCAGGGTACGGGCACGTTCGATGAACATCACGATCCTCGGTGACGCGGGGGCGGCGTCAAGGGCGGGGAGGATAGGGCCCCCGCCATGCGCTCGCAAGCGTGGAAGAACTTTGTCATCCTCTCCACTCTGGAGGTCGTTTCCAGCATGTCCCGCGCTCGCCTCCCGACTCCGCTTGCCGCCAAGATCTTCCGGCTTTTCGTGGGTTTGGCGCTGGCGGCGGCGGCGTGGCCGGTGCGCGCCCAGGTGGCCCGCCTCGAGCGTCGCCCCTATCTGCCCGGCGCGTCGAGCGTCGACGGGGCGTTCGGTCTAGAACTCTCCGAGAACCCGGCTGCGCTGGCAGGGGGCGCCGGCTTGGTCGCAGCGGGGGCCATCGGGCTCCGCAACGCGACCTTCGACGGGGACCGCGGCAGCGGCCTCGCGCTCGCGGCGCGTGCCTCTCTCAGTGTGCTGACGTTCGCGGTGCAGTTCGACCGCAGCTTGCAGAGCGCGCCGCCGGCGGCCGAAGACCAGTCGATTCTCGGGACGTCGCGCATCTCGCTCGGCGTGGCCGCGCGCCTCGCCGGGCTCGTCGACCTCGGCATGGCGGTGCGGCGTCTGGGCGATCTCGACGCGCCTGCCGACGGGGTCTCGCCCACCACGACGTTCGATCTCGGCATGGCGGCGGAGCCGACCCCGTGGCTACGGCTCGGCATGGGCATGAGCGACGCGCTCGCCGGCACCCGTCACCTCTTCCCGGCCGCCGCACTGCGGGGTGAGAACAGCGCGAATCGCCCGATCCTGGTCGGCCCGCAGGTGGTCGGGGGGCTGCGCCTGGGCTACCACGACCGCGGCCCGATGGTGGCGCTCGACGCGCGATGGAGCGACGGACAGCCCATTCGCTCGTTCGCGTTGCTCGCCGGTTGGCAGGTGCAGCCGAGCTGGCGGGTCGCGGTCGACGTGCGCTGGACGGTAGAAGACGACCCCGGCGGCGCGGGCACGCGAGCGGGCTTTGTCCTCGAGTACCGCGAACGGCGGCAGCGGTTCACGCCGCACATTCACGGCGACTCGGGCTTCTCCGACGGGCGGTCGGCGGCGATCGGCTTCGGCTATCGCGGGGCCGCGCAGTGGTTGCTCGACGGTGGGGAGGCGCCGAATCGACCTGCCGCGCGACCGCGAGCGCGGGCCCGCCGCCAAGATCGATCGCGCATCGCCGTCTCGCCCGAAGAGGCGGCTCGAATCGCCCGTGCCGTGCTGGAGGTTCACGCCGCCTTCGCCGCTGTCGACGGCGCTCGGCTCTGTGGCTTGATCGCGAGCAGCGGTGCGCGCCTGGACGTCGAGACTTCGGATCCCCCGCTCTCGCTGCACGTCCGCGCCGAGCGTGCGGCGATCTGCGAGCAGCTTCGCTCGCGCGACGGCCCCTTCTGGGCCTATCTGCACGCCCACGGCCCCGGGCCGCAGCACGCCGAGGCCGCGCGCCTGCTCCCACGGCTGTTCCGGTTGCACGGAGGTGCCTACGCCGATCTGCCGCCCGCGAAGATGCTCGACTACGCGCAGCGGCTGCGACGCGAGGCGCCCGAACTGCGCTGCCGAAGCTATCGGGCGCGGGTCTACCAGAGCCTCGGCGGGGTGCCGGCGGTCGAGGTGCGCATCGACTGCCCGGGAGAAGCCATCGGCGTGCTGCAGTTGCTCGACGAGCGGGGCGCGTACCGGCTCGGCAAGATCGCCGTCGACGCGCGGCGCTCCGAGTGAGCGCGTCGGTGCTTCCGCAGCCTCAGAACCGGATGCCGTAGCGCAGCCCGAACACCGGGAGCAGCGCCACGTCGGTCTCGGCTCGATAGACGCCACGGGCCAGCATCGCCAAGCCGAGCTCCAGGCGCAGGACGCGCCGCTCTCGCTCGCCGTGCGGCAGCTCGATGCCGGCGCCGACCGCCCACCACAGGGCTCGCACCGAGGGCCCGCTCGCGAAGAAGCGCCGCGCCGAACCCATCGCCGTCGCCGCCCACGATCCGGCCTCGGCACCGCCACCGAAGAAGCCGTGCAGCCCGGCCCAAGCGTCCCGTCGCAACGGACCGAGCCGGCCGCGGAAGGCTCGGAAGCCGGCACGAAACGCGAGCCCACCGGCGTCGGTGGTCGTCCCGAGGCCGAAGACCAGGCTGCGGCCGCGACCGACGCCGAGCGCCAACTCCGCGAGCAGCCCGCCCGGGAAGAGCGGCCCGACCGTGACGGCGTCGTCTCCATCGAGGGCTTCGGGGGGCGGGGCGGTCGGCGACTGCGCGGCCATACCCCGCCGACGCGTCGGGTCGGGCAGGGCGCACAGGCCCTCCTCACAGCGTCGCGAGATATGACAGTCGACGTCGTCGTCGCACTCGCGGAGATGGCAGGCGCCGCGACGGCACATCCGCCCGACCGCGCAGTCATCATCGACGGCGCAGCGCTTTGCCGCGTCGGTCGCTGCAGCTTGCCGCGGGGCGACGCCGGCCGCCACGCACACCAGCACCCACCAGCACGCCCGCCCGATGCGCAGCGAGACGCGAAGGCGTTCGACGAGTGGGCGCGGTCCGGAGGCGTACATGCCGCCGATCGTAGAGGTGTGCTCCGCGATTCGCCAGGGCTGTCCGCGGCTCAGCGCAGGATCGGGATGCCTGCGAGGTCGCGGGTCATGTTCTTCTGGTGCGCTTCGTTGGTGCCGCCGCCGATCTCGAGCAGCTTGGCGTCGCGCCACAGGCGCTCGACCCGGTACTCTCCGACGTAGCCGTAGCCGCCGAGGACCTGGATCGCGCGGTCCGCGACGTTCTTCGCCATCGTCGCGCAGTAGAGCTTCACGCCGTCGCTGTCGATGCGGTTGCCGTAGCTGTCCAGGCGCAACGAGCCGGCCACCTGGTAGACGTAGGCGCGGCCTGCCATCCACTCGGCGTAGCTCTCGGCGATGTGCCGCTGAATCTGGCCGTAGGCGCGCAGCGGCTTCCCGAAGCTGTGGCGCTCGCTGGCGTAGCGGTTCATCACCTCGATGCAGCGGCGGGCGATGCCCAGGCTCATCGCGGCGAGGGTCAGACGTTCGAGCTCGAGGTTGCGCATCATCGAGCGCACCGCCGAACCCTCTTGGCCGATCAGGTTGGCATCCGGCACGAAGACCTCGTCGAAGACCAACTCGGCGGTCGTCGAAGCGCGCATGCCGAGCTTGTCGTGGATCTTCTGGCCGAGTCGGAAGCCTTCCATGCCCTTCTCGACGAGGAAGAGCGAGAGCCCACGGCCGCCGTCGTCGCTGGTCTTGGCGTAGACCAGGAAGACGTCGCCGAGCTCGCTGTCGCTGACCGCGCCGTTGGTGATCCACATCTTGGCGCCGGTGATGCGGTAGCCGCCCTCGACGCGGCGTGCCGTCGTCGACATGCCGAGCACGTCGGTGCCGGCGCCGGGCTCGCTCATGCACATGCCGCCGACCTTGCGGCCGCTGCAGGCGTCGGGCAACAGGCGCAGACGCTGCTCGTCGTTGCCGTTCTGCGCGAGGTTGTTCACGAAGAGCATCGAGTGCGCGAGGTAGGCGAGCGTGAAGCCGGGGTCTACCGCCGAGAGCTCCTCGTGCGCGATGACGGCGGCCACCGCGTCCATGCCCGAGCCGCCGAAGCGCTCGTCGACCGTGATGCCGAGCAAGCCGAGTGGGCCGAGCTTGCGGAACAGCGGCAGGTTGAAGCGCTCGGTTCGGTCGAATTCTGCCGCCTGTGCCTCGACGTCGCTCTCCGCGAACGCTCGCACCATCTCGCGCAGCGCGCCGTGCTCCTCGGTCGGGTTGAAGAGATCCTGCATCACCGCCTCCTCGGCGCGACGTCGCGCGCGCGATGCTTGGTAGCACAGCCCGAACCACCCTTGGAAGTCGGAGCGACGAACGCTGCACTGAATCGGATCGTGTTCAGGATTGATACACTCTCGGTGTGCACCGGAATGGATCGATCCGAAGCTGCCCCGAGCGCGACCGGCAAAGTGTCTCATTTTGACCACGCGCCCCGGGGCGTGCCGGCTCTTCCGGATTGCTCGCGTAGCGCCGGTTCGACAAAATTGAGCTGGAAACAATTGAAATCACAGCATAACGAAAAAAAGACCCGGCCGTTGGAATGGATGGCATACGTCTTGCTGTTCTCAAAAACAAGAGGAGCAAGCAGCATTCCCATGAGTTCTCTCAATCCCATTCACCTCATCCTCACACACGGGCACCGCGCCAGCGGTGAACTGTCCCCGAAGTCGAGTGTGAACGTGATGCGTGGCCCGACGACCATCGATGGGAAGTGGTCGGCTGGGACGTCGTTGGACGGCATCACGAGCTCCACTCGGCCCCTCTCTTGATTTGACTCTCGCTCCACGGAAAGGCGGCCCCGGTTGACCGGGGCCGCTCTTCTTTTTGGGCCGTTCCGACGCGCCGGGTCCCGCCCGGCGCGTCGGCCTGCCCGCTACTTGGCGCAGCTCGGTCCCTTGGCGGCCGAGAAGCTGGGGTTCTGGAGCGTGATCTTGTAGCCGGTGACCAGGTCGGTGGCCGTGGTGCCGCTGGTCTCCGCGAACTCGAAGAGCCAGACCGTGCGCTTGTCCGGGTCGAGCGTGTCGCGGGGCAGGAACCCCTCGCCGTAGCGCGCGCCCTTGGAGAGTCGCAGGCTCGCGAGCTCGGCCCCGAAGGCGTGCGTGCCGCTCGCCCAGGCCTCGCCGAGCGTCAGCGGGCACGACGTCGACCACCCCTCACTCACCGCCGTGAACGTCCGCACCAGACGGCCGTCGACGTAGAGGCTGCCGACCCCGCCGTCTTGGTATTGCAGGGCGAAGTGCTGCCACACGCCCTTCTGCCAGACCGGCATCGCGGTGCTCGCCTTCTCGTTGGTGCCGCCGATCTTCGAGGCGTCGACGCCGCCCGGGGCCACCGCGACGCGCCACGCCTGATTCGCCGGCATCGAGGCGCACCCGCCGCTGCCGCCCGCCTCCGGGACTCCGACGATGGCCCCGAACCCGGACGTGGGCAGATCCGCCAGGCGCACCCAGCCCTCGACGGTCCAGCCGGTCGCGTCGTAGGTCATCGTGTTCTTGCCTTCGCCGACCGAGCCGCTCTGCCAGCCGAGCGCGGTGCAATCGGGCTCGCTCGTCACCGTGCAGGTCGGCGAGCACTTCTTCGGCCACGCGCCGTTGGCCACGCCGTTGTCGCAGGCCTCCCAGCGCGCTTGCTGGCCGTCGCCGCAGCGGGCCGAGCCGGCGAGGTCGCCGAAGCAGCTGTCGGCGACCGCGCTGGCCTTGCTGGCCGTGGCGACGGCACCGCGTCCGGAGTCGTCGACGGCGACCGCTCCGGGGCTGTCGAAGCGCCAGAGGCCGCGGGTGTCGGCGTCGGGCAACTGCCTCCGGCGCGGCGTGAAGCTGTCCTCGTAGCGCAGACCGCGCGAGACGCGGATCTCGTCGATGGCGCCGGGGAACGCCGTGCCCGGCGTCGGCGTCTCGCCCTTGTAGACGCAGCCGCCGCTGGTGCCGCCGGTGCCTGCGCCGAGGAACAGGACCTCCTTGTCGATCTGGTAGCCGGGGATGTTCGCGCCGGTCTGCGCGACCGCGCTGTTCTCCAGCTTGCCGTCGACCCAGATCCGGATCGGTTCACCGATCGCCCAGCCGAACGAGCCGGCGACGTGGTACCACTTGCCCGGCTTGACGATCGTGGTGCCGAAGACCGGCGCGAGCGGGAAGCGCACCACGCCGAAGTAGGTGCCACCGCCCGGTGCCTGCGCCAGGAACAGCGAGGCGAACCCACAGGACGTGCCGGCGATCTCGTACACGCCGTCGGTCTTGTCGGGGCGGACCCAGGCCTCGATGGTCATCCGGCAGCCGCTGCAGACGGCGTCCGGCGCCCACTTCGGGAACCCTTCGGTGACGATCGAGCCCACGCCCTTGTGGTCGAGGTTGCCTTCGAGGCGGCAATTCTCGCAGCCGTCGCAGGCCAGCGCGCCGCCGTCGTCGCAGTCCTCGAGGCCGAGGGCGACCTTGCCGTCACCGCAGACGCCGGCGTCCGCCGCGGCGCCGTAGCAGTCGTCGGCGACGAAGCCCGCGCCGGCGAGCACCAGGTCAAGGCCGAACACGCCGGCATCCTTCGCGACCTTCGCGGTCGGTGCGTCGTCGAAGCGCCAATACGCGAGCGTCAGCGGATCCAGGCGTGGCTCGCGCCCGGGCTGGAAGTTACCGCCGTGCAGGGCGGCGGCGGCGAGGTGCAGCGCGCCCACACGACCGACCAAGCCTTTGGTGCCGTCGGTGAACCGAGCGCCGACGGTCAGCGCGCCGCCGAGCGAGTCGATCCGCGGCTTGGCCAGCGTACCGCCGCCACGCTGCTTGCCGTCGACGTGCCAGCGCACCTCGTTGCCCGCGATGGAGACCGCGAGGTGGGTCCACTTGCCGGCGACCACGCTCACGGTCTTGCCGCTCAGGGTCGCGGCGATGGTCTCGGTCCCCGCTCCGCTCACCGCCTGGAAATACGGCACGCCAGCAGCCGTGATGCCGACGAGGTAGGGCACGTTGACGCTCTTCGGATCGGCCCGCGCCACCACGGTCTGCTCCGTGCCGAGCTTGTCGACGCGCACCCACGCCTCGATCGTCAGGTCACCGAGCAGGGTCAGCGCGCCGAGCTTGCCGTCCGGTCCGGGCGTCGAGGTCGCCACCGAGGCGGCGGACTTGCCGTCGAACGCGAGCTGCCCGCGCCGACCGCATGCCTCGCAGCCGTCGCAGTTCTTGCTGTTGCCGTCGTCGCACGCCTCGTCACCGGCGACGAACCCGTCGCCGCAAGCCGGCTTGATGCAGGCGCCGCTGACGCAGTAGTTGGTGGCCGAGCAGACCGTCCCGTCCTGCACCGGCGGGTGCTCGCAGCCCGCGCCGTTGCCACAGAGGTCTTGCGTGCACGGGTTGTTGTCGTTGCAGTCGAGCTTGATGCCCTTGCATTTGCCCGCGACGCAGACGTCGCTCTTGGTGCAGGCGTCGCCGTCGTTGCAGCCGGTGCCGTCGATGTTCTCGTGCACGCAGCCGGTCTTGGGGTGGCAGGAGTCCTTGGTGCAGGTCTCCTTGTCGTCGCAATCGAGGACCTTGCCGGCGACGCAGGTGGTGCCCTTGCAGGCGTCGGCGTCGGTGCACGCGGTGCCGTCGGCGTCGCACGGGGTACCGTCCTGCTTGTCGGCGACGTGCGTGCAGTTGCCGGTCTTGGTGTCGCAGGCGTCGATGCTGCAGACGTTGCCGTCGTCGCAGTTCTTGTCCGGACCCTTGCCGCAGATGCCGTTCTTGCAGGTGTCGTTCTCGGTGCACGGGTTGCCGTCGGCGTCGCAGGTGGCGGTGTTGTCGAGGTACTTACAGCCGCTCTTGGCGTCGCAGCTGTCGGTGGTGCACGGGTTGTCGTCGTTGCACGGCAGCGGCTTTCCGGCGGTGCACGTGCCGCCGCTGCAGGCGTCGCCCTTGGTGCAGACCGAGCCGTCCGCGTCGCACGGATCGCCCTCGTAGGGGTCGCCATTGTGGACGCACTCGCCCTTGGCCTTGTCGCAATAGTCGAGGGTGCAGTCGTCGTCGTCGTTGCAGTCGAGCTTCTTGCCCGGGATGCACTGGCCGCTCGCGCAGGTGTCGCCCTTGGTGCAGGCGTCGCCATCGTCGCAGTTGCCGATGTTGAAGACGGGGTCACAGCCCTTGATGCCGTCGCACGCGTCGTCGGTGCAGGGGTTGCTGTCGTCGCAATCGAGCTTGGTGCCGGCGGTGCAGGTGCCGCCCTTGCAGGCGTCGCCCGGGGTGCAGACCGAGCCGTCCGCGTCGCAGGGCTTGCCGTCGGCCGCGGCCTTGGGCGCGCAAGCGCCGGTGGCGGGCACGCAGGTGTTGACGGCGCACGCACCGTCGCCGCTGGTGTCGCACGTCACGATCGTCTTCGGATCGACCTTGCACACGAAGGGCGCCGCCGCCTTGTCGCAGAACAGCGTGCCGTTGCAGAGGTTGTCGTCCTCGCTGGCCTTGCAGTCCGCGTCGGTCTGGCAGGCGCAGACGTTGCTGCCGGGGCTGCAGCCGCCGTCCTTGCAGGTGTCGCCGTTGGTGCAGGGGTTGCCGTCTTCGCAAGCGCCGAGGGCGGGCTTGTTCGTGCAGCCGCTGGCGCTGTCGCAGCCCTCGGCGGTGCAGGGATTGTCGTCGTTGCAGACCACGCTGACGTCGAGCGCGAGGCCGACGCAAGCGCCCTTGCCGTCGCAGAGATCGTTGTTCGTGCAAGCGCTGCCGTCGTCGCAGGGCTTGGTGTGCGGCTTGTTGCTGCAACCGGTCGCCGGCGCGCAGCTGTCGTCGGTGCAGGGGTTGTTGTCGTTGCAGTCGAGCGCGTTGCCCTTGCAGCCGGCCTCGCCGCAGACGTCGTCGCCGGTACAGCCGTTGCCGTCGTCGCAGGGGGCGGTATTGGGCGCGTTGACGCAGCTGGCCTTGGCGCCGTCGCAGCTGTCGTCGGTGCAGACGTCGCCGTCGTCGCACAAGCCCTCGTCGGTGATGCCGTCGCAGTCGTTGTCGACGCCGTCGCACGCCTCCTTGGTCGCGGCGGCGGCGGCGCAGGTCGATGCGACACCGGCGGTCGCACACGCGCGCGTGCCGGGGCAGGTGCCGAGCTCGCTCGCGGCCTCGCAGCTGGTCGCGAGCTGCTGTTTGGCCGCACGCTCGCTGCACAAGCATTGCGTCGCGGCGCCGCCGGCGTCGACCGGCTGGCAGACCTTGCGAGAGTCGCCCTCGACCGAGACGGCCGCGCGGCAGCCGTAGCCGTTCGGGCAGTCCGTGTCCGCGGCGCACGCGACGCTGCAGAACGCGCCTTCGTCCGGCGCTCCCTCGCCGGTGTCGGTCTTCAGCCGGAAGCACCCGGCCTCCTTGCCGGTCTGGCCGAGCAGCGTGCACTCGCCCGAGGCGCTGCACGGATCGCACAGGAAGCCGTAGCGCGGCACGCAGAGCTGCACGATGTCGCCGCCGGGGCTGGCCACGCCGGCACAGACGAAATTCGCCGGATCGGGACAATCCTGCACGCAGTTGTAGGCGCAGGTGCGGCCCTGTGGCGTGTCGAGGCAGAAGGCGTTGTCGCAATCGTCGTTGGCGGTGCAGGGGCAACCCGAGCCGCCCGGGCAGTCCAGCCGCCGACTGCCGGTATCGGTCTGCGTGTCGGGCTGGACGTCCGGCCCGGCGGTGTCGACTTGGTCGGTACTGCCGGTGTCGATCGCGGTGTCGACGTCGTCCGCGGCCTGCACGTCGGCGGTGTCGGAGCTGCCGGCGGCGTCGTCGGAGCAGCCTGCTCCGAGGAGCAAGACGACGAGCAGCGTCACGGAGGCGCGGAGGCGGAGCAGATGGAGCATGTCGGTCGATCTCACGGTCGGCACGTACCGAAACGGCGGCCCTGGGGCCCGCCAGGAGGCGAACCCCAGTCTAACCGCGGCGCAGGGGCGTGTCCAAACGCCCGCAGCGCGACCGATTCGCTCTCTAGCGCTCTTCGTCGTCTTCGCCGACCGGCCCGAACGCCTCAATCGGCGCGGACCAAGCGTCGGGGTCGTAGGCATCGCCGTCGTCGACCTCGACCACGGCGGTCTTCACCGCCTCGTAGCGCGAGGTCACGGGCGACGCCGTACCGGGCTTGCCGTCGACCGGCGCCCCGACGGTCGCCATCGGATCGAAGGCACCGCCGCTGACGTCGCCGCCCGGGGAGCCGGCGACGCGTCCGCTCTCGGTGGGATCCCGGCGGCCGAAGGGACGCTCCGCTTCGACCGGCGCGCGGCTCGAACGGGGAATCGCCAAACGCCGCACGGAGGAGCGCTGGAGCATCTTGGCGACGGCAGGATCGACCGCGGTGCGGGGCGGCTCTTCGTCGCCCAGCGGCTCGGTCTGTGCGCTCTCGAGCGCCTCGATGCTGCTGGCTCCGTCGCCCCAGACGTCGTCGTCGTCGTCGGCCCAGACGTCCTCGTCTTCGCTCGCGGCGTGCGCTTCGTCCGCGACACGGGCAGCGACGCTGGCGAGATCGACCGCCGGCAGCTTGAGCGTCGGCGACTCGTCGAAGTCTTCTTCCTCGGCGTCGTCGTCCGGCCCGGGCTCGGGCTCGCGCTCGTCGTCGTCCTCGTCGTCGTCGGGGATGTCGAACTCGACGTTGGCCTCGACCGTGGTATCGAACGCCGGCACGTCGCCGTCGTCGTCGTCCAGCGCCTCGTCGTCGTCCGCCTCGGGCTCGGTCCCGTAGACCAGCGCTTGGCGCGGCGCGGTGTCGGCTTGCTCGTCGAAAGCGTCGGCCTCGATGCGCACGCTCGCCGGCAGGTCGGGCGACGTATCGGTGAAGGACCTGCGCGCGGCCGGCATGGCCGGCGGAGTCGCCGCGTGCAGATCGATCCGCGGAGCCGTCTCGGGCCCGGCGCCACCGGGTGGAGGCGGGATCGGCTTGCCCTGGCTGTCGACCGAGACGCCGCGCGAGGCCATCGCCCGGGCGATGTCGGCGGGCGTCACCGCCGGCAAATCGCGCGGCGTCGGCGCGTCGACCAGCTTGGGAGCCACGACCACCGCCGCACCGGCCTCGACCAGCTGCGGCAGGTCGTACGCCGGCAAGGTCTCCTGATCCCACATGCCGTCGACGTCTCCGGCAACGAACCCTGGGCTGTTGTCCTCGGGGTCGTCCTCTTCCGGTGCGCGCACGACGTGCGGTCCGGGCGGGCCGCCGTCGACGCGCAGGAGCATGACCGTGACGTTGTCCTTGCCGCCGGCGTCGAGCGCGAGCTGGATCAGCTTGTCGACCGCGGGCTCGAGGGCGTCGTGGGCATCACGAATCACGTCGGCGATCGTGTCGTCGTCGACCAGGTCGCTGAGACCGTCGGTGCAGAGCAGCAGCAGATCGCCCGGCTGGACCGAGACGGCCTGCACTTCGGGCTGCACGGCGTCGCGCAGGCCGACGGCGCGGACGATCACGTTCTTGCCCTTGAAGTTGCGAATCTCCTCGTCCGTCATCGGCCGCGTGCGGCGATAGTGGTTGAGGAGGCTGTGGTCTTCGGTGATCTGCTCGAGCTCACCCTCGCGCATCAGGTACACGCGGCTGTCGCCGACGTGCACGACACCGATGTGCGTCGGGCCGGCGAGCACGGCGACCACGGTCGTGCCCATGCCCTTGTGACGCGGATCGGACTGCGATTGCGCGAAGACCGAACGGTTTGCCAGGCGCACGGCCGAGTCGAGCACGCGGGTCTCGTGCGTGGCGACGTCCGGCGGGCTGAACGGGAAGCGGAAGCCTTCCTGATGGACCGTCTGCGTGACGAAGTCGACCATCGTGTCGACCGCGACGCGGCTGGCGATCTCGCCGCTGGCGTGACCACCCATGCCGTCGCACACCACGAACAGACCGTAGTCCTCGTTCGCGTGGAAGGCGTCCTCGTTGTTCTTGCGTTCGAGGCCGACGTCGGAAACGCCGTAGCCGACGACGTGGATCGTCTCGGCCGGGGCTCGCTCGCGTGCAGATTCTTCGTTCACGGCCCTTCCGCCCTCGTCGTTCGCGCCGTGGTAGCAGCGCGATAGAGCCCCCGTCAAGACGTCAGGGCAGCAGCCCCAGCGTTGTCATCGCCGCGCGCACCCGCTCGGTCGCCGCCGGGCTCGCCGTGAGCAGCGGTAGACGCGTCACCGGTGCCATCAACCCCAGCAGATGCATCGCCATCTTCACCGGTTGAGGATTCGACTCCGAGAAGAGCGCCGCGATCATCTCCCGCAGGGCGACCTGACCGCGCGCGGCCGAGTCGACGTTGCCCGCGCGGAAATCGCGATACAACGCCGCGGTCCGCGCCGGTGCGGGGTTGCTGACGACGCTGATGACGCCGTGCCCGCCGACCGAGTACATCGGCACCGCGAGGCCGTCGTCGCCCGAGAGCACGGCGAAGCGCCCCTCGGTCCGGTCGAGGATCGCCTGCACCTGTTCGAGGTTGCCCGAGGCCTCTTTGACCGCGACCACGTCGGCGTGTCGGGCCAGGGCGGCGGTCGTCTCGGCTGCCATATTCGAGGCGGTGCGGCCCGGCACGTTGTAGAGCACCATCGGTACCGAGACCGCCGCCAAGATCGCCTCGTAGTGCGCGATCAAGCCGGCCTGCGAGGGCTTGTTGTAGTAGGGCGTCACGACCAGGACGCCGTCCACGCCGAGCGCCTTGGCCGCCTTGGTGGTCTCGATCGTCTTCTGCGTGCTGTTGCTGCCCGTGCCGGCGATGACCGGCACACGACCGCGCGCGACCCGGATCGTCTCGCGAACGACAGTCGCCCACTCGTCGTGCGAGAGGGTCGCCGCCTCCCCGGTCGTACCGCAGGGAACCAACCCGTCGATGCCGCCATCGATCTGCTGCTCCACCAAACGCTCGAGCGCCTCGAGGTCGAGGCTGCGGTCGGCGTCCTCCCGCATCGGCGTCACCAGCGCGGTGAAGGTTCCGGAGAAGAGGAAATCGCTCATCACTTCGCTCCTGGCGGCGTGGGCGCCGGATTCGTGGCCTTTGGCGGCGGCGGCGGATGGATCGCGGCGACCCGCGCGTCCAGGGCCGCGCCCGAGAGGTGCAGGGCAGCCATGGCGGCGGCGCTGCGTCGATTGGCGGTCGCGTCGTCGATCGCGCCCGAGGCGCGCTCGCCGCGGATCGCGCGCAGCACGCGGTGCACGTCGACCGCGGCGCGCGCGAGCTCGGTCACGCTGAACGGGCGGCCGAGGTCGAGCAGGCTGCCGACGTCGGTGGCATCGGTGTGCGTCCGCAGCGCGGTGAGCGAGCCGTCGTCGCCCCAAACGCGCATCGTCGTGACCGCGAGCGCCTTGGCGACGCGGTTGCGCCCGGCCAGGGCAGCGAGCAGCAGCGGGCGCGCCAGATCGACGCCGAGAGGGGCGATCTCGTCCTCGGCGAGCATCAGGATCGAGGTCGCCGTCGGGCGCTTTCGGAATGCCTCGATGCCGTAGCGATCGTCGTCTGCCATGCCCGCCAGCACCAGGCGCAGCCCTTCGACGCCTCGGTTGTGCACCAGCAGGGTAGCGGCCCACCAGCGATCGTCGGTGTCGCGGAAGGCGAGCAACGCTTCGAGGTGGCTCTGCACGTGCTTGATGTCGCGCTCGAGCACGCTGCGGCCGCTGTTCTCGTTGGCCTCGCGCGACGGCGTCGACGCCATCGTCTCGACGACGCCGCGCAGCGTCGTCATCGTCGCGACCCGCGCCGACTCGGTCTCGCGCGGCGCGGTACCCGTGGCCGAGGCAGCCGCGAGCTCCAGCAGCGCGTGGGTATCGAGCAACAGCAGCGCGGTCTGCACGTCCGGCACCTTCGACAGGAGCTCGAGGTCGACCGCGGCCGGCAGGACCCGACGCACGACGAGCGAGCGACGGTAGGCACGCACCAGCGCGCGCACCGCGGGCGCGTCTTCCTGCGCGATCAGCGCCCGTGCGGCGGGTTCGCGCCAGACGTCGGCCGAGACCAAGGCCTCCAGGCCGTCCACCGAGGGGGCGCCGAGTCGGGCGAGATCGGCCTCGTCCAGGCGCGGCGGCACGAGCGCCTTGACGACCTCGGGCGGGCTGTCCGGGCTGACCCCGGCGAAGGCGTAGCGGGCCAGCGCCTCGTGTGCCTTGCGGGCGTCCTCCTCGACGAGTTGCGGCGCGCCGCTGGCCGGCGACACCATGTCGAGCAGCCATGCGCGGGCCGCCCGGGCTCGGTCGATCGGGTCGTCGCGCAGCTCGCCCGCCAAGGCGACTGCCAGGGCTCGGGCGAGCTCGGGTGCGTCGCTCGCGCCGGCCGTGATCTTCAGCGCGACGGCCTGATTGGGCCCGCCGAGCTGGGCGAACAGCGCCGCCGTGCGGTGAGCGACGGCGTGCGAGGTGTCGTGCACGAAGCGCTCGAGCGCCGGCACCGACGTCGCGGTCGCGCCCCAGGCGGCGAAGAGCGCCTTGCGGTCGGCGTCGGTCATATCGGCGTCGGGGCCGACGAGCGTGCGAACTCG
The DNA here is from genome assembly GCA_041163625.1 of Pseudomonadota bacterium. Lineage (GTDB taxonomy): Bacteria > Myxococcota_A > UBA9042 > UBA9042 > UBA9042 > JACKFC01. The sequence continues at coordinate 14,584 of JBEARB010000072.1, read as the reverse complement.
CTCTCCGTCCGCGTCGCGCAGGTCGATGCGCGCGCAGCGGTTGTCGAGCTCCGGACGGAGCTTGGCGAGGTCGCCCACGACCACGGTCTGCAGGCCGGTCGCGCCGAAATGCTGCTGCGCTGCGGCGCGGGCCTTCTCGACGTCCGTCGCCTCGAGCGCGCCGGCGTAGTCGGACCACACGCCCTCGGGCAGCCCGTACAGGCGCACCGCGGCGACACGGCTGGCGACCGCGCCGCTCGACGCGATGCCAGCGACGAACTGGCCGACGAGGTAGCGCTGCGCCGCGCCGAGTTCCTCGGCGCTCGGCGCGGCGTTGCGCATCATGTCGAGCTCGACGGCGATCGCGTCGAGCGCTTCGGCCGTCTTTGGCGTCCGTACCGAGCTCGAGAGCGACCAATCGCCGGCTCGCAGGCGCCCGTCCAGGCTGGAGTAGATGCCGTAGGTCAGGCCTTTGCGCTCGCGCAGGACGGTGAACAGGCGCGAGCTCGCCGAGCCGCCGAGGATCTGGTTCGCCACGACCAGCTGCGGCCACTTCGCGACCGCGCGGGCGGTGGCCGGATTGCCGAGCACCAGCACGGATTGCACGGCCTCGGGGACGTCGAAGACGTGGCAGGCCACCGGCTCGGGCTTCGGCGCGGCGACCTCGCCGACGGCGTCGCCCGGGCGCTCGAGCGCGCTGCCGAACGACTCGCGAAGCGCCTCCGCCACGGCGGGCGGATCGACGTCGCCGACCATCACCAGGCTCGAGCCGCGCAGCCCGAAGGCGGCGCGATGGGCGTCGACGAGGTGCCGGCGGTCGATTGCGCGGACCGAACCCGCCGTCAGACCCGGGGCGCCGTAGGGATGCACGCCGCCGTAGACGACGCGGTTGAAGATCCGGCCCGCCACTTCGCGCGGCCGGGTGCCGAGCGACTGCAGCCGCGCCGCGTGTTGCTTCTTGCGGGTCTCGAGCAGCTTGCCGTCGAGCTCGGGCTCGAGCAGCGCCTCGGCGACCAGCGCGAGGAACGGGCGGAGCTGGTGCGAGAGCACGCGCCCCGAGAGGATCATCGCGTCGGACGCGGCGCTGACGTCCAGCGTCGCGCCGTGCCGCTCGAGCGCGGCGGCGAACGAGGCGCCGCGATGTTGGCGTGTGCCCTCGACCATCATCTCGGCCAGGACCGAGGTCGTGCCGGCGGGCCAGCGGTTGCGGTTGCGGCCCTGATTGCCGAACTCGAGCGCGCGCCCGCCCGGGATGACCCAACGGAAATGGATCGCCGGCGAGGCCGTCCGCGGCACCGTGATCAACTCGACGCCGCTCTCGGTCGTCGCGCCGTCTGCCGGCGGCTTGCTGCCGATCAGCGCGACGCTCGGCGTCGGGAACCGGACGTTGCCGATCGGTGCGACGGCGGGCCGAATCGAGGCGGGATCCACCTCGGCGACCGGCTCGGCCTTGGGCGCGGGCTTCGGGGGGGCTCCGCCGCAGGCGGCGAGCGGGAGGAGCGCGAACGTGGCGATCGAGCGATGCAGGCGCGTCATGCGGCACCTCCCGGTGCTTTGTCGTCTTGGGTGGCGTCGTCCTCGGGCGTCGGCGCGGGCGGCGATGGCGGGCTCGGCGGCGGTTCGTCGGCCGGGGCGGGCGCGGGGGCCGGTTCCTTCGCCTCGGCGTCGCTTGGCGCGGGATCGGCCTCCTTCGCGTCGGCGGCAGCCTTCTTTGCGTCGGCGGCAGCCTTCTTCGCGTCGGCGGCAGCCTTCTTCGCCGCAGCGGCCTCGGCTTTCTTCGCCGCGGCGGCGGCTTTCTTGGCTTCGGCGGCGGCTTTCTTGGCTTCGGCGGCGGCCTTCTTCGCCGCGGCAGCCTCGGCCTTCTTCGCCGCGGCCTCGGCCTTCTTGGCCTCGGCGGCCGCGCGCTTGGCGTCGGCCGCCGCCTGCTTGGCGGCCTGTTGCTCGGCCTTCTTGCGGGCCGCGTCGGCGGCCTTCTGCGCCTTCTCGTCGGCCTTGCGCATCGCGTCTTCGGCCTTCTGCACGTACGCCGGGCGGCTGCCCGCGTCGGCGGGCGGAGCGACCCCGCTGGGCAGGACGTCCATCTCGAGCTCCGCGTCCCAGTTCAGCCAGCGGCGCGCGACGCGCTGCACGTCGGCCGCGGTCACCGCGCGATAGCGTTGCAGCGCTCCGTTGACGCGGTTGGCGTCCCCTTCGTAGAGCTCGTAGCGGCAGAGCGCCTCGGCGCGGGAGTCGAGGGACTCGCGCCCGAACACCCAGCCCGCTTCGAAGGCGACCTTGGCGCGGGCCAACTCGTCGGCGTCCACACCCGAGCGGGCGATGTCGAGGATGGCGCCGCGGACGATCTGCTTGGCCTTGGCGAGGTCATCCAAACCCGCTCGCGCCATCTCGACGTAGATGTGGAAGACGTCGAGGTCCCGGCGGCCGTAGGTGCCGGAGAAATGCCGCGTCGCCAAGCCGGTCTCGCGACCGAGCTTGCGCTCGAGCCGACTGCTGCGTCCGCCGTCGAGGATTTCGGCGAGCAGTTCGAGCGCGACGGCGTCGGTGCTCGGCGCCGCCGGCACCTTCCACGCCAGGTGGAAGGCGGGAAGCTTGGCGCGCTTCTCTTCGTGGTGCAGCCACACGTGGCTGGTGCGCTCGGCATCCGAGAAGCGCTTCTTCTCGATCTCGGCGCGCCGGGGCAGGCGACCGAGCGTCTTCTCGAGGACGGCGCGGGCGCCCTCGGGCGTGACGTCGCCGACCAACGCGACGACCACGTTGTTCGGGGTGTACCAGCGCTTCCAGAAGGCCACGAAATCGTCGAGCGGCGCCGCCTTCAGGTCGTCCATCGAGCCGATGGTCGAGTGGCCGAGCGACCAATTGTCGAACAAGCGCTCGAGCAACTCGAGCCGAGAGAGGGCGTACGGCTGATTCTCGTAGCGCTGCCGACGCTCTTCCATCACCGTCTGGCGCTGGTTCTCGACGTTCTTCTCGTCGATATGCAGGGCAGCGAAGCGGTCGTGTTCGAGCCACAGCGCCAACTCGAGCGCGCCCTTGGGGACCGTCTCGAAGTAGTAGGTCCGGTCCGCGGAGGTATTGGCGTTCAGGTCTGCGCCCACCGCCTCGAGCGCGGTGAAGTGCTCCATCTTCCCGACGTGCCGGCTGCCCTGGAACATCATGTGCTCGAAGAAGTGCGCGAGACCGCTCTTGCCCTTGTCCTCGTCGCGCGAGCCGACGTCCACCATCAAGCCGATCGCGACCAGCGGGGCGCTCGCGTCCGGCTGCACGACCACGCGCATGCCGTTGCCCAGCGTGAAGCGGTGCAACTCCAGCGCCTTCGGCTCGGGCCAGGCGGTGGCGCCGTCATCGGCTCCGGCGGAAGCCTTGCCTTTGGCGGCGGTGACGGAGGCGGGCGCGACGGCGAGCGCCACCGCGACCAGTGCGGCCGCGGCGCGAGCGGGGTACCGGGCAATCGACATGGATCCTCCAGCGACGGTCGGGCAGCGCGCTGCCCGCCGCGGCGAAGGCTAACACCACCAACGCCGGTCGTGTAGGTTCCGGGCTCGTTGCCGAATCGTGGAGCGTGGTCGCTAGAGACGCGACCAGAAAATGCAGCTTCGCATTTTCTGGCCGAGTCTCTCGTCTGTTGTTTGGGGGGCTAGGCGCCCCTGGTCGCGAGAAGCGCGGTTCTCGCGAACCATCCCCCTCCACGAGCCGCGACCAAAATATCGCCCCTGGCGATTTTTTGATCGCGTCTCTAGGAAGCGGGCTCGGCCACGACCGTCCGGACGTGCAACTCCTCGAGCTGCTGCGCCGACACCTGCGAGGGCGAGTCCGTCATCAGGCAGCTCGCCTTCTGCGTCTTCGGGAACGCGATCACGTCGCGCAGGCTCTCCGCCCCGCAGAGCAGCATCATCAGGCGGTCCAGACCGAGGGCGATGCCACCGTGCGGCGGGGTGCCGTAGCCGAGCGCGTCGATGAAGAAGCCGAACTTCTCGCGGCGCTCGGCCTCCTCGAGGCCCAGCAACGCGAAGACCCGATCCTGCACGTCGCCGCGGTGGATTCGGATGCTGCCGCCGCCGAGCTCGATGCCGTTCAGGACCAGGTCGTACGCCTTGGCGCGGACCTTGCCCGGGTCGGTGTCGAGCATGGCGACGTCCTCGTCCTTCGGGCTGGTGAAGGGGTGGTGCATGGCGTACCAGCGGCCTTCGCCCTCGTCGTACTCGAACATCGGGAAGTCGACCACCCAGACGAACGAGTAGGTGCCCTCGGGGATCAGCCCCAGACGCTCGCCGACGACCTGACGCAGCCGCGCCAGCGAGGCGTTCACCACCGAGGCCTTGTCGGCGACGAAGAGGATCAGCGCGCCGGGGCCCACGCCCATCTTCTCGAGCAACTCGGCCTTCAGGTCGTCGTCCAGGCCCTTGGCGACCGGGCCGGACCAAGCGCCGTCCTCGGCGATGCGCGCCCACGCGACGCCACGCGCGCCGTAGGGGGCGGCCTCCGCGGGTAGCGTCTTGTCGAGGTCCTTGCGGGTCAGCGCGGAGCCGTCGGGGATGGCGAGCGCCTTGACGATGCCGCCCTTGTCGAGCGCGTCGGTGAACACCCGGAAGGTCGCGCGGCCGCTCAGCGTGGCGGTCAGGTCCGAGAGCGGCAGGCCGAAGCGGAGGTCCGGCCGGTCGATGCCGTAGCGGTCCATCGCCTCCTGCCACGTGATGCTCGGGATCGGGGTCTGCACCTCGACGCCATGCACGTCCTTCCAGATGGTGGCGACGTAGCCGTCGAGCAGCGTACGGATGTCCGAGACGTCCACGAACGAGAGTTCGAGGTCGAGCTGGGTGAACTCCGGCTGGCGATCGGCGCGCAAGTCCTCGTCGCGGAAGCAGCGACAGATCTGCATGTAACGGTCCATGCCGGACATCATGAACAGCTGCTTGAACTGCTGCGGCGACTGCGGCAGGGCGTAGAACTCGCCGGGGTGCACGCGGCTCGGCACCAGGTAGTCGCGGGCGCCCTCGGGCGTGCTCTTCGCCAGGATCGGCGTCTCGAGCTCGAGGAACGCGTTGTCGTCGCAGAAGTAGCGCCGCGTGATCTGATTCACCCGGCTGCGCAGCGCCAGGTTGGCCGAGAGCTGCGGGCGGCGCAGGTCCAGGTAGCGGTAGGTGAGCCGCGTGGTCTCGTTGGTGTCGATGTCGTCCTTGATCTCGAAGGGCGGCGTGCGCGCTTCGTTCAGGACCGCGACTTCGTCGACCAGGATCTCGATGGCGCCGGTCGGGATCTTCGGGTTGATGTTGGCGCCGCGGCTGATCACTTCGCCGCGCGCGCCGATCACCCACTCGGTCCGCAGGCGATTGGCCAGCTCGTGCGCTGCGCCGCCGTTGTGGCTCGGCTCGAAGCGCAGCTGCACGATGCCCGTGCGATCCCGCAGATCGACGAAGATCACGCCGCCGTGGTCGCGGTAGGACTGCACCCAGCCGTAGACGACGGCTTGCGAGCCGATCTCGCGATCGCGGAATTCGCCGCAGAGGCGGGTACGCTTGTGCTGCTGAAGAAAGGCGGCGGTCATGAACGTTCTCCTGCGGGGCCTGCTCGCGGGTCGGGGCGGCAGGGGCTGCGGATGCTATGGTGGCCCCCATGCACGCGCAAGCGCCCCCGTGCTAGCTTCTGCTCGCCTGCTTCGGAGGTCGACCATGCCGCAACCCCTCGCTCCCCGCCGCGCCGTGCTCTGGCTCGCCGCTGCACTTTGTCTGACCGCCCTCGCCCCGGCTCCGGCCCACGCCCAGATCGGCCCGGACGAGCTCGGCTTCGACGTCCCGGTCGCGGTGGCAGAAGCCGGTCGTGGCGCCCCGATGGTCTCGTTCTCGCCGGCAGCCAAGCTCAGTGGCGTGGTGATGCAGCTCGTGCGCAGCGACGGCAAGAAGCTCTCGGTGCGCGTCGGCAACCTCGCCCCTGGGCGCGAGAAGCGCGTGCCGATCCGGCAGGAGAAGGGCGTGTTCGGCTACGTCGCCACGCTCACCGGCAAGGGGCCCGGTGGCGCGTTCGGACCCTTCGAGCTGACCTTCGAGCTGAAGGTCGGCGCCGCGCCCCGCATCGGCATCCGCGCCGAAGACGTCGATCTCGACGCAGGCCAACTCACCGTCCGCAGCTCCGAGAAGCAGGGCAAGGTGGAGTTGCAGGTCTGGGACGCCGAGGGCGCCCCGCTCGACGACGTCGAGCAAGCCTACGACGCGGCGCCGGGGAGCCCGATCGTCGTGCGATGGAAGCAGAAAAAGGGCCAAGTCGCGGGTCGGTTCTCGATGAAGGTCTACGACGTCGCCGGCTTCTGGTCCGGCGTCGAGTCGGTGACCTTCGTCAATATCCCGCACGAGGACGTGGTCTTCGAATCCGGCAAGTGGGAGATCCGCCCAGAGGAGGCGACCAAGCTCGAGAAGCCGCTCGCGCGCATCGTCGCCGAGCTGCGCAAGGTGCAGGGCGTGCTGCCGATCTCGCTCTACGTGGCCGGCTACACCGATACGGTCGGCAGCGCGGCCGACAACCTCGAGCTGTCCCGCAAGCGCGCCGACGCGATCGCGGCCTGGTTCCGCAAGCGCGGACTGAAGATTCCGATCCTCGCGCAGGGCTTCGGGGAGTCCGCGCTCTTCGTGCAGACGCCCGACAACACCGACGAGGCGCGCAATCGGCGCGCGGTCTACGTCCTTTCGCCGGCCGTGCCGCCGGCGTCCGCGGGCTTCCCCGGGCGCGCATGGAAGCGCATGTGAGCGGCGTTGCGCTCGGCGCGGCCGAAGCGATCGGGCTGCAAGCGGGGCTGCGGGACGCGTTTCGGCTGCGACTGCCGGCGTCCGAGTTGCCGCGCTGGCGCCGCGCTGTCGCACGGCGAGGCTGGGCCTGCGCGGAGGTCGAGGACGCGGTCGCCGCGACCGCCGGCGGCCATTGGGTTCGCAGCGAGGAGGCCGGCGTCCACGTCTTCGTGGTTGCCCGCGACGCCGCGGTCGCCGCCGCCGTGGTCGCGCTGGAGCGCGACGCCATCGCCGCCGCCGGCCTGCGTGACGCCGCCGATCTCCGCGCCTTGATCGCCGCCCATCACGCCCTCGGCCGCCACTACGGCTACCCGTCGTGCTGCGTCGCCGCCTTTGTCGACGCCCACCTCGAGGTCGTCGCCGGCCTGGCGCCGCGCGTCGGCGACAACCTGGTGGCGATCGCTCGTGCCGTCGGCCGCAGCCGTCTCTTCGACGCCCGCCTCGACGTCCTCGAATCCGATTGGCTCGCCCCGCAGCGCTCGCCGCTCCGGCCCCTGCCGTGCCGGTTCGATTGCGCGGCCTCGATCGCGCTCGCCGATCGGCTGATCGCCGCCGGCGCGGGCGCGGGGGATCGCCACGGGAGCCTCGGCGCGCTCGTCGCCGCCGACGGTCGCGTCCATCGCGCGGAATCGCGCGACGCGGCGCTCGCGCTCGCCGAGCCCGCCGCCAACGCCGCGACGAACCCGACTTGGGCGCGTCGATTGCCGCTCTGGCTGCCTTTCCGCGCGCCCCCGTTCTGACCTAGCATCGAGGTCCGTCCCCGAAGGAGCACGCATGAAGATTCAGCCCGTGACCCCGGACCTCGCGCCGAAGGTGGTGCGCGCCATCGGCCAGACCGAGCTGTTCAAGGGCCTGGACGACCGAACGCTCAACGGCATCGCCCAAGCCGCAGCGCTGATGCACGCGACGGCGGCCGAGCCGCTGGCGCGCGAGGGCGAACGGGCCGACGCGATGGGGGTGCTCCTCAACGGTCAGGCGCGCAAGCTGCTCACCCCCGAGGGGCTGGAGCACGCCGTCGAGGTCGGCCGTGTCGACGCGATGCAGACCTGGGGCGAGGTCGATCTCCTGCTCGGTCGCCCACGCCGCTACACGGTGCAGGCGCAGACGCCGGTGCTGGCCCTGCAGCTCTCGTTCGACGTGGTGCAGATGCTCTTCGAGCGCATCCCGGCGTTCGGCCTCGCGATGAGCCGCGCGATGGCGCAGCGCGTCCTCGTCGCCGAGCCGGCAGTGCCGCTGCTGCCCTGGGACCTCAAGGCCCAGCCGCCGAGCAACGCGGCCTTCGAGCTGCTCCCCGGGGCGGTCATCGCGCGGCAGCGTGTGGTGCCGCTGGCCAGCGAGGGCAACCGTCTGCACATCGGCTTGGTCGACCCGCTGAGCCAGCACGTGCTCTCGATGGTGCGCAAGCAATGCCCGAGCATGGAGCTGCACCCTTGGAAGATCGACGTCGAGGAGTTCAATCGCTTGATGCGCGCTCGCGGCACGCGGATGGACGACCTCGACGGCGGCGACGCGTTGGCTGCCTCGGCGGCGATGCCGGGCCGCGTCACCGGCGTCGTCGCGCCGCCGGTCCCGGTCGCGGCGTCGATGTCGGCGAGCGCCGAGCCGAACGCGACCACGGGGGTGGTGCGGCGATACGGGCCGCGGATCAAGCAGAACGCCAAGCTCGACGCGCTGCTCAAGCGCATGGTCGCGGAGGGCGCCAGCGACCTGCACCTCTCGGCCAATCACAAGCCGCGCTGGCGCATCGACGGCGAGATCTACGAGATCGCCGAGGCGCGGGTCCTCGGCGAGGACACCGTCATGGAGCTCTTCGAGCCGGTGATGGCCGATCGCAGCGTGGTCGACTTCCTCTCCAACGACGCCGACTTCGCCTACGCCGTCCCCGGGGTCGCGCGCTTCCGCTGCAACCTCTTCCGCGACCGTCACGGCGTCGGCGCCGTACTTCGTCAGATCCCCGACAAGATCCTCACCTTCGAGCAGCTCGGCCTCCCCGACGCGGTCCGCAAGATGTGCGACCACCCCAAGGGCCTGGTCCTCGTGACCGGTCCGACCGGATCGGGCAAGTCGACCACGCTCGCGGCGATGATCGACTACATCAACCGTGGTCGGCGGACGCACATCATCACGCTCGAGGACCCGGTCGAGTTCGTGCACAAGAGCCAGAAGGCGTTGGTCAATCAGCGCGAGGTCGGCGAGCACACCGCGAGCTTCAAGCGCGCGCTGAAGGCCGCGCTCCGCGAAGACCCGGATATCGTGCTGGTCGGCGAGATGCGTGACCTCGAGACCGTGTCGCTCGCGCTCGAGACGGCCAACACCGGCCACCTCGTCTTCGGCACGCTGCACACGGCGACGGCGATCTCGACGGTGGACCGCATCATCGACCTCTTCCCCTCGGAGATGCAGTCGCAGGTGCGCGCGGTCGTCGGCGAGACGCTCAAGGGCGTCGTCGCGCAGACCCTCTGCCGCAAGAAGGGCGGTGGTCGTATCGCCGCGCTGGAGATCATGGTCGGCTCGGCCGCGATCTCCAACCTCGTTCGCGAGGGCAAGAACCACCAGATCGCCAACATCATGATGACGGCGAAGAAGATGGGAAATCAGCTGCTGAACGAGGAGCTCGAGAAGCTCGTCATCGCAGACAAGGTCGAATTCGAAGAGGCGCTCAGCAAGTCGCTCGACAAGGCCGAGTTCTGCAAGCGCTTCGGTCGCGAGTATTTCGAGAGCTGAGCGGCTGCCGCTGCCGGGGACGAGCCGGCCGCGGCGGCACCGTCAATCGTCGGCGATATGGTCGGCGTAGGCCTGCCCGGGCATCAGCTCCTCGAGCTCGGCCGGCGACTCGAGCCGCAGCTTGAACAGCCAACCGTCCTCGTAGGGGCCGGCGTTGATCTGCTCCGGGGCGTCTTCGAGCGCGCTGTTGACCTCGAGCACGGTCCCCGAGAGCGGGGCGTAGATGTCCGAGACCGACTTGGTCGACTCGACCTGGCCCACGCTGTCGCCCTTCGCGACCGCGTCGCCCTCGGCCGGCAGCTCGACGTAGACGACCGCGCCGAGCTGCTCGGCAGCGAAAGCGGTGATGCCGATGACGACGGTGTCGTCCGACTCCTTGCGGACCCACTCGTGCTCTTCGGTGTAGAGCAGATCGTTCGGAACGTTCATCATTTGCCTCCAGGAACGGTGAGGAAGGGCAGCCGGACCACCTCGGCGCGCCGCGTGCGTCCGCGCACGTCGACGTCGACCGTCGTGCCGACCTTGGCCAGCGCCTTCGGCACCAGCGCGAGCGCGATCGGCTGGCCGAGCGACGGCGATTGGGTGCCGCTGGTGATCTCGCCCACGACGGCACCTTCGTACACGACCGGGTAGCCGGCGCGGGCGATGCCGCGATCGACCATGTGCAGGCCGACGAGTCGGCGGCTGGCACCTTCGGCTCGGATCGCGGTCAGCGCGTCACGACCGACGAAGTCGCGGCCATCGAGCTTCACGGCCCAGCCGACGCGGCCCTCGTACGGGTTGATGTCGTCACGGAGCTCGTGGCCATAGAGCGCATAGGCCATCTCGAGGCGCAGGGTGTCGCGTGCGCCGAGGCCGACCGGGCGGGCTCCGAGGGGCTCGCCGGCCTGCAGCAGCGCGTTCCACAGGTCTTCGGCCACCTCCGGCGGGGTGTAAATCTCGAAGCCGGCCTCGCCGGTGTAGCCCGTGGTCGCCACCAAGAGCGGAGCACCCCGGAAGTCGTGCACGCGGATGTGGTTGCGCGGCAGGTCGCAGGCCTCGCCGTCGGCCACCGCGGCCAAGATCTCGGCCGCCCGCGGCCCCTGCAGCGCGATCTGGGCGAAGTCGTCGGACCGATCCACGATCCGGGCCGGATCGGCGGCGTGCGCCTTCATGTGCGCGACGTCCTTGTCGACGTTGGCCGCGTTGACCACGAGCAGGAAGCGCTCGGCGCCGAGGCGGTAGACGTAGAGGTCGTCGACCACGCCGCCGTCGGGGTGGCAGAGCAGGGCGTAGGTGGCGTCGCCGTCGCCGAGGCGGCGCACGTCGGCGGTGACGAGGCGATCGACCTCGTCCTCCGCGCCGGGGCCCTCGATCACGACCTCGCCCATGTGGCTGACGTCGAACAGGCCGGCAGCCTCGCGGGTGGCGCGGTGCTCGACCTCGAGGCCAGCGCCCTTGTACTGCACCGGCATGTCCCAACCGGCAAAGGGCACCATCTGTCCGCCGGCACGCACGTGCGCGGCGTAGAGCGGCGTGCGGCGCAGCGTCGCGCCGGCGTCCTGTGTGGCCTCGGTCATCGTCAGCCTCCGCGGCGGCGCTCGGCCGCCGTGACGGTGTTCTCCATCAGGGTCGCGATGGTCATCGGCCCCACGCCACCGGGTACGGGCGTCAGCGCTGCGGCGCGCCCCATCACCGAGGCTCGGTCGACGTCACCACAGAGCGAGCCGTCGTCGCGCCGATGAATCCCGACATCGACGACCACGGCGCCGGGCTTGAGCCACTCGCCGCGGACCAACTCGGGCACGCCGGCGGCGGCCACCACGATGTCGGCGGCGGCGACCTCGGCGGCCAGATCGGCGCTGCGGCTGTGGGCGACGGTGACGGTCGCGTCTGCGGCGAGCAACAGCAGCGCCATCGGCTTGCCGACGATCCGCGAGCGCCCGATGACGAGCGCCTTCTTGCCGCGGATCGTGTCCCCGGTCGCCGCCATGTGTCGCTCGAGCAGCGTCATCACGCCCGCCGGAGTGCAGGCACGCAGCCCTGGTAGGCCGGCCACCAGCGCGCCCAGGCTCTCTTGGCCGAAGCCGTCGACGTCCTTGTCCGTCGGCACCAGCGCGAGCACCGGCGCCTCCGCGAGGTGGCGCGGGAGGGGCAACTGCACGAGGATGCCGTCGACCGCGTCGTCGTCGGCGAGCCTTTGCACCTCACGCTCGACCGCGTCCTGCGAGGCGTCTTCGGGCAGATGGTGTTCCGTCGCGACGATGCCCACCTTGGCGGCGGCGCGCAGCTTGCCGCGGACGTAGACCCGCGAGGCCGGATCTTCCCCGACGCGCACCACGGCGAGTCCGGGGACGACGCCGCTCGCTGCCAACGTGGCCGTCCGCGCGGCGCAGCGATCCAGGACATCGGCCGAGATCGCCTTGCCGTCGATGATGTGCGTGGTCGTTTCGGTCATGGGCCGACCCTCCCGCCTCAGGCGCCGCGACCATGGGCCTGCACTCCGACCTTGTCAACGGGTGCGGGCGGTCGTGGTGTCGACGACGGGGTCAGCGGGTCTGCGCGTAGCGCCAGCGCGAGCGCCCCTGGACGGCGTCGGGCTGGCCGGCCATGACGCCCTCGTAGCTGCCGTCGAGCGTGAAGGTATAGGGCTTGAACAGCAGGCCGACCGCTTTCCGCGCGAGGTAGGGCAGCTTGGCGAGGTCGTCCTTGCGCCCGGCCTGACGGGTCGCCGCGAGCTTGACGGTCGCGGCGTGGCCGCCCTGGCTGGCGTGCACCTCGACGCCCCACGGGACCTGGTAGCCGGTGCGGCCGTCTCGGTGTTCGGCGCTGCGGCGCTCCTGGCCGACCAGACCGACGAACTGCGTCTTGCCGCCGCGGAGCGCCACGAACCCGAGCGGCTTGGCGCCCCGCTCGGCCGGCATGACGATGTAGTCCACCAGCGCGACGCGACCCGGCGCGACGCGGTGAAGCTGTACGCTGCGGTCGTAGATGCGATGGGCGGCGACCGTCGAGGCCTCGTGCACCGCGAAGACGGTGGCCTGCACGTCGGCGCCGCGGCCGTCGCGGTGGCCGATGCCGACGCGAAGCGCGCCCCACGCCGTCAGCAGGTCCCGCTCGATCAGGCCACCCTTCCCGCCGCTGGCGGCGTGCGCCGGCGGCCCGCGCAGCTGCAACGTGCCCTCGCCTCGGATGTCGCCGAGCGCCAGGCTGATCTTCATCGTGTTGCCGTCCGTGGCGATGACGTTGCCGCCGGCGCGCAGGCCGAGGCGACCGCCGTCGACGGTGTACTTGCCGCGCGGGTAGGTCTTCTTGGCGTAGAACTTCCCGGCCGCAGTCTCGAACTTCGCGGTGATCTCCAGACCACCGTCGCGATACGCCGCGTTGGCGAACGAGAAGCGCAGGAACGTCTCGCGTCCCTTGCCGTCGGAGCCGCGGATGGTGAGGTGCTCGATCGCGTTGCCGTTCCGCGAGAAGCCCTTGCCGGACCAGCGCAGCGCCGCCGGCGCCGCGAGCGCCGACGCGGCCAGCGTCGGCAGCATCAGCAGGACCGTCAGCAGCGGCAGCGCACGGCGCAGCAGGGGGTTGCGGCAGCAGGGATGCATCGTTCCTCCTCGGCGCGCTCGGGCGCCCCCTTCCCTGCACTGCAACGGTCGCGCCGGAGCCTCGATTCACTCCGCACGCAGAACGCAGCCTCTCAGCCTGCCGGCCCGCCGCGTTCGGGGCCGTCCGGGTCCCCCATCCGCAAGCGTTCGCCCGCCGCGACGCTGTGGGTCACCCAGGCGTTGCCGCCGATGACCGCGCCGCGGCCGATCACGGTGTCGCCGCCGAGGATCGTCGCGTTGGCGTAGACGACGACGCCGTCTTCCAGCGTCGGGTGCCGCTTGCCGGCGCGGGCGCCGCGCCCGAGCGAGCGCGCGCCGACGGTCACACCCTGGTACAGGCGCACGCCCGAGCCGATCTCCGCGGTCTCGCCGACCACGACGCCGGTCCCGTGGTCGATGAACAGACCCGGGGCGATGGTCGCACCCGGGTGCAGGTCGATACCGCTGCGCGCGTGTGCCTGCTCGGTCAGGATTCGGGCCAGCAGCGTGCAGCCGTGGCGCCACAGCACGTTGGCGAGCCGCCACGTCTCGATGGCGTGGAAGCCCGGGTAGCAGAGCACGATCTCCGCCCGCGAGCGGGCAGCCGGGTCGCCCTCCAAGGCAGCGAGCAGATCGCCCTCGAGCGCCTCTCGAATCGAGGGGATCGCATCGATGACGGCGTCGCAGATCGCGAGCGCCGTGCGCTCGGCGGCCGCGATCTCGGCCTCGTCGGGCGTGCCGACCGCGGCGGGGCCGTCCTTGTCGGGGCGCGAGAGGTGCTCGACCGCCACGAGCGCGAAGAGCTGCTCGCGCAGCGCGACCAACTCGCGCTCGATCCCGGTCCGGCTCGGTCGCAGCTCGGTCCAGATCTCCGGGAACAGCAGCCGCCGCCATCGATGCGCCATCGCCCGCACCGCCGCCGGGTTGGGCAGGGGGCGACGACACGCCTCGCCGTCGACGCCGGCGCGCGTCGCCAACCACTGCGCGACCGACGCGGCGCGCTCGGCGGCCGCAGGCGGTGTGGGGAGAGGATGCTGGCAGTCGTCCATGCCGTCCCCCTAGGCGAGGTAGCGCTCGCCCGAGTCGCACAGGAACGTCACGATTCGGCTGCCAGCAGGGAGCTCGACGGCCAGCGCGCGCGCGACCACGACGTTCGCGCCCGACGAGGGGCCGACCAAGACGCCGTGCTGACGGGCCAACTCCCGAGCGGCTGCGAGGGCTGGCTCGTCGTCGACCGCGCGGACCTCGTCGATCACGTCGTGATCCACGATATTGGGCACGAAGCCGGCACCGATGCCCTGGATCGCGTGCGGTCGGAAGGGTTCGCCTCGGAACGCCGCCGCGCGCGACGGCTCCACGCCGACCACGCGCATCCCCGGCACCTCTCGACGCAGCACGCGCCCGCAGCCGGTGATCGTGCCGCCGGTGCCGACGCCCGCCACCAGCACGTCGAGCTTGCCGCCGGTGGCCTCGAGGATCTCCAGCGCGGTGGTGCGCTCGTGCGCAGCAGGGTTGTCGAGGTTGTCGAACTGGCGCGTCATGAAG
>JBEARB010000071.1:0-9076 GCA_041163625.1 Pseudomonadota bacterium | reverse complement strand
ACCTGGAGCGGCGGCGAGCCCTTTGCGCGACCCGATTTCGAGGAAATCATCGAGTATTCGAGCCGACGGGGGATGGTCAATCGGATCAAGACCCACGCTGGCAACGTGACCCCCGAGCGCGCGGCGTGGCTCGCCTCGCAGAGCGTCGATCGCGTCGAAGTCAGCGTCTATTCGCTGTCCGAGACCGTCCACGACGCCGTCACGCGAATTCCCGGTTCGTTGCGCGCCACTCTGGCAGGGATCGCGGCGATGCGTCGCGCCGGTGTCTCGGTTACCGTGGCGTGGGTGGCGACCCGTGGCGCGGTCGACGAAGGCCTCGACCTGCATCGCTACTTCGAAGCGCTCGGCTGCAAGATCTCGTTCGGCGTCGGCATCCAGCCAGACAATGGCGGCACCCAGAACACCGAGGCGTTGGACCTGGGCGACCGCGAACTGGTCCGCGCATACGTCGCGCTCCAGCACCAGCGGCAGCTCCTCCAGGGGACGAATGCGCCGGTCTTGCAGCTCGATCCCAACGGTGCTCCTTGCTCCGCGGGCCGGACCGTCATCTACGTCGCTCCGGACGGCGGCGTCACGCCGTGCGTGATGTTCCCAATGCAGATTGGCCATCTCCGCGAGCAGTCCCTGGCCGACATCTGGTTCGAGAGCGAGAAGCGCAAGGAACTCGCCGCTTGGACCAACGCCGATCGTTCGGACTGCCTGTCGTGTGGTGCCGGTGGGAACTGCTTCTACTGCCCAGGCGAGGCGTTCAAGCGCACCGGCGACTACCGCTCGGCACCCGACGAGTTCCATCAACGCACCAGAGCGAAGATGCAGTCCTTCCAACAGGTGTACGGCACCGAGCTCGACGATTCCTTCTGGCAGAGCATCCCCGAGACGACCCAGCAAGAGCGTAAGCGGAAGGCGCACTTCCCGATCTATCGCCCGCAGAAAGGGCGGCGCACCGCATGACGCATCGTTGGGCGCTCTCCGGCTCGTCCATGTACCCCTTCGGCACGGGTTGGACTGCGGAGGTGGCGCCTGGGCCGGTCCAACGCGGTGATTTCGTGGTCTACCTCGACGCGCACGGCCGCACCATCGGGCACCGCCTGCACGGCGTCGCCGATGGTTGGCTCTACGTTCGCGGCGATACCGTGGGCCCGGAGCCGCCGGTGCCGGCATCGGCGCTCATCGGGCGGGTCGTCGCGCTCGAGCGCGGTCCGCTGCGCCTGGTGGTTCCGCGAGACGGAGCGATCGGCGCGTTGTGGCGGCGACTCGGGCTCGGTTGGGCCGCGGTCGCGCGACGCTACGTGACCGAACGAGCGCGCTGGCGACGCGACCGCGTGAAAGTTTGACAGCGGACACTGGGCCGATCACGATCCCAGCCGGTTTGCCGTGCCCCGCGGTTGGGGGAGGTCGAGTTGCGTCGAAGCTTGCAGATCCTCGCCATGCTCGCAGCGTTCCCCGCCACGGGATGCGCCGGTGCCCAGATCGAGCGGCTCGACGCGGAGCTCAACCGTCAGCGAGAGGAGATCTCCGAGCTGCGCCGCAACCAAGCCGCGCAGCGCGTGCAGTTCGACGAATTCCGCAACCGACTCGTGGTTCTGCAGGACAAGCTCGAGTCCGAGCGCCTCGCCGCTCAGCGTGCAGGGCGCGTGGCCGGTGAGGCGCCGCAGCCCGACGGGATGCCGTCGTTGCCGCGCGTGGTGGTGCCGCCGCCTGAGCAGGCCCGTCCGGAGCCTGCGCCTGTCGATCAGGCCCCCCCAAAGACCGTCGTCATCGGCCCGGACGGGGTGCCGCACGTCCAGAACGCCGCTCCGGCCGACGCCGAGCGTAGCCACAGAGGGCGTGGAGCCAAGGCAGCGGGGCCACGCCCGGGAGCGGACGCATCGCCGCCGCAAGAGGGCAACACTGCGGAGGAGGCTGCTGCGTCCGCCTATCGGTCGGCGAAGTCGATCCTCGACGCCGGACAGCTCGACGAGGCACGCGGAGCGTTCGAGGCCTTCCTGAACGCGCATCCGGACCATCCGCTCGCGGACAATGCGCTCTACTGGATCGGCGAGACTTGGTACGCCAAGGCGCTTTGGCTCAAGGCAGCGCGCGTGTTCGGGCAGGTGGTCGAGCGATTTCCGCACGGCAACAAGGTGCCCGACGCGATGCTGAAGACCGCACTCTGCTACAAGAATCTCGGTGAGCTACAGCTCGCACGCGACGTGCTGCGGCAGCTCGTTCGGCTCTATCCGTCGACCTCCACCGCGGAGCTCGCCCGCGAGCAGATCGCCCGCCTCGAGGCCTCGAAATGAAGCGCATCACCCAGGTTGCCGGTTGGATGTTCGGCGCGGCCGCCCTCGTCGCGGGGGCCGGCGTCGCAAGCGCGCAGGTGCCGTGGACGCTCGAGCGCAGCCAGCCCGCCATCAAGATGCAGGAGACGGCCAAGACGGGCGAGCGTACGCACGTGGTGCAGGCCGGCGACACGCTCTGGTCGATCGCGCAGGGCTACTACGACGAGCCATGGTATTGGCCGAGCCTGTGGTCGTACAACCCGCAGATCACCAACCCGCACCTGATCTACCCGGGTGACGTCGTGTACTTGAGCCGTCGGCGCGCCCCCATGACCAAGCACAAGGCCATTACCTTCGCGGCGTCGCGCTTTGCCCGGCGGGAAATTACGCCAATCACGCTCGCCCGCCGCGTCGGCTACATCTCGGCCCGCGACTACAAGGAGAGCGGCGTCATCGAGGGCAGCCGCGAAGAGCGTGCCATGCTCGGTACACTCGACGAGGTCTACACCCGCTTCTCGCTCAAGCGTTGCAACGCGGTCGAGAAGACCAGCGTTTCGGACGCGGCCAAGGCCGAGTCCGAGGGCAAGGGCGAGGACGTCGAGGTCGCCGGCCCGTGCGTTCGCGACGGCGATCGCTACGTGGTCTATCGGGTCGAGCGGCCGATCCGCCACCCGCATTCGGGCAAGGTCGTCGGCTACAAGATCAACTTCGTCGGCGAGGGCGAGGTGGTGAACACTCGCCGCGAGATGGTCGGCATGGTGCTCACCAAGGCCCATACCGAGATCAGCCGGGGCGACCTGGTGACCAACCTCTTCGAGCCGCTGACGACGGTGACCCCACAGCGCAACGAGGCCGAACTGGTGGGCACCATCGTCGATTTCCACCACGAGACCTCCGCGACCGGCCAACACTCGTACGTGTACATCGACAAGGGGGCCGCGCACGGCGTCAAGCGCGGAAATCGCTTCGAGATCGTCTGGCGCGGCGACGGCTTGCGCGGCAGCGCGGTGCGCGACATCAAGCAATACCCGGACGAACAGATCGGGATCGCGATGGTCGTGGAAGCCTACGATCAGCATTCGCTCTGCTACCTGACGCACTCGGTGCGCGAGCTCGAGCGCGGCATGGCCGCCGTCATGCCCAAGGGCTTCTGAGCCTGGGCCTGCGCCGACCCGCGCTATTGCCCGGTCGGGGCGCTTGATCCACACTGCGAGGCGTCCTGTGCAGGCCCCCCGGGCCCGGGGAGTGCGAATGTACCTCGAGTTTCGCGACGTGACGGGCCGACTGGTCCACCTGCCGCTCGATAGCTCCGGGGAGCCGGTCACCATCGGCCGCAACCCAGGATCGTCGATCTACAGCAAGCAGAGCACGGTCTCGCGCAACCACGGCCGCATCCAGTTCGACGGCGATCATCTCTACATCAAGGACTTGGGCTCCTCGAACGGGACGTTCGTCAATGGCGAACGGACCACGCGCGCCGATATCACCAGCGGTGATGTGGTCCGAATCGGCGAGGTGTTCGAGATCTTGGTCCGCGAGGGACAGCCCGATCCGAATCACCTGCCCGAGCGTGGCGAGCGCGTCCGAACGTCGCGCCCGACGACCCTCGGGCGGGTCGGCGAACTCGAGGACAAATCGCTCGACGAGCGGCGTCGTCGCAACGCCGAGCGCGAGGCCGAGCGCGAGCGCCGCCGCCGAGAGCGCGACGCTCGCCGTGGCGGTACCGACGAGCCGGCGCCGGCGCCGGCGCCAGCGCCGCGCCGTGAGCCCGAGCCCGCCCCTCGCCCCGCGCCAGCGCCCGCGCCGCGCCGTGAGCCGGAGCCGGCGGCGCGTCGGGAGCCGGAGCCGGCACCGCGGCGTACGCCCGAGTCGCGCCCGATGTCGCGTGCTCGGCTCGACACCGGGCAGAGCCGCGTCGTCGAGGCGGTGCAGATCGTCGCCGGCGGTGACTCAGCGCTCGAAGCCGCGGAGATGCGGCGCAAGCTCGCGGCGATGGAGGCGGGCTTGGCCGACGCCGAGCGCCGCGCCACGCAGTTCGAGAACGACGCGAAATCGGCCGAGCAGCGCGCCATGCGCTATTCGGTCGAGCTCGAGGGTCTGTCTGAGAAGTACCGCCAACTGAAGGAGCAGAACCGCGTGATGGCGGCCTCGCTCGAGGAGACGCGCGAAGAGCAGCGCCGGCGCGAAGACGAGGCGTTCGAGGCCGAGCGCAAGGTCACCGACCTCGAGAGTGAGCTCACCGGTGCCCGCGAGCGCGCCGCCGAGGCGACCGAGCAACTCTCCGGTCTGAAGGTTCGACTGACCCAGAAGGATCGCCAGATCGAGGAGTTGCAGCGCCAGCTCGACCTGCTCGAGTACGAGCTGCGCACGCAGCGCGACGAGATGGAGTCGCTGCAGAGCTCGTTCAACCGCGAGGGCGGCGAGTCCGAGCGACTCGAGCGCAAGATCAACCTGCTCCAAGAGGTCATTCAGGAGAAGGAATCGGTCATCGAGCAGCTCCGTATCGACCTGCGCGACAAGGACATCGAGATTCGTCAGGTCCGCATGGGTGTGGGCATTAGCGACCTCGAGCACGAGAAGCGTCGCCTGCTCGAAGACTACCACAACGCCACGCGTCGCGTGGACGAGCTGCAGGATCGCCTCGACCAGAAGAGCCGTGAGATGGACGGCTTGCGGGGCGAGCTCGACGGGCTGCGCCGCGAGGCGAGCGAGCGCAAGGGGCCGGTGGACGTCAGCGACCACCCGGACATGAAGGCCAAGATCCGCGAGCTCGAACGGATGCAGGAGCAGCTCGACGCCGCGCAGCGCGACCTCGCCAAGGCCGAGCTCAAGCTCGAGACCAGCAGCGCCGGCGCCGAAGCCGTGGCCAAGCTCGAGGCGGACCTCGCGGTCGCGACGAAAAAGCACGAGTCGTTGGTCGCCAAGTTGGAGTCGGCGGAGTCCAAGATCGCGGAGCTGCAGGCCATCGAGCCCGAGCCGACGGGACCTTCGTTGCCGCCCGGCCTGCTCGAGGAGATCGACGGCTTGGCCGACGCCGTGAACGCGGCCCGACAAAACGCCCGCCTCGTTCGCAAGTACGCGGGGCAGCTCGAGAAGGGGCTCGGCGACGAGGGAGACCTCGGCGAAGCCGCCAGCCTCATGTACGACATCGCGGTGGTGCTCGTGCAGGATATCGGTGAACAAGAGCGGCTCGTGCACGAGGTGCAGGAGAAGCTCGGAGGAGGCGACGCCGCATGACGTCCGCGAACGACAATCCGGTCCCCGAGGCCGCTCGCATGGCCCAGGGCCGCCCCGTTCCCAGCGCAGTCGACGAGCTGCACTACCTGATTCGCGCGCAGTACAAGCTGCTCTACGTGGTCAGCCCGGAAGAGTCCCGCGTCGAAGGTTGGCTCAAAGAGTTGGCGCTCCTCGAGAACGCGCAGCTGCGCGACCGTTGGGACATCACCAACTGGACGGCGCGCACCTTCATCACCTGGTCCTGCTCGCAGGGCTTCCGCAGCGACGCGCTCGACGTGCCGGGTGATATCCGAGAGCCGATCCGGGCGCTGGATTGGATCGCCAACGGCTTGACCCGTGACGCGGTCATCGTGCTGCGCGACTTCCACCCCTTCTTCAACGATCCGATGGTCGCTCGCCGCGTGCGTGACCTGGTGACGCTCTTCGACGGCGCCGCGGTCAAGCGCACGGTGGTCTTCCTCTCGCCGATCGTGAAGCTGCCGCTCGAGCTCGAGAAGGACATCCAGATGGTCGACTTTGACCTTCCGGATCGCGAGACGCTCGAGGACATCGTGCGCGAGAAGGCGTTCGCGGGTGCGCGTTCGCGTCGATTCGGCAAGAACTTCCAGAAGATCTTGGAGAGCCCGGAGTTGCAGCGCGAGGTCGCCGAGGCCGCCTTGGGCTTGACCGAAGCCGAGGCACGGCAGGTCTTCGACAAGACGTCGGTGCGTGACAAGCAGTTCAATCTGCAGACGATTCTCGCCGAGAAGAAGCACATCATCCGCAAGAGCGGCATCCTGGAGTTCTACGAGACCAAGCTCGGGCTCAATTCGGTGGGCGGTCTCCCGGAGCTCAAGGATTGGCTGCAGAAGCGCCAGCACAGCTTCAACCAATCGGCGCGCGACTTCGGCCTGCCGCTACCCAAGGGCATCTTGCTCCTCGGCGTGCCGGGCTGCGGCAAGTCGCTCTCGGCCAAGGCGATCTCGCAGGCGTGGCAGATGCCCTTGCTGCGTCTGGACGTCGGCAAGGTGTTCGGCTCGCTCGTCGGTTCGTCCGAAGAGAACATGCGTCGCGCCATCAAGACCGCCGAGGCGGTGGCGCCGGCGATCCTCTGGCTCGACGAGCTCGAGAAGGGCTTCTCGGGTACCAAGAGCTCGGGCTCCTCGGACGGCGGCACGACCGCGCGCGTGTTCGCGACCTTCCTCACCTGGTTGCAGGAGAAGGAGTCGCCGGTCTTCGTCATCGCGACGGCCAACGACGTCAGCCAGCTGCCGCCCGAGCTGCTCCGCAAGGGCCGCTTCGACGAGATTTTCTTCGTCGATCTGCCCAACCGCGACGAGCGCCGCGCTATCCTGAACATCCACTTGCAGCGTCGCGGCCGCAACCTCGAGAACTTCGACCTGCGCAAGTTGGTGGATGCCTCGGCCGGCTACTCGGGCTCGGAGCTCGAGGAGGTCATCGTCACGGCGCTCTACAACGCCTACGACAACGGCCAGGGCGAGACCGACATCACCACCGAGAGCGTGGTCGACGCGATGAAGGAGGTCATCCCGCTCTCGCAGACCATGCGCGAGCGCTTGGCCGGCATGCGCGAGTGGGCACGTTCCCGAGCGCGCCGCGCGTCACCGTCGGACGAGGGTTTGACCGACATGGGCGAGGACGCGCCGCGTCTCGAGCTCTAGGCAGCGTTTCGGTCCAACCCGACGAGGAGACAGCGAGATGAGCCACTTCACGACCGTGCAGTCGCAGATCAAGAACATCGCGCGACTCGAGTTGGTGCTCGAGGAGCTCGGCTTCGCCTACACCAAGGCCGAGGCCGGCCAGAAGGTGCACGTCAAGGGCTACTTGGGGCAGACGACCGAGGCCGACTTGGTCATCCACTCCAGCAAGACCTACGAGATCGGCGTCAACATCGACGCCGAGACCGGGTGCGCGACCTTCGTCGCCGATTGGGAGTTCGTCGAGCAGACCGCCGGCTACGACCAAGCCGAGTTCACCCGCAAGGTGATGCAGCGCTACGCCTACCATACCGTCAAGGAAGAGGTGACCAAGCGCGGCTACACGCTCGAGGAAGAGTCGGTCGACGACAACAACCACATCCACGTCACGGTGTCGTCCTGGGGCGACTAGCCCACAGGGCGCGAGGAGACCACGATGGCCAAGCGCCGCGAGATCCAGTTCAGCATCGACGACGAGGGCAACGTCAGCATCGAGGTCAAGGGTGTGGCCGGCGCGGAGTGCGAGCGGATCACCCGTGAAATCGAGGAAGCGCTCGGCATCGTGACGAGCCGCGAGAAGACCAGCGAGTTCTACATCCAGGCCGAGACGACCGAGAAGGCCACGCTGGACAACGGCTGAGGCGATGAGCGAGGAGGTCGTCGCTCCGCCGGAGCAGCCCAAGGGGCGCGAGCTCCTGAAGGACCCGGACGCCTGGGCGTTGAGCCCCTATTTGGCCCGCAAGGACCGCTTCGCCGTCTTCATCGCGCACGATTTCCAGCCCGATCGCCTGTCGGCGTGGGTGGTCGAGCGCAACGCGTTCGAAGAGACCTTCTCTGCGTCGTTTCGGGTCAAGAACGACCTCGATCTGCCGGGCGATGTGCTCGACGCGGTCAAGCACAACCACACGCCGCAGTTCACCCTGCGCAATATCGGGCGCGTCGAGCGCAACGACGTCGATCCGACCGACCCGCTGCCGCTTCAGCGGACGACGCGCACGCATTCGGACGCCGACCAGTTGGTCACCGAGGCGCGCAACCCGCGAGCGCCGAAGGTCGAGCCCGTCGAGATCTGGTCCGAACGGATGATGGCGACGGTGCGGACGAGCTTCCGACGCCTGCTGATGGAAGATCCGTGGGAGTGGCGGTTCGGTGCCGAGGTGAAGGCCAACTTCGGCGGACCGCTCTACAACTTCATCGTCGAGGGAACGCATCCCGACGATCTGCCCGAGGCATGGTGGGGACCGGACCTGATCCCCGTGCCAGAGACCTGGGCGCAGCCGCCGCAGGGCTCCGCCGGCACCGAGCGTGCGCTGACGCTGCACGACGTGATCCGGCGGGCCGAAGCGCAAAGCGGCGACGGCTGAGGGACTCGGTCAGTCGGCCGGGAGCCCGCCGTCGGGTCCGAGTTTGCGGCCGTCGGGGCGGGGCGGGGCCGGGGCGACCGGGGGGCGTGGGGACGCGCCGGGTAGTCGTCCATCGTTCTCGAGGAGCATGTCGGCGTCGATTCCGCCGTCCGGCACCAGCGTCGGTGTATCGACCACTTCGCTGCCGTCCGAGCCGCTCCCGAAGACGACGTTGCAGGTGCCCAAGCGAGCGCGTTGCTCGGCGGTGATCTTCTCGCGTTTGAGCATCACGTCGCCGATCCAACAGAGCGTCTTGCGCCAGCCGTCGCTCACCGCTCCCTTGGTGAAGTGATGGTAGTGCCCGCGCGGGTTGGGGATGATCGAGCCGAGCCAGATCGCCTGCAGCGGCGTGAGCGCGTTTGGGTCACGATTGAAGTAGTGCGTGCTCGCCGCCCGGATGCCGTAGATCAGCGGGCCGAACTCGATGATGTTGAAGTAGAGCGCCAAGATCTCTTCCTTGGCGAAGCGATGCTCGAGA